>NZ_CAMQZG010000001.1 GCF_947039605.1 uncultured Clostridium sp.
TGAAAAAGGTACATTTCTATATTTTAGAAATGTACCTTTTGTCTACAATCTGAGACAGACTCAATAATGAGTCTGTCTTTTCTTATTTGTATTCTAACTTTCTTCCCTCTCTAAGTTCACTATATTGTATATTAATTCTATTCTCAGGATTTTTATCTATACAATATAAAACAACTAAAAACATCCACTCTAAAGGTTTCATTACTATATATGTTATATCTGCTGAAAACTTAGTATTTATCTTCTTACTTAAAGGATATCCATACTTATCATAAATATATCTAATAAATTTATGAGTTTTAGGAGTATACTCTTCTAGGATATTTTCAAACGCATTTGCAACTAAAAGCTGTCTATTAACAAGTATTCTTTTATTACTTCTAAGTCCACTTCTAAGTGGCTTTACAAGATTTTTATGCCCCCTTGCAGAAACTGTACAAAGATAATGCGAATCTTGATATATAATTATAGGATCTGGTGCTGGAACCATAGAATATGTATAATTACTTGTATCTAAAAACATTTTTATAAAAGTATCTGGTGATTGTCCAAATAATACTAAAATTAATTGAATTACAAACATTACAGGGAATGCTAAAATAAATATAAATAAAGGTTTTGTATGAATTTTAATAAATAGTATATATATTTTATTAAAAATTACATTTTTATACTGTTTATTCTCTTCTTCTAACTCTTCTTTTTTTCTTTTCATCCCACTCGCCATAACTGTAAAATACATAAAAAAAAGTCCTATAAGTTCATATGCTGGAAATAAAAATACTCCTAAGTTATTACTACTCGCTCCAATTAATTGAGTAATAACAACTACTCCTAAAATAATATTTATCATAAGCATTATATTTGCTAGTACATATGGAATAGGTGCTAAATCTTCACTGTAAAATGATAGTATCCCAGCACATGCTAATCCTAGAACAAATATAAATGCATATATATATGATGATGTTTCTGACATTATTTTATATGAGGTGAAAATATTCAAATCATTTTGATAAAATGTTTGCTGCACCCCTGCACTTGTAGAATAACTATTAAATATAAACAAAGTTAAACTCCCTAAAACAGTCAATACTACAAATACAAACCTCTGTTTTAAAATATTATTTTCATTTTTTATTTTTTTGGCTTCTATTTCATTTTTTTTCCGACTTTTATCTTTATCAACTTTAAGTGTATTTATAAATGTAATTATCCAAAATATTGGTGCAATTAAAGCAAATATTATTGCTACAAAAAGTACCATTATAAATACAATACCTATTAACTCCATAACTCTCTTTCCTCCAAAGTCTATCTAATTAATCTTTTCTTATAATACCACCTCTTTTATATTTTTTCAACATTTTTTTATTGAAAAACAATAAATAACTCTCAAAAAAGAGAGGTAATTACTACCTCCCTCTTTAAATATCAATTATTATATTATTTTTAGTATAGCAAAATATTGAAAAATACTTCCTGCCATAACAAATATATGCCATATTGAATGATTAAATCGCCACTGATCTTTTGCAAAGAAGAAACATCCTGAAGTATATGCAACTCCACCTAAAACAAGTAATATAAGCGTTGTGCTATCTACTCCACTTACAATGCCCTTAACATCAACTACAATAAGCCATCCCATTAGAATATAAAGAATTGTAGAAGCTTTTGAGAATTTCTCCATACAAACAGCTTTAAAAACAACTCCAAGTATAGCAATTGCCCAAACTCCACCAAGCATATACCAGCCAAGTCCATCTCTTAAAACAACTAAAGTAATTGGTGTATATGACCCTGCTATAAGCAAAAATATAGATGAGTGGTCTATAATTCTAAATACTTTTTTAGCTTTCTGCCCTGGTATGCTATGATATAAAGTTGATCCTAAATAAAGTAAAATAAGTGTAGCACCATATATACTAACACTAGTTATTTTATAAGGATCCCCTGTTAGTGATGCCATCACTATAAGAACTACAGTACCTGCTATAGCAAGTAAAAGGCCAACTCCATGTGTTATTGCATTAGCAATTTCTTCACCTAGACTATAAAAATTTAAATCATTTCCCATAATAAATCTCCTTATAAAATATCATAAATCAAATATATAAAAATAATATCATAATATAATTAAAACTATATTACGATATTTTAAATTATTTTATTTTAAGAGTTTCTTATTACTTTTCTCATATCACCAATCATATAAAGTGAACCACAAATAAGTATTAAATCATCATTATTTGCTATTTCTAAAGCCCTTTTATATGCGTCTTTATAATCAAGTATTTTTTCATATGGTTTATCTAAGTTTTCTAGGCACTCACCCATTTCATCAATATTCTTTGCCCTATCATTATGAGGCTCTGTAAGTATTACAGTTTTTGATATTGATGATATATCTGATACCATTTTTTCTACTTCTTTATCACCAAGTATTCCAAGTACTAAAACTATATTTTTATAATTAAAATATGTCTTTACTGAATTTTTCAAACTTCTAATTCCATCAAGATTATGAGCACCATCAATAACTACTAATGGCTCATTTCTCATAACTTCCATTCTTCCAATCCACTTTGTTTTTGAAATACCAGCTTTTATAGTATCATCTTTTATAGGTTTTATAATTTTGGAAAACTTATCTATAACATTTAAAGCAACAAGAGTGTTTTTAACTTGGTGCTCCCCTAAAAGACCATGTTCTACTATTATATCCCTATTATTTAGATTAAATTCTATAAGTTGTGTATTGCTCTCTTTATTAGCTTTGACACTTTTTATAGAATCTAAACTTGCCTTAGTAAGTTCTACTTTTTTCAACTTACAAGTATCTTCTACAACTTTCATTGCATCTTCCACTTGTGGATATGATATTACAGGTGAATTTTTGATTATCCCACACTTTTCTCCTGCAATTTCAGTAATTGTATTTCCAAGAATATTCATATGGTCATGACTTATCGATGCAATTACACTGATTAAAGGATTTATAACATTTGTAGCATCAAGTCTTCCACCAAGACCTACCTCTAATACTACAAAATCTGTTTTTTCTCTTGAAAAATATAAAAACATAAGTGCTGTTATAATTTCAAACTGTGTTGGATTATCAAATCCTCTTTTTACAACTTCATCAATTGCTTCTTTTATTTCTGTTACAAGTTTTGCTAACTTCTCTTTTGGTATATTGACCCCATTTATTTGTATTCTTTCTTCAAATTCTTCTAAATAAGGAGAGGTATACATTCCAATAGTATACCCCTCCTCTTTTAGGATAGAAGTTATCATAGCTGTTGTTGAACCTTTTCCATTCGTACCAGCAATATGAATACATTTTAAATTTTTCTCGGGATTGCCTAGAAGCGAGAGCATAGTCTCTACTCTTTCTAGACCAAAATTCATACCAAATCGTGAAGTGCTTGCTATATACTCCATAGCCTCATCATACTTCATGATTTACCCCTCCTATAAATTAATTTAAAGCTTCTATTCTTTCAAGAACTGCTAAAAGCATTTCTTTATATTTATCACCTTTAGCTTTTTCTTCTGCAACTACCGCCTCTGGTGCTTTGCTTACAAATCTTTCATTAGAAAGTTTCTTCTCAACTCTTGTGATTTCACCTTCTAATTTCTTCTTCTCATTTCCAAGTCTTTCAAGCTCTGCGTCTTTATCAACTAAATCAAGAAGCGGTAAGAATAACTCTCCACCTTTAACAACTACTGAAACTAAATTTTTATCTAAGTTTTCTTTGTTATCAAGGAATTCAACTTCTGATGCAGAAGCAAGTTTCTCAAGGTAAGCTGCTCCATTTGTGAAAGCATCCTTAGCCTCTTGTGAAGCATAAGCATATAACTTAGCCTTTCTTGATGGTGGTACATTCATACCAGCTCTTAAGTTTCTAAGTGACTTAATAGCTTCCATTACAAATTCCATATCTTTTTCAGCCTTAGCATCTAACATAGCATCATCACATACAGGCCATTCTGATATTGTGATTGACTCTGACTCTGTGCTAAGGTGAGTGTATATTTCTTCTGTTATAAATGGCATTACTGGGTGTAATAATTTAAGCCCTGCATTTAAAACAGTATAAAGAACATTAAATACTCTTCCCTTATCAGCTTCGTTATCGCTATATAAAACTGGTTTAACAAGTTCTATATAATAATCACAGAACTCTGTCCATAAGAAATCATGAACTTTTTGAAGTGCTATTCCAAGCTCATATTTTTCCATATTTTCTGTAACTTCTTTAACTACACTATTCATTCTTGATAATATCCATTTATCAGCTAAGCTATAATCTTTATTATCTTTATATTTATCCATTAAATCTCTATCAAGGTTCATCATAACAAATCTTGAAGCATTCCACATTTTGTTAGCAAAGTTTCTTGCCGCTTCAACTTTCCCTGGAATATATCTTATATCATTTCCTGGGGCATTTCCTGTAACAAGCATGAATCTTAATGCATCAGCACCATACTCTTCTATAACTTCAAGTGGGTCAACTCCATTACCAAGAGATTTACTCATTTTCTTACCATTTTCATCTCTTATAATACCGTGAATTAATACTGTATCAAATGGTGCTTTACCTGTACACTCAAGTCCTGAGAATATCATTCTAGCAACCCAGAAGAATATAATATCATATCCTGTAACAAGTGTAGCTGTTGGATAGAAGAAATCTAAATCTTCTGTCTTATCAGGCCATCCAAGTGTTGAGAAAGGCCATAAAGCTGAACTGAACCATGTATCAAGTACATCACTTTCTTGCTCTAATTTTTCTGACTTACAATGATCGCAGCATTTTGGAGTTTCTGTTGCAACAGTTATTCCATTACAATCTTTACAATACCATACTGGAATTCTGTGTCCCCACCATAATTGTCTTGAAATACACCAATCTTGGATATTTTCCATCCAGTTGAAGTATGTCTTTTCAAATCTTTCTGGTACAAACTTAGTTTCTTTTTCTCTAACTGCTTTTATAGCTGGCTGTGCAAGTGTCTCCATTTTTACATACCATTGCTTTGATATAATTGGCTCAACTACAACTCCACATCTATCATGTGTCCCAACATTGTGAGTATGAGGCTTAACTTTAACTAAAAGACCTAATGCATCTAAATCAGCAACCATAGCCTTTCTAGCTTCATATCTTTCAAGACCTTGATATTTTCCACCAAGTTCATTTATAACACCAGCATCATCCATAATTCTGATTATTGGAAGATTGTGTCTTTGACCTACTGCAAAGTCATTAGGGTCGTGAGCTGGAGTTATTTTAACAGCCCCTGTACCAAACTCTGCATCAACATAATCATCTGCAACTACTGGAATTTCTTTATCTGTTAAAGGTAATTTAAGCATTTTTCCAACAAGGTGCTTATATCTTGAATCTTCTGGGTTTACAGCAACTGCTGTATCTCCAAGTAAAGTTTCAGGTCTTGTTGTAGCTATTTCTAAGAATTCATCTGATCCAACTACTGGATATTTGATATGCCAGAAACTCCCTTCTTGCTCTTCATGCTCTATTTCAGCATCTGATAAAGCTGTTTGACACTTTGGACACCAGTTAGTTATTCTATTTCCTTGGTATATAAGATCTTTCTTATAAAGTCTTACAAATACTTCTCTAACAGCCTTACTTACATTTTCATCCATTGTAAAAGTTTCTCTTGTATAGTCTGCAGAACATCCAAGTTTTTGAACTTGTCCTCTGATAGTAGCTTTATACTCTTCAGCCCACTCCCAAACTTTTTCAAGGAAAGCTTCTCTTCCCATTTCTTTTTTATAAAGACCTTGCTTTATAAGTTCATTCTCAACTTTAACTTCAGTCGCTATACTAGCATGGTCCTCTCCTGGAAGCCATAAAGTTTCAAATCCTTGCATTCTCTTAAATCTTATAAGCATATCTTGAAGTGTATTATCAAGTGCATGACCTAAGTGAAGTCTTCCTGTAATATTTGGTGGTGGCATGATTATTGTATAAGGCTTTTTAGTTTTATCTGCCTTTGGTGTAAAATATTTTTTCTCCATCCATGTATCATAAAGTCTTTGTTCAAATTCTTTTGGATCGTATGTAGTTGATATATTTTGCTTATCTATATTATCCATAAAAAATCCTCCTCTTCCTGCTATTATCTAATCTATTTTATTCATAATTTTTCTAAATACCCATAAAAAAGTAAAAAAAATACCCTCATCCATAAAAGGACGAAAGTTCGCGGTACCACCTTTTTTCCTTGCTATCACTAGCAAAGCACTCTAAATTAACGACAGAATTGCCGTCTTTGACTACTTACGTTCACCAAAGAAACTAAAAAGCTACCTTCAAGATATCAAATATAAAAAACCTTTCAGCCGGCGGGTTTCTCTCTCTAAATATTCTTCCTATCCTTACTCCTCTTTCTCAATGTTTTATAAATATTTAATTATATATTCTATGATACTATTTTAGAAACTAAAATGTCAATAAATTTTGAACTAAAAATTAAAAAGGAATAAAATCCCTTGCTTAACATATTATTTTATAGTGTGAGTATATTTTCTAAAAAACAGGTCAATAATATAATTGTTAATCATTTATACAGGAGGTTTAAAATGAATTATTTTTCAAAGGCTAACGAATTTTACAACACTCAAGACTATTCAGTTGCTTTAGACTTTTATAACAAAGCTATTGAAAGTAACCAATATGAAGCACATTCGTATTATAATGCTGGTGTTTGTTATATAAAATTAAAAAATTTTGATGAAGCAATCAAAATGATAACAGCAGCTCTTAGTTACTGTAAAGAATCTAAATATTTCTTTAATCTAGCATATTGCTATTCAATGAAAAAAGATAATCAAAAAGCTTTAAGATTTTTCAATCTTGCATGGGCTCTTGATCATAACGATAAAGATTGTGAGAAGGCAATCAAACTTATAGGTAAAAAACTTAATAAAACTAGACCATAAAAAAGACTATATATAGAATTTAAATCTATATATAGTCTTTATTTTTTATTTAACTACCATGCACCAATAACTTTATCATCTCTATGTGTACTAGCAAAATCTGTTGTTGCAAAATAATCTCCTGTACTTGCAAAAGTAGTATCTACTGGAATCCACTTCTTCTCACTTGGTATATATACCTCATTCCAAGCATGCGGTCCCCATGATGAGCCTGTATATCCCTCACCAGATATAATCCTAACTCTAAGACCTACATCAATCGCCATAGCTGCATATAAACTAGCATAGTCAAAACAAACTCCTTGTCTTGTATTAAATGCTTCTATCGCTCCTGAAGTAACGCCTTTACCTTTATCTCTTGTAATCTCCTCTGCCTTTGCATCATCATACTGAATATTATTTCCAACCCAGTTGTACAATGTTCTTGCTTTCTCTAAATCAGTACTATCTGATTTAGTAAGTTCAATTGCTTTAGTTTTTATTGCAGTATCACTTTTTATTGCCTCATCTAATGTTACACCATTATAATAAATAATAGTTTCTTCACTCACATTTGCCTCTGGTTTTGCAAACTCATAATCATGGAATGGATTTGCCTCACTACTTACCTGAACACTTTTTGCATTTTCTATTACTTTTGCAATAAATGTTGATTCACCCTTTATTGGCATAATTCCTCTAACAATTAAAAGCGTAAATATACTAGCAGCTATAAGACAATAAGCTATTCCTGTTGGTATATTAAATAATATACCTGAAAGCCCTGCTCGCTTACCATTCTTCATAAACTTCTTATGCTCTAAGTTATTTAAGTTTTTTACTAAAATAGTCTTTTTAAATATCCCTAAAAATATATTTAAAATTAAATATATGATATAAGTTGATATTCCATAAACAGCTACTGTCAGTATATATGCTGTAAAAGATGGCGATAGCATATCAATATTTATATATGATATAAGAATTGATATACCCTTATCTACAATAGAACTACTTTGTATAATATAATACGTAATGACTGCTCCTATGTAGGCTAGTATAACCCTTACTCCAAATAAAAAATCTGAAAGTAAAGCTTGTTTACTAAACTTTTTAACACTAGCACCTATAAGAGTTATCAAAAATATAATTACTAGTAGTATATCTAAATAACTAGCTCTCATAATATTCCTCCTCAAATTCATCATTTGTTACTTTCTTTACAACCCTTGAAACTAAATCAAATCCATATCCTTTACCAACTAGAAACCTATAAAGTTTTTGGGATAACTTATATTTATCTGATTCACTTTTTTTCAAAGTATCATATCTTCTTTTTGCAAGCTTTATTGCTATGTCCATTTCAATTTCTTCATCACTATTCTCTAAGAGTGCCTCTTTTATAATTGAGTCATCAATCCCTTTTCTTATAAGAGAATATTTGATTTTATTCTTACCCTCTGTTTTAAGCCTATCTCTTATATACATACCCGCATAATTTTTATCATCTATATAACCATATTCTTTTAAAAATTCTAAAGAAGAAGTTGCTACTTCCTCTTCATAGCCTTTTTCAATTAGCTTATTGTATACTTCCTTTTCTGACTTATAACTTCTCTCTATAATTCTAAGAGCTGTACTTTTGCACTTTTTAAACTCATCTCCTATAACTATCTCTTTTATTTTAGCAAGGTCAATTTGCATTCCTGCTTTTAGTTTTTCTTTATATACAAACTCTGCATCACATGCAAATGTAAATTCTCCATCTACATACACATTGACTCTTTCTTTATTTCTCTTTTGTACTTCAATATCTGTTATTTTACTCATAAATTTATTCCTCTGATTTTAAAATGTGAATTGTAGGATCTTTAAGATATTTATTAGCAACTCTTGTTATATCATCTTTTTTAAGCTTTTCAAGTTTTTCCATATCAACCCTAAAATCATCAATTTTAAGATTTTCTAAACTTTGATTTATAACATAACTACAAAGTTCCGCTGAATCTTCTAATGTTGATAAAACTGCTGTTTTATGAATTTTTTTCATAAGACCAAGCATATCATCATCAATCTTTAGAACTTCATTCCTAACATCTTCTATGACATCTTCAATCGCTTCTAAACTTTCATCTAGTGATTCTTCACCAACAGCTATAAAAATATTCATAAGTCTTATATTTTTACTTAAATCAATACATGTATAAACATCATAAGCAAGTCCTCTTTTTTCTCTAAGTTCTCTAAATAAAATTGAGTTAGAACTTTCTCCAAATTTATGATTTAGTATTTTTAATGGCATCTCATCTTCATCTACCATTTCATCTAGTGAATATAAATAAGTTATAGTATTCTGTTCTATTTGTTTTTTATAACTTGTAAATATACCAGCATTATTTTTTTCACTTACAAGTTCTATTTTCTTTGCACATTTACCTTCCCAGTTTTTAAAAGTATTATTTATAAACTCAAAACTCTCATCATGTCCAAGTGAACTTACTATTACAAATGTTGCATTATCAGGAGTATAATATTTTTTGTAATACTCTAATAACTGCTCTTTAGTAAAACTTTCTACAGCTTTTTCTGTCCCTAACACATCATACTGAAGCGCTGAGTTTGTAAATGCAAATTCATTAAGTCTTCTAAAACTTAAATCTTCCACACTATCCTTACTACTTCTTATTTCAGCAAGAACAACACCTTTTTCTCTTTTAATTTCTCTTTTATCAAACTTAGAATTCATAACCATATCAGCTAAAAGTTCAGTTGCATTTTTAATCTCCTCACTAAGGCAACTAGCACTATAAACTGTTGCAAGATTATCTGTATAAGCATTATAATCTCCACCTAAAAATTCAAGTTCATTATTTAATTTCTCGTTATTTCTAGTCTTTGTTCCTTTAAACATCATATGTTCTAAGAAATGTGAAATTCCTTTTTCAGTTTCATTTTCATAAAGTGAACCTATATTAAACCCTATATTAATAGCCGCAATATTAGTGTTTCTCTTTATTGTAATTACCTTTAATCCATTATCTAGTGTGTATATTTTATTGTCAAAATTCCATTTATCCATTAAATTCTCCATATTTTCTCCATTTTATTTTCTCTATTTACTATATTTCTTACTATATTCTAATTTTCATTGTATAATATTAGATAGGATAAACGCAATATAATTTTGGGGTGATTTTTTAAATGAACAAAAATATACTAATAGTTGAAGATGAACTTAGAATTAGAATTCTTCTAAGAGATTATTTTAGAAAAGATGGTTTTGCCATCATTGAAGCTAGTGATGGTGAAGAGGCTTTAAAGTGTTTTTCAGAAAACAATATAGACTTAGTTATCCTAGATATAATGATGCCAAAGGTTAATGGCTTTGAAGTTTGTAAAACTATTCGTTCTGTCTCAAACATACCAATAATACTACTTACAGCAAGAGAAGAAGAAGAAGATAAACTTCATGGCTATGATTTAGGTGCTGATGACTATGTTACAAAACCATTTAGTCCAAAAGTTTTAGTAGCTAAAGTAAAGGCACTACTAAAAAGAACTGCATCAGATACTATAAACAAAAACTTATCAAATTTTGATGGACTTAAAATAAATAAGTTATCACATGAGGTAACACTAGATGGCAATGAACTATCATTATCTCCAAAAGAATACGATTTACTCCTTTATTTAACATCTAATAAAGGTATCGCACTCTCTAGAGATAAGATACTTGATAATGTTTGGGGCTATGATTACTTTGGTGACATAAGAACTGTTGACACAAATATAAAACGACTTCGTGAAAAGTTATTACATAAATCTTCATACATCACAACAGTAAGAGGAAGTGGATATAAATTTGAAGTTAAAGAATCTAAAGAAATTAAAGATGAAATCTAATTTTGCAGAAAAATTTATAATGAAAAATAGTATTTCAAAAAAATTAATTCTGATTATCTTTACCCTTATTGCATCGCTTGTTATAGGGTTTATGATTTTTCAGAGTTTTTTCTTTCAAATGTATTATACAGACAAAAAAAGTGAGGATTTACAAAACTCACTTTTAAAATTTAGAACAATGTATCAATATAAAGCTGCTACAAACCCATCAGAACTTAATTCAGCTATGGCACTATTCGATGTAGAAAATACTGCTAAAATAGCTATTTACTCTACTGATGGAAAACTTAGATATATCGTAGGTGAAAAAAGCAATCCCAGCCTAGAGGGCACTTTAAATAGTATATTTAATAAATTATATTATGATAAAAGATATACTAATCAACTTTTAGAATCAAATAAAATAATAACAACACTTGTATCTGGTGACTCTAGTGATAAACATATCGTTTCAATGGCACCATTCTCACTCTATCATCAAAATGATTCTGTGCTAATAGCCATATCACCACTTAGACCAATTCAAGAAGCAAGTGTAATAATGAATGATTTTTATAAAACAATTTTCTTTGCACTTATTTTTATTTGTTTACTACTAGCTTATGTTTTTTCAAACCTTATATCTAAGCCACTACTTAAATTAAACCAAACTGCAAAAAAAATGAGTAATATGGATTTTACCGAAAAATGTGAAATTAAAAGAAATGATGAAATTGGAAATCTTGCTAGTACACTTAACTTTTTATCCTCTAATCTTTCAAGTGCCCTTGATGATTTGCAAGTCAAAAATAAATCACTTGAAAAAGAAATAGAGCGTGAACGTAAAGTTGAAAAGTTTAGAAAAGACTTTATAGCAGGTGTATCACATGAACTTAAAACCCCTATCGGGATAATTTCTGGATATGCTGAAGGTCTAAAAGATGGGGTTGTAGATGATGACTCTCGTGATGTTTATCTTGATGTCATCATAGATGAAGCTAATAAAATGAATAAACTTGTTTTAGATATGCTTAATCTTACAAAACTTGAATCTGGAAAAACTGAACTTGTTATAAGTAACTTCTCACTAAAAGAACTTACTCAAACAATTATTTCTAAGCATACAGCAGGTCTAGAAGAAAAAGGATTTACTCTAAATCTTGATATATCTCCTACTGATAATTTTTATGCAGTTGGTGATTCATTTAAAATAGAACAAGTTATAACTAACTTTGTAACTAATGCTATAAAATATAGCCCAAATAATGAATCAATTAATATAAGTATCAGAAGAAGAAAAAATCAAATATTCTTCTATATTGAAAATACAGGTACATTCCTTGATGAAACCACTCATCAAAAAATTTGGACACAATTCTATCGCGTGGATAACTCTAGAAATAGAGATGGTGGTAGTACAGGTCTTGGACTTTCAATTGCTAAAAACATATTAGAACTACACCATAGTTCATTTGGTTCAAAGAATACTGAGAAAGGTGTTATATTCTACTTTTCACTTGAAGTAGAAGCGTAACCCCAAAAAGGGATAGGACTGCTAAAAAGAGTAGTTCTATCCCTTTTTCAAATAAGTTCAAGATTGAATTTATTTGAATTGTTTAAAAGTTTGTACACATGAATTTTTATAATATTAAAATCATTTACAATATTAACTACTTCAATATTATAATTGCAATCAATTATTTTTTTAGGCAAGATTGCAATTGCTTCATTTGTTTCAATCATTCCTATAAGAATATCCATTGTGTCTACTTCTATAATGCGCATATCATTGAGTTTGTTGTTTTTAATATATTTAAAAGTTTCTATTCTATATGGACACTCTTTATCACGACTTACAATAATTTTATTTTCATCAAAATTTAATTTATTCATTTTAGATTTAACCCAACAAATTGACTCTAAAATTGCATCTCCCTCTTCTAATTCTATATCAAATAATTCTCTATTCACAATTAAAAAATCTATTGTACTGTCTTTAAGTAATTTTATTAATCCATTTATAGATTTAGTAAACAATAAAATATCTTCTCTTAAATAATATTTATTCAAATAATTTTTTAATATAGTTTGTGTCGCCCCTATTCGAATTCTCTCTTTATCCACTAAAAATTTTTTTTGCATATTTGCACTAATGCTTAAAATTTCTTTTGCATAAAATAAAAGAGATTCTCCATCCTCAGTTAATTTCATCCCCTTATTACTTCTTACAAATAATTTTTTTTCTAATTCCACTTCTAATCTTGTTATTCTTTTACTTATATTTGACTGTACATATCCTAATTTAGTTGCAGCTTTTGATGTAGATTTTAACTTAGCTACTTCATAAAATATTTTTATATCGTTAATTTCCATTAGCTCTCCTTTTTTTATAATTGCTATTCCAAATAGGAATAGCAATTATGATTTATAACCATTATACAACTCTGTACCATGCTTGTATAATCAAGTTATAACTAAAACGTAAAAAGGAAGTGCTTACTATGAATGCAATGCAATATAAAATAACCTTACCAAATGATTATGATATGAACCTACTCAGAAAAAGAGTTCATCAAAACGGAAAGAAAACTGATGGATTTACTGATTTGCTTATGAAAGCCTATTTAATAATAGATACCCCTTATAAAAAAGAATATGCCCCTTTTTATATTTGGAACAATCAAGTTGGAATGAATAAATTTATTTTCGAAGGCTTTTATGACAATATATTAAATTCATTTGGTTGGCAGCAGATAAATATCGCAATTCCAATACATTTAGATTTATCTAATAATATTAAAGAATCTAAGTATATGTTGGAAATTAAACATGATATTTATGAAACAACTAATATGTCTTATCCAAATTTTTCAAAAAAAGATGACAATTCCCTTGGAAAAATTTTAGTTTATAATCCAGACAAATGGAAATGGGTTGAATTTTACTTTTATAAAGAGATTCCTTTAAATAAGGATACTTCAAATTCAATATATGAAATACTTCATATATCAATGTAATCAGAAATCAAATCAATATACAGTAAGGGCTATAACTATGCCTTTCATTAAAATACACTATACTGATAGTTTAACTAACACCGATACTAAAGTAACTAGTAATTGCTTACATGAATCTCTTAAAATAAATTTTAATATCCCATCCAATGATATCTTTTATTTATTTCAAATTTATAAACCTGAAAACTTTACTCATTCAACCTATCTTCGATAATAAAAACAATCTAACTATTACGCTAAATAAACCTAAAAAAAGACTGTATCACTCTAGAAATTTACTTTCTTTGTGATACAGTCTCTATTATTTATAAAAATAATTTACCTATTATATTACCATACTCTAAAATTACACTAGCAAAAACTACTGATACAATAGTCATAAGTTTTATAAGTATATTCATAGCTGGCCCTGAAGTATCTTTGAATGGGTCCCCTACAGTATCACCTACTACGGCAGCTTTATGGGCATCACTACCCTTTCCGCCATGTTCACCACCTTCTATATACTTTTTAGCATTATCCCAAGCACCACCTGCATTAGACATAAATATAGCAAGTAAAACTCCTGTTCCAACACATCCAGCAATAGTTCCTGCAAGTGCTTCAACGCCAAACAAGAAACCTACTGATAGAGGAATTACTATCGCAAGTATACCTGGAAGTATCATCTCTTTTAAAGCTGCCTCAGTTGAAATTTCAACACATCTTTCATAATCTGGTCTTTCAGTTCCTTCCATGATACCTTTCTTCTCTCTGAACTGTCTTCTAACCTCTTCTACCATTTGCATAGCTGCTTTTCCTACTGCTTCCATAGTTAATGCTCCAAATAAAAAAGGAACCATACACCCTATTAGAAGCCCTACAAGTGTCATAGGATTAAGTAAGTTAATAGTATCTATATTTACAGCCTGTGCATATGAAGCAAAGAGAGCAAGGGCTGTAAGGGCTGCTGACCCTATAGCAAAACCTTTGCCAATCGCAGCAGTTGTATTTCCTACTGAATCAAGTTTATCTGTAATTTCTCTTACATCTTCATCAAGACCTGCCATTTCTGCAATTCCACCTGCATTATCTGCTATTGGCCCATAAGCATCAACAGAAATTATTGTCCCAGAAGTTGCAAGCATCCCAACAGCTGATAAAGCTATTCCATAAAGCCCCATACTAGAATCTTGCATTCCTCCCATGCTTATATAAGAAATTAAAATCCCAGCTCCAATAACAAGAATAGGTGCAACTGTTGATTTCATACCAACTGCAAGACCTTGAATAAGATTAGTAGCTGCACCAGTTTCTGATTTATCCGCAATTGCTTTTACTGACTTATAATCAGATGAAGTATAAATCTCTGTAATTTTACCTATTATAGTTCCAACTATAAGCCCAACTATAACTGAAATAAAAGGTTTCATGCTTGAAAGTAATAAATTACTTAAAAATCCTGCAAAAACAATAGTTATAAGAACTGCTATATACATACCATTATTAAGTGCTTTTTGTGGGTCATCATTTTTAGAAAACTTTACATAAAAAATTCCAATTATAGATGCAATAATTCCAGATGCTGCAATTAATATAGGAAAAAGCATTGCATTATCAAAACCTGATTTTGCACTAACTGCAAGCCCAAGGGTGATTGCTGATATTATAGAACTAACATATGACTCAAACAAATCAGCTCCCATCCCTGCTATATCGCCAACATTATCACCAACATTATCTGCTATAACCGCAGGGTTTCTTGGGTCATCCTCTGGAATTCCAACTTCAATTTTTCCAACAAGGTCTGCCCCAACATCCGCTGCTTTAGTATAAATACCACCACCAACTCTAGCAAAAAGAGCAATAGATGATGCACCAAGTCCAAAACCTGTTATATTCTCAACACCAATTTTATCAAGCCCAAAAGTCATTGCAAGAATTGCAAGTCCAAGAATTCCAAGACCAACAACACAAAGACCCATTACAGCCCCACCAGAAAATGCTACAGATAAAGCTTCTTTTTGCCCTTTTGTAGCTCCCTGAGTTGTTCTAACATTGGCCTTAACACCAATTTTCATACCAGCATAACCTGCTAAAAGTGAAAACCCTGCACCTAAAATAAAACTAAGTGATGTTTTCCAACTTAAAAATATAGCAATTAAAACAGCAACAATTACTATAAATACTCGTAGATACTTAAATTCTCTACTTAGAAAAGCCATTGCCCCCTCTGCTATACTATCTGAAATTTCTTTCATTTTTTCATTTCCAGCATCTTTTTTAGAAACCTCTTTTGCAATAAAAAATGCTAAAAGTAGTGTTACAAGAGCGATAGCTATTACAATGATTAACTCGTTCATAAATAATTATTCCTCCAGTTTATTTCATCCCTAAAGTATATTCATCTAATCCCCTTTTTATTAGCAAAATCCACAATTTTTGATTTTATTTTATATATAATGTCAAAATCCTTAACATAAAATAAATTTAACAATAAAAAAGCTACAATAGACTTTTAAAATCTATTGTAGCCTCTTCAACTTATGTTAAAGCTTTAATTAAACTTTCTTTACTAAAGATAGAACCTATTGAATTATATCTTGTTACAATATCGCATATATCCTCATTATTATAAAGTCCTGCATTCTCCACATCATCAAGAACTGCATAACAAATGCTATCTTGTATTGTGAAACAATTAATTAACTCATCAAGATTATCATCAATTACATTTCTAACTTCTTGCGTAAACTCTTCACCAACATCTTCTTGAATTTTTGAAATTACATTTCTTCTGTTAACATTATTTTTTTGATCTGAATTAATAACATCTTTAACCTTAATCCAATAATCAGATTTTTCATTTTCTCTCATAAATTTAAAGTTATATTTTAATCCTTTTTCGTTTGTTTCATCTCCACTTAAAACATTAAAATATAATTCTTTCCCATTGTAACTTCCATTTAAAGCTATAAATAAACCTTGTAGTCTTTGTTGCCCATCTAATACTAATAATTTTTGATTCTCAGTAATTGATTCTGGATTGCTATTTATATTAACACCCTCACTATACGTATTTACAAACCTTCTATAATTAATTGTTTTCTTTGTTTTTAAAACAAGAAAAACACCTATAGGGTATTCTCTCATAATACTATCAGCAAATTTTTCTATTTGCTCCTCTCTCCAAATAAATTCCTTTTGAACATTCGGAAGCCAAAAACCACCTTGCTCAATAGGGTTATTGAAGTATGTTATAACCTTTTTAATTGATATACTATTATATCCCATATACTCATCTCCCTTCCATTTCTTTATATATATAATTCTATGTATTAATATAGCCATATTATTCTGTTTTTAGACACAAAAAAGATTTAACTTTATAATAAAAGTTAAATCTTTAATTGAATTACCTATTTTTTTCAATCTTAACTATTACAAAAACCTATTCTTTGTATTATTGAATTGTTCTTCAAAGGTATTCTTATTATCTATGTTTTGTTTTAACTGATTGCTATCACCCTTTATAAACTCACCTAAATTACTAAACTTACTTTTTTTGTTTTTATTTTTAGCCATAATATATACCTCCTCTTTTTTAACAGCTATTGTCTACAAATATTTATCTTATAAAAAAAATAAATACTATTAGCTTGTTACTAATAGTATCTTCCATATCTATAAATATTATAAGAGGTATTTGCTTCCTAAATTTCCTCTACTTCTATTTGAAGTTCTGTAATAAATTCTTTTAAGTCACCGGTTTCATGTATATCAACTTTATAAATCTCTATTGGTTCTGATTTTATCTTAAAATTATTTTCTTCAATGTAATCAAACATTTCCTTTAGAATTTTCTTTTTCTTTGAATATTCTCCCTTATATGTATAAGAAATATATAGCCCCTCATTAAAACTCATATTGCTATAATCAATATCCTCTATATCTTCTTCACCTAAAAAACAAAATACTGATTTATAAAAATCATACTCTCCTACTTTAAGCTTGTCTAATGAAAACATAGCTCCTATATTATTATTGCCAAGCATATTAAATCTTCCCTCAAATTTTTTATGAAGTTTTTTTATAAGAAAATCAGTTTCTTCATCTCTTTTAATTTGTCCATTTAAAATTATAGATTTTCTCTCTTTTATATTTTTCACCTTAATTTCATTGCAAATAACAACCTCAAAATCTTCTTCTATCACAGAAAGCCTTTTCTCAACTTCCTCTTTTTTCTTTTTAAACTCTTCAATTTTTCTATCTAAAATATTAATTTCTTCATTTAATAATTCTTTTGTACTTTTAAGAGTTCTATTATCAATATACTCCTTGATTCTTTTCATAGAAAAATTAAGTTCTCTAAGTTCTTTTACAAGGTTTAATCTCCATATATCATTGATACTATAAAGTCTATATGAATTCTCATCTCTTATAGGATTTAATATCCCAAGTTTTTCATAATACATAAGTGAATCTTTCCCTATATTATATATTTTTGATATTTCTCCAATCTTATAATATTCCTTCACTATAACATCTCTCCCTAAAAAGTTTTAATTTCACATTGACCCTAGTATTATACCATAGTTTAATATAAGTATATAAGGAAGTGGTAAAATGGACTCGGCTAGCAGGAAAGTCTTAAAAAAGAAATTTATTAATTATCTTATTCCATCAGTTTGTGCAATGTGGGTTTTTTCCCTTTATACAATAGTTGATGGTATCTTTGTTGGAAGATATGTTGGTGCAAATGCTCTTGCAGCAGTAAATATATCTATGCCTTTTATAAACTTTATATTTGCACTATCTATACTATTTTCAATTGGTGCATCAACTATCATATCTATTTATCTTGGAGAAAAAAAACATAAAAAGGCAAATTCAATATTTACACTTGGGTTTGTTATTCTTCTTATTTTAGCTGCACTCATATTTTTAATAATATATTTTAACACAGAAAAATTAGCTGTATTTTTAGGTGCTGATACATCTACTATAGGCTATGTTGTGAAGTACCTTAAAACAATAGTTTTCTTTAATGGTTGTTTTATGATAGCTTACTATTTAGAAGTTTTATGCAAAACAGATGGTTCACCTTACCTATCAATAATAGGCGTTGCAAGTGCTGCTGTTACAAATATTTTGCTAGATTATATCTTTGTAGCAAAGCTACATATGGGCGTTGAGGGTGCTGCCTTTGCAACTGGTTTATCTCAATTATTATCAGGACTTATATTCCTTAGCTACTTTTTAAGTAAGCGTTCTAATTTAAAACTAGAAACTTTTAAAATTGATTTTAAAGAACTTAAAAGAATAATTTTAATAGGATTTCCTGATTCAATTACAGAACTTGCAACAGGTATTGTAATCTTATTATTTAATAAATTTATTTTAAAAAACATAGGTGAGGATGGACTTATAGCTTATAGTATTATTAGCTATGTAAATTCTCTTGTTATAACCTCAATGGTAGGTATAACTCAAGGTATGCAGCCACTTATAAGTTTTTATTATGGACAAAAATCCTTTAAATCAATTAAATATATATTTAAATTAACTATTATATCAATAGCGTCAATGGGTATACTAGCATTCTCAATCTCTATGCTATTTACTAGTGATATTGTATCTCTATTCCTAGATAAATCAGCATCAATTTATTTAAATAATCTTTCAATAACTGCACTTAGAATATATTCTATTTGTTTCCTACTACTTGGATTCAATATAGTTATATCAGGTTTCTTTGCTGCTATTGAAAAGCCATTTTATGCAACATTAATTTCATTATCACGAGGACTTGTGATAGTTGTAGCAGTCTTATTCTTATTTACTACCCTATTTGGAAGTACAGGAATTTGGATAACAACAACTATATCTGAGAGTTTATGTCTTATAATATCTATCCTCGCATTAAAAAAAATATATAAAGAGACTAATTTATTAGAAAAAAAGATAGCCTAGAATCAATTGATTCTAGGCTATCTTTTTTTTAATCCTATTCTACCTCATCTTTTATATATCTATTAGCAATAGATATATGTTCTAATATCTCAAACATTTCAGCTTCTCTAGTTTCACTAGCCATAACAACAAGATAATCTCCTGCAATTACTTTAGTATAACCTCTTGGAATAATTTCCTTATCGCCTCTTTTAATAGAAACTAAAAGACAACAATCTGGGAAATTTATATCCTTTACAAGCTTTCCTTCTATTTCTGAGCCAATTTCAACAACACTTTCTATTAAAGTTTTGTTGCTAGAAACAATATCTCCTTTTTTATACCCGATTTTCTCAAGCAATCTATCAAGAAGTGTTTCATATATTGGTTCCATTTTAAGAAGATCTGAAACTGTATATGAAACTATTACCACTATTGAAAGTGCCAATAAATGTTCAAATGAACCAGTCATCTCCATTATAAGTACCATTCCAGTTATTGGTGCTTTTACTATAGATGCAAAATTACCTGCCATTGCAAGAATAATAAAGTTAAGTATAAATATACTTGGAAGGCCAAGCGAATGACAAATTATTATTCCAAATATATCCCCAATTACTCCACCTAAAACTAAAAGTGGGAAGAAAATCCCCCCTGGTATCCCAGAACCAAAACAAATTATTGTAAATAAAAACTTTATAACAAGAAGTATGCATAGCATCATAAGTGAGTATCCCCCTGTTGGAAGACTCATTATAAGTCCATGTCCTCCACCAAGAAGTATTGGTAATGTTACTGCTATTATTCCTGTTAATATGAATGGTATTATCACCTTAGCTTCTACTGGTAATTTAGTTTTTCCATATAAATTTTGAGCTACAACTATTCCTTTTGAAAAAATAGCTCCACCAACTCCAATAATTAGACCAAGTAAAATTAAAGTCCAATAATATTTTAATGGTAAAGTTTGCATTTGCACTCCAAAATCTAATGCAAGACCAGCATGTAAAACCTGTCTTAATACAAAATCAGCTGTTAATGATGCTGTCATTGCTGATATTAAAACTATAGGTGAAAAATTCTTATGTACTTCCTCTAGTGCAAAAATAACTCCAGATAAAGGAGCATTAAAAGCTGAACTAAGTCCTGCTGATGCACCTGCTGTAATTAAAAATTTTTGTTCTATGTTAATTCTTTTTAGTAACTTACCAAATCCTTGACCAATAGATGCTCCCATCTGAACAGAAGGGCCCTCTTTACCTACCGACAATCCAGAACCAAGTACTAATATTCCTCCTAGAAATTTGTAAATTAAAACTTTAAACCAACTTATTTTTAAATTTCTGCTAAGTATCCCCTCAACTTGTGGAATACCACTTCCAGCTATCATTGGTTCTCTCTTAACCATTTTACCAACTATAAAGCCACCAATTATAAGTAGTGTAAATACAATAATAAGCCCCACATAGTCATGTCTTGCCCATGCATATAAATCTTTAAATTTAGCAAATAACAAGTCAACTAATACTCTATTTAAAACCATAATAACACCTGCTATAAGTCCAACTAAAGCACCTTCAATGATAAGTTTAGATTTAAGGTTTTTCCTATTATTAAGCATATGCTTAATTTGTCCACTCTCCAACTTTTCACCTCTCCCCATTTATAATATTTATTTTTTTATATTTAATGTCGATTCTATTATATTACTTATTTTTTATACAAACAAAGTTAATTTACCTCATATTCTGTAATTTTTAGCTTCTTTAAGAGTTTAATCTTACTTACCTTAGTAATTCCCATTTTCTTATATTTTATAATTTGGAAACATTTGTTAGCATAATTGTTAACAAACTTTGAATTGTCGAAAATCCATTGATTATGTCGTTTCTATAGTATATAATGAGCTTATAAAAATAATTGTTAACATAAAAGCTCTATACTTTGTAGTTTTTATAACAATTTATTCATATTTGATAGTACATAATTTACTATACATAACTTAAGAAAAGATTTTAGGAGTGATTTTAATGTTAAACAGAAAAACAAATAAAATTTCTATAGTTGGAGCTGGATTTGTGGGATCAGCATCAGCTTATGCACTAATGATACAGTCATTAGCATCAGAAATAGTAATAGTTGATATAAATAAAGAAAAAGCTGAAGGTGAAGCAATGGACCTTGCTCATGGAGCATCTTTTGTTAAATCAGTAGCAGTAACTGCTGGAGATTATATTGATACAGCTCATTCAGATATCGTTGTTATAACTGCTGGAGTTGGTCAAAAGCCAGGTGAAACAAGACTTGACTTAATCAACAAAAACGTCGCAGTATTCAACCAAATAATACCTGAAATAGTTAAATATAGCCCAAATGCTATATTACTAGTTGTTTCAAACCCAGTTGATATTTTAACACATATTGCATATAAAATATCAGGATTCCCAAAGAACAGAGTTATCGGTTCAGGAACTGTTCTTGATACATCAAGACTTAAATATATGTTAGGTGAGCATTTTGATATCGCACCTCAAAATATAAATACATATATTATAGGTGAGCACGGAGATTCAGAAATCGTTGCTTGGAGTTTAACAGATGTTGCTGGAATGCCAGTGGACAAGTACTGTGAAGAAGTTTGTGGTAAATGTGATGCTACTATGAGATTAGAAATCCCTGAAAAAGTTAAAAATGCTGCTTATGAAATTATAAACAGAAAAGGATATACAAACTACGCTATCGGATTATCAGTAGCTAGAATAGTTGAAGCTATCTTAAGAGATGAAAATTCAATCCTTCCATTATCTTCATTATTTGAAGGTCAATATGGAATTGATGGAGTTCACTTAGCTGTTCCTACTATAGTAAACAGAAGTGGAGCTAAAAAAGTTCTTGAAATGCCTTTAAGTGAATTAGAGCAAACAAGACTTAAAGAATCAGCTGACTTATTAAAAGAACACATAGCTAGTTCAAACTTAATAAAATAATTCACATAAAAGGGATGAGGCATTTGCCTCATCCCTTTCTTTATATCTCTTTATTAATTAATCCATATATAAAACTACAGGACAATGATCTGATCCTAAAATATCATGATCTATATCTGCATCTTTAATTCTATCCTTTAACTTTTCTGAAGCAAGGAAATAATCTATTCTCCAACCTGTATTATTTTCTCTGGCTTTTGCTCTATATGACCACCAAGAATATCTTCCTGTAACGTCTGGGTAGAAATATCTAAAACTATCAACAAAACCAGAACCCATTAATATATCCATTTTTCCTCTTTCTTGTGGTGAGAATCCTGGACTATTTCTGTTTGTTTTATAATTTTTAAGATCTATCTCATTATGAGCTACATTTAAATCTCCACAAACTACAACTGGCTTAATATTATCAAGCCCCATTAAGTATTGTCTAAATGCATCTTCCCAAGACATTCTATAATCTATTCTAGCAAGTTCATTTTGAGCATTTGGAGTATAAACAGTTATCATATAAAAATCTTCATATTCAAGAGTTATTACTCTCCCCTCTTTATCATGCTCTTCTATATCCATTCCATATCTTACACTTAAAGGTTCTTTTTTAGTGAAAATAGCTGTTCCTGAATATCCTTTTTTCTCAGCATAATTCCAATACTGATAATAGTCCTTAAGTTCTTCATCAAGATTTATTTGTCCTGCTTGAAGTTTACTCTCTTGCAGACAGAATATATCTGCATCTTGCTCTTTAAAATATTCTATGAACCCTTTTTTAACACATGCTCTAAGTCCATTAACATTCCATGATATTAATTTCATTTGTGTCCTCCCAATTTTTCTTTTGTTTATTTTACTTCATATCCATACTGATGAAGTGTTTTATAAGACTTTTCCATTATTTCACTTGAGAATAAATTTGAATATTTTTCTTTTAATATTAAATACTCTATACTAAGGTCAAGTCTGCCTTTACTCCATAACTTTGTAAATGTAGCTCTTCCACCATTTTTATTAATTATTTTTTCTACATAAGAAATTAACTCTTCCTCATTTCCAAACTTTGAAAAAACCATATCTATATTAAGTGCTTCCTTTATTTCTTTCTCCACACTTAATAGTTCTTTATAAAACTCTTCATGTAAAACTTTCATTTTCAACTCTCCTAAAAATTTAATTACTAGTATATTATACATCTGAATTGTGTAAAACTTAATTATTTTCTAGTAAAATATCCTAGTTTACTTTATCTTTTTTGTTTCTACTTGGTCATTTCCATTAAGGTCCACAGTTATATCTTCTATAACTATTTCTTCTACTGGTGACTCTCCTGCAACTTTTGCTACGTTAATTTTATCTACTATTTCAATTCCTTCAATAACTTTTCCAAAAGCTGCATAACTACCATCTAAATGTGGTGCATCCCCTGTCATTATAAAGAATTGACTTCCACCTGAATCAGGATCTTGTGATCTTGCCATTGATAGTACACCTTTAGTATGGGCAATATCATTTATATTAACTCCATTTTGTGCAAACTCACCTTTTATTCCATAACCAGCATCCCCTGTACCATTACCTAAAGGACATCCACCTTGAAGCATAAAATCTTGAATTAATCTGTGTACTATAAGTCCATCATAAAAATTACTATTTGCAAGTTCTGTAAAGTTAGCTACTGTATTTGGAGCTTTATGCGGATATAACTCTGCTTTTATTATTCCATATCCTTTAATTTTTATTTCAGCTATTGGTAAATTTTCTGGCGCTTCTATTACTTTATCAACTATTTCTGACTTTTCTTCTTCCTCTACCTTTTCAATCTTAGTTAGAGTTTCACCTTTTTTCTTTTCTGAAACTTCCTTTTCACCACATCCTACAAATGCTAGTACTGGTAATAATAAAAGTCCTGCTATAATAAATTTCTTCTTCAAAATTCTTCCCCCTTAAATCTCTTATAAGATATTAATTTAAATTATACAATATATCCGCCCTCACTTTCCATAATATTTGAAAGTAAAATTATTAAATTTAAAAGAATAGTTTTATAATTTATTCGTTATACCCTATAATTTAATTATAAATATTTTTTAATAGGAGGATTTTATATGGGAAGTATACTTAAAATTAATGATACTGTCGCCTTTTTTGCTGCCTCTAATGGCTTATCTCCTTTTTCTAAAGATAATATAAGTTCACTTAAACTTATATTAGAAAGTTTTGGACTTAAAGTCATTTATGGAAATAATCTTTTTGCCCCTGATAAAAATATTATTTTTAATGAAACATCTCAAAACAAAGGAAAAAATTTGAATAAACTTTTTGCTGATAAAGATATACGAGCTATATTTGATTTATCAGGTGGAGATTTATCAAATTCAATTATAGATTACTTAGACTTTGACCTTATAAAAAGAAACCCAAAACCTTTCTTTGGATATAGTGACCTTTCAACTATATTAAACTCAATTTATACTAAAGCAGGTTTTCCAACTTTTTATTACAACTTAAAAAACCTTATAACCGGTGATTATAAAGAAGAACAAATATCACTTTTCAAAAGTTCTATAATGGGTAATTCTAATGACCTATTCAAATTTAAATATGATTTTTTAAGTGGAAAAGCTTTACGTGGTTTTGTAGTTGGTGGAAATATCCGTTGTACTTTAAAACTTGCGGGAACACCTTACTCTCCTAATTTTTCCAATAAAATTTTATTTTTAGAAGCTTATAGTGGTAATGCTGCTAAAATTTATACTTACCTAAATCAATATAAACAAATTGGTGCCTTTGATGATTTAAAAGGTATAATTCTTGGTAGTTTTACAGAAATGGAACTTAACAATATCACTCCCTCTGTTTCTGAAATGCTTATCGAAATTCTTGGAGATGAACATAAAATTCCTATTGCAAAAACCTTAGAACTCGGACATGGTTCTGATTCAAAATGTATCGTAATTGGCGGTTCTTGCACATTAAATTAAACATAATATAAGAAAAGGCACTTACTAAAGTGTCTTTTTTTCTATATTTCTCTCCTTTCTATTATTTGTCCACTTTTTGTATAATTTTTACACTTATTACAATAAACGTTTTCATGATAAATTTAACCTATGATAACTGGTTATATAAAAATATGAAATTTAAGGAGAGTTTATATGAAAAATGAAAATGTTTTGCTTAGGAAAAACAAAAAAATACTACCTTTATTTTTAGCTGGTTCACTTGGGTTTAGTTTGATTTCTTGTGGTAGTGATGCTGTTGTAGATAGTTCAACGGAATACAGAGTTACTCAAGAAGGTACAGAAATTTTTATGACTAATAATATTGTTTCACCTCACTGGTTCCCAGAAGAGTTATTAAAATGGACACCAGAAGCTGATAAAAATTTAAACTTTAATAAAAGTGTTGTTCCTTTAGCTGATAAGGTTGAAAAAGATAAACTTGAAGTTGTAAATGAAACTCAAAATAAAAATATGGATGTAGTCGCTATTTCAATCATGAACTCTAGTACTAGTGGTAACCCTTCTCGTGGTTCTACTAAATTCTCTTCAAACACATTCTCATATTGGCAATACATAGACAAGCTAGTATATTGGGGTGGTTCTTCAGGGGAAGGTCTTATAGTTCCTCCAACACCTGATGTTACTGATTCTGCCCACACAAATGGTGTACCAGTACTTGGTACTGTTTTCTTCCCAACTCTTGAGCACGGTGGAAAACTTGAGTGGCTTGATACATTCCTTACAAAGGATGCTAAAGGTGGCTTCCCTGTAGTTGATAAATTAATTCAAGTTGCAACTGAAATGGGCTTTGATGGTTGGTTTATAAACCAAGAAACTCAAGGTACAGATGAAATGAAAGAAAATCCAACTGATGATGCTATTCTTACACCAGAGCACTCAAAACTTATGCAAGAACTTATAAAAGAATTTAAAACTAAAGCTGGTGATAAACTTGAAATTATGTGGTATGACTCAATGACTGAAGAAGGCGAAATGGATTGGCAAAATGCTCTTACACAAAAGAATGAGATGTTCTTAATAGATGGAGATAAAAATTCAGTTGCTGATAGTATGTTCCTTAACTTCTGGTGGACTGAAGAAAAATATGTTAAAGAAGAATTAATTAAAAATTCAAATAAGAAAGCTAAAGAACTTGGGATTGACCCTTACTCATTATTTACAGGTATAGATACACAGGCTAATGGTACTACAACGCCAATAAGGTGGGACTTAATTGAAGAAAGTGCTAATAACACATATACTTCACTTGGACTATACTGCCCAAGCTGGACATTCTTCTCATCAGACTCACCAGATTCATTCCAAGATAAAGAAAGTAAGTACTGGGTAAATGAACTTGGTAATCCTGCTATGGCAACTACTTCTACAGGTACTCAGTGGAGAGGTATTTCAACTTATAAAACAGAAAATACAGTTATAAATGCATTACCATTTAACACAAACTTTAATATTGGTAACGGATATAACTTCTTTATAGATGGAGAACTTGTATCAAAACTTGATTGGAATAATAGAAGTATGGCTGATGTTATGCCAACTTATAGATGGATGGTAGAACATGAGGGGAATAATAAATTAACGACTTCTCTTGATTTTGCTAATGCTTACTATGGTGGTAACTCAATTAAACTTTACGGAAATCTTGATGCTGCAAAATCTTCAACAATTAAATTATTTAGTAGTGAACTTAAACTTACTAAAGATACTAAATTTGAAACTGCTGCTAGAGGAAATGATGGTACAATACTTGATTTAGTTCTTGAATTTGAAGATGGCTCAAAAGAAATTATCACAGCAGATAATACTCTTACAGATGCTTGGCAAGTATTAAACTATGATGTTTCAAAATTTGCTGATAAAACAATGCAATCAGTATCATATAAAATGTCATCTGATAAATCTATAAATGGAGCTAGTATAAATATTGGGTCTATTAATATCACAGATTCAAAAGTTGACGTAAAAACTGCTGATGTAACTAAAGTAACTGTTGAGGATACAATGTTTGAAGAAGATGATACTCTTGCTGGCGTTAAACTTTCATGGGAATCAGCTAATATAGAGAATATTAGTCACTATGAAATTTATAGAGTTAACTCTGATAAAACTAAATCATTACTTGGTGCTACTCCATCAAATGATTTCTTCATTAACTCACTTCAAAGAGATGAAGTTGATGATATAACAAACCTTGAAATAGTTGCTGTAAATACAAACCTTGAAAGAGGTGAATCTGCTAGCGCAAACTTTGAATGGCCAGATAATGATATGCCAAAAGCTAACTTTGCTGCTGGAACAACATTAATTGCCCCAGGTGGAGAAGTTAAATTTGAAAACTTATCTTCAGTAGTTACAGAATCAATTGAATGGTATTTTGAAGGTGCTACAACTCCTACAAGTACAGAGGATGCACCTACAGTAAAATATGATAAAGCTGGAATTTATGATGTTAAAATCATAGCTAAAAATGAATTTGGTGAAACAGAGCATATATTAAAAGACTTCATCACAGTTTCAGATAAAGCTAAAGATGGACTTGTAAATCTTGGACTTAATCAAAAAGCTGAAGCTTCATCATTTGTAAATCCTGCTGAAGGACCTGAATTTGCCTTAGATGGTAAATCTGAAACTAAATGGTGTGCAACTGGCAAGGCACCTCATACCTTAACTGTAGATTTAGGTGAAGTTAGTACTGTAAGTGGAATTACAATGCTACATGCACAAGCTGGTGGAGAAAATGAAGGAATGAACACAGAAGATTTCTCATTTGAGTATAGTCTTGATGGTAAAATATTTGAACCAATTCTAGTAATTGAAGAAAATGAACTCGGAACATCAAACCATACATTCAAAGCTACAGAAGCTAAATTTATAAGAATTAATATAAATAAGCCCTCTCAAGGTTCAGACTCTGCTGCAAGAATATATGATGTGCAGATTCAAGGAATCAAAGGAAGTTTAAAATAATATAAAATAAATGGAAGTATCAATTTGATACTTCCATTTTCTTATTTAAATACTTTATAAAGTCCAGCTAATGTATAAAATACATCTTTTGCACAAAGTTTTTCTATCTCTTCCATAAGCATATGTCCATATCCAATTAATGCATCATAGTCTTCTGCTTCTAAAATATCAAAATTAAATTTTTCTTTGAATTTATCTGTTAAAGCTTGCGCTAAATAATCAGAATAAATTCTTGTAGCATCACCATTATAACCATACATAACTTCTGCTGTTCTTCCAAGTTCTTTTATACTAAATCCAAGTAAAGTATATGTACCTGTTATAGGGTCCGCCTCTTCTAAAACTTCATTTTGTTTTGTTTTAAAGTTGATAGCTGCTTTAAGTCTTCTTCTCACATCACCTTTATCACATTCAATTATGTTCTCTTTAATCCATTTACTTTCTTCTCTCATTGCGATTTCTCCTTAGTTTGCTTTTTAAGTAAAGGTTTAACCCTACTTATACATTTTAATATTATATAACAAACTATAGCATTTTAAAAACATTTTATCTAAATTTCAGCCTATCTTTATAGCATCCCACCATCAACAGTTAAAATTTGTCCTGTCATATATGTTGCTTTATCTGAACAAAGAAAAGCTACAACATCTGCAATTTCACTAACTTTTCCAAATCTATTCATAGCAATCTCTTCTTCTAGTGCGCTTCTATCCTCTGCACTCATCCAAGAATTCATCTGTGTTTCTATAACTCCTGGGGCAACTGCATTAACTCTAACACCTGACATTGCCATCTCTTTTGCAAGTGACTTTGTAAATAAGTTAATAGCTCCCTTAGTTGTAGAATATAAAACTTCACAAGATGCACCAACATTCCCCCATATAGAAGAAATATTAACTATAGAACCTTTTGTAGTTAAAAGAGATTCCATTGCAAATCTTGAACAATTTAAAACTCCCTTTAAATTTGTATCAAGCATTCTATCCATTGAATCATCATCTATATCCATAAATAATCCAACCTCTGAAATAGCTGCATTATTAATTAAAAAATCTATCTTTCCAAATTTGGACAGTGCTGTATCTATAACTTCTCTACATCCACTAGTAGTTGCAATTGATGCTTTAACCACCACACAACTGCCTCCAAGTGCTTTAATCTCCTCTAAAGTATCACTAGCAGCATTATCATTTCCAGCATAATTCAAAACTAAAGTTGCTCCATTTCTAGCAAACTCCATTGCAATTGCCTTTCCGATTCCTCTAGTCCCACCAGTTATCACTGCAACCTTACCATTAAAATTCATAACTTATCTCCAATCTATATTAAAACTTCTTTTATAACTCTTTTAGCATTTCCACTAAATATTTTCTCTATTTCACTCATTGTAAAACCTTCTTTTGAAAGTCTATCTGCAAGTTTCATCATCTGAGTAGCATTTTCTATCTCTACCTTATTTTCTATACCATCAAAATCACTACCAAGACCTATAATATCAATTCCACCAATATTTTTAATATGCTTAATATGTCCTACCATATCATCAATAGTTGCTATCTCATCATCGCTAACATCATCCCTATTAATTAAAAATGCACTACAAAAATTAATCCCTGTGATTCCACCATTACTAGCAAGTTTTTTAATCATATCATCAGTCATATTTCTTGGGTGTGGACTTCTTTCTCTTGCATTTGAATGTGATGCAATTATAGGTTTCTTAGAATACTTGATACAATCATAGAACCCTGCATCAGATAAGTGAGAAACATCAACAAGCATACCAAGTTTATTCATTTCTTCAACTACTTCTATTCCTCTTTCCTTTAACCCCATATCTTTAAACTTAAAACCAGCATTAGGATACCCTAAAGCATTCTCAAAATTCCAAGTAAGAGTTATAAGTGATATACCCTCTTTTTTAAACTCTCTAAGTTTTTCTATATCACCCTTTATAGCATCTCCCTCTTCTATTGTTAGAAAGGCTCCAAGTTTACCTTCTCTCTCTGCTCTTTCTAAATCTCCATAATTTCTACAAAGACTTATATAGTCTTTATTAAGCTCTAATTCTTCCTTGAACTTTTTAAGCATTCTTTTGCAATAGTCATATGAATCCTCTACCTCATCTTTCGCTATGAACATTGCAAAAAATTGTGCAAGTGCCTTTCCTTCTTGTAACTTCTCTATATCAATACAAATATCATTCTTATAAAGCTTTTTATCACTTTCAAATATATGCATAGCTGTATCACAATGTAAATCTATAAACTTCATTTTCTTACCTCCAAATTATATTTACTTCATTATACTATTTTCACCTAAAAAAACCCACAATATTTCTAAGGTGGGTTTATACTAGAATACTTCTATCCATTTAGTTCTTTTTTTCCTTGGTTTCTCTATAAGCTTATTATGTCTAACTGAAAACCCTACAAGGCACATTCCTAAAAGTAACAACATATTTGTGCTTGAATTTATAAACTTATTTGTAGAAAGTACTGTTAGCCTTGATGAAATAAGTACCATTATACTCATAATTGTGTACCTAGCATTCATCATTCTTTTTATTAAAAACATATGACACCTCACATTTTATTATGTTCTATATATTCTATGAAACATAATAAAAAATGTTCAAAAAAAGACACATCTATATGCGACATGCCTTTGTAAAAATCATTTAATTATATCTGCAAATTCAACATCTATAACTTTCTCAAAATCTATTGGCGCAATATCCATTTGAAGACCTATTTTCCCACCAGATACAATCATCATAGAAAGTTCTTTTGCACTCTCATGTATTCTAGTCTTATAATTTTTCTTCATTCCAATAGGTGAACAGCCACCTCTTATATATCCAGTTATTTTATTTATATCTTTAACATGAATCATCTCTATATTTTTCTCACTAACTGACTTTGCAGCTTTTTTCATATCAAGTTCCTCTGCTACTGGTATAACAAAAACATAATAATTTTTGCTATGTCCAACAGTAACTAAAGTTTTAAAAACTTCCTCTGGATTTTTTCCAACTTTGTGTGCAACTGCAAGTCCATCTATATGTCCATCACTTGAATCATACTCTCTCATCGCATAAGACACATTACCTCTATCTAATATCCTCATAGCATTTGTTTTGCTTATCTTATCTTTAGCCATATATTTTTCAGCTCCTAAACTTTTATTTTTAGTAGGATAAAATCATTAATATTAGTTAATCCCACCTACTTGTTTTTATAATTATACATATTTAATTATAAAAAATCTTTTTACTTTTCATCTCAATTATATTTTATACTTATTTTCTATTTTTTTTGGCTATCAAACTGATAATTATATTAGTTAATATTACCATTTTTATATTTTCTTTTAATAAAAAATATCCTTTTCACATATTTTTTTCTCCCTTCATTTTTTTAATCATTTTGAAACTAATTCGCAATTTTAGACCTGTATAATTTTGGACAATGTCCTTATTGGCAAATAAATTATGTTAGGAGCAACTAATGAAACCAATACTTGAACTTAAAAACGTAAGCAAATCTATTGGAAAGAAAAAAATAATTGATAATCTTAGTTTCACTATTAATTCTGGTGAAATTTTTGGATTCCTTGGCCCAAATGGGGCTGGTAAAACTACAACAATAAAAATGATAACAGGACTTATTAGCATAGGTGAAGGTGAAATCATCATTGATGGTTATAATGTAAAAACAGATTTTGAAAAAGCACTGTCAAATGTCGGTGGTATAGTAGAAAACCCTGAAATGTATGGTTATATGAGTGGTACAAAAAACCTTAAATATTATGCTAAAATGCATGATGGCATAACACAAGAAAGAATTAATGAAGTTGTAAAACTTGTAAAGCTTGATAATAGAATTAACGAGAAAGTAAAAAGATATTCTCTAGGTATGCGACAAAGACTTGGAGTTGCACAAGCAATTCTTCATAACCCTAAACTTATTATACTTGATGAACCAACTAATGGACTTGATCCTATGGGTATCAAAGAGCTTAGAGAAACTCTTAGAAACTTAACAGAACAAGGTTCCTCTGTAATCGTATCAAGTCACTTACTTTCAGAAATGGAGCTTATGTGTGATAGATTCTGTATCATTGATGGTGGAAAACTTAAAGATATCAAATCAATGAGTGATATTAATACACACTCTAAAACTGAGGAATCGCTTTATGTAATTGATACTGACGATATAAACAAAACATTAAATCTTATAAATCTAAACTTTAGTGATGTAAAAGCTACTATAACTGATGAAAAAATAAAATTAAATGCTAGTAAAGAAACTATCGCAAAAATATGTAAACTTTTAGTTCAAAATGATTTATCTATTTTTGAAATTTCAACTTCTATAAAAACACTTGAAGATGAATTTATAGAATTAACTGGCTCTAAACAAATAAGGTAGGTGATATTTTTATGATTAAAAAAATGTATAACTTAACAACAAACGAACTTACTAAATTTTTAGTAAAACCAAGCATATTGATAATAATAGCCTTAATATTTATATCATCAATACTTGTACCTCTTATCCCTAAAGCAATTATGAGCCATGAAGCTGGATTTACTACTGATATGTATCACTTCCAACTTGGTGCTATAAATGGAGAGGTTAAAGGATTAAATACAAAAAAAGTTAATGATAAAAATAAAGAGACATTTTTAAAGTCTCAAAAAGCACAGGTACAACTTTTAATTGATTCAAAAGTTGAAGCAACTGGTTGGAGATATAATGTAGCAAATGAGTATCTTATGACTTTAACACAAATTGATACTATACATCTATTAAAAGAAAATATAACACCAGCTACTATCCTTGCTAGTCTTCCACCACAAGTTTCTCCGCAAACTATAAAAGAAACTCTAGCAATTCCAAGTAGTGAATATGCATCTGCACTAAAAAAACTTGATGCAAAAAAAACTAAACTTTATAATGATGTTAAAAATAATAATTATATTGGGTATTTCACAAAAGAAATTACTAGTAATAAAGCTCAAGTTAAAAATCTTGAAAAAGAACTTACAGCTTTAAATGCAAAACTAAAAAAAGAACCTACAAGCATGGACTTAAAAACTCAAATCACAAAACTTAATGATACTATCAACACTTTAAATAGCATCATTAAAATAGACCAATATAGAGTTGACCATAAAATACCTTTCAGCAAGAAAAATTGGAAAAGTGCTACACTAACAAACCTTGAGCAACTTGCAGGTTCTAGTCAAACTCAAATGGCAACAAAAACTCAGTTCCTATCTAGTCCTCATAAAAGTGTAACTTACGAACAATATGTTGCTAAATTTAAACAGGACCAGATGATAACTAATAATAAAATCAAAGCAAATTGGTATAGCCTTGAACATAATATTCCTCAAACACAATTCCAAAATGCTAGTTCTAGGGATGTTACAAATTCATTCGTTGCACTATATTCAATGATTGCTATAGTATTTACTCTTATACTTGCTAGTGGACTTATTTCAGCAGAATTCTCAAAAGGAACTATAAAATTGCTACTTATAAGACCAGTTTCAAGATTTAAAATTCTCCTATCAAAGCTTATTGCAGTTTATATTATTGGGTACTTTGTTCTATTTGGTTCAATGATACTTTTAACAATATCAAGTGGAATACTCTTTGGATTTTCTGATTACTTAACTCCGATTTTAAAAATTTCATCAGGAGTTATTGTAACTCATGCTTATATTGGAAGCCTTATACTTGCAATACTATATCTTAGCCTTAGTGTGCTTCTTTTTACTACATTAGCATTTACGCTTTCAATAGTAACAAAAAGTACAGCAGCTTCATTAGCCTCAAGTCTAATAATATTTATAGGTGCACCAATAATTACAATTATATTATTTACTAAAGACTTTATATGGTTTGACATAACACCACTACCTTACTTAAACCTCCCTTTTGTTGGAGTAATAAAAGTATTTTCATCAATGTTTAATAGCAAGGCTATACTTAGCCATTCACTTGGTGGAATTGAAGTAGCAATTCTTACAATAATTCTTGCAATCATAGGATTTGTTGTATTTATAAAATCAGATGTAAATAGCTAAACTTAAACTCAAAGGAGTATCAAAGCCACTATGCTTTGATACTCCTTTTTTATCTATGTTTATTTTAATTTCACACTGAAATTTTCACTTGCCATCCCAATAATATTTTCTTCTTCATTTCTATCCTCTTTACTACTCAAAGTTCTTGAAATCCTTAGTAAATTATCTTTGCTAAGATGTGCAAGGCTTAACCCACCACCAACTTCACTATAATAATATATTAAAATATTGGCAATTCCAAGTCTACTAAGAAGTCTTGACTCTTTTGCACTTATAGCCTGTATATTTCTTGGATTAATTCTTTTTTCTACTTTATAAAATCCTCCTGATACTCCTCTTAACACCTTTTTATTAAAAGAAAGTTCTGTGTTCTTTATAATAAGTAATCTTCCTATTAAACTAAAAATAGAAAACAGATTCCAAAGTAGTGTATAGGGACTTTTAAAAACAACAAATAATACTATACTAATAACCAAATTAATAACAATAGGTTTCATCACATAAAATGCTTTTGCTTTTTCAAATTTTTGAACCTTTTCATCTATAATAAATCCTAATAGAACATTTTTAAATATTTTATCTAATTCTGAATTTTTTATAAAAGGTGTAAGCATAATAGCAGCGTCTCCAAAGCCACTATACCCCTTCACTTCAAGTTTTATATCACTATACGATAGTACTTGTCTTATAGGATTTGAATTTACCACAACAGCCTTTATATCACTTCTAGCAAATGAAAATTCTCTAACATTTAAAAGACCATATTTTATATTTATCTTTTCCTCAGTTACAACTAAAGTGAAATTATAAAACTTTACTATATTCACAATACCAACCGCAATATTTATAAGTATAAAACTAACAATAAAAATAATTCCTAAAATCCCTACATGAAGCTTTGAAAAATTGCTCATAGCAAATGCCATTGTATTATCCACTGTTTCCTGTTGACCTATTTCACCTAAAAATAATCCCCCTTGAAAAATAGCAAATACTACAATAAAAAATCCTGCCGAGGTCAGTCCACCTAGAAATAAATCCTTAGCAGAAATCTTATTTTCATAAACAATATTTTCTACAACCTTTATTACCTCTTCAACTTCTCTTTCACACTCTTCTTCATAACTATTTAAATTACTTAAAAGATACTCTTTTATCTCACTTATCTCATTATCCTTTAAATACATCCTTATAGTTGTATCTTCCACCCCTCCCATAACAGCTGTTTCTATCTTAACTGTACTAAAATTAAATATTCTACCAACTATATTTTTAGATATATCCATAGATTTAAGTCTTTCCTTATGAATCCTAAGAGATTTTTTCATTATAATACCTCTATTATAAAAAACCTCATCCTTGCATATTTTAATATACTCAAACCTCATTAAAACTAAATAATACCCTAAAACTATCAATGTAACAGATACTAAAACTATTGGCTCTCTAAAAAATACTAAATAAAGAAATATCCAATTCATAACAAAGGATGTCATCTTTACAATAACTGCTATACTTGCTGATTTATAAACAACTTCATTTAAATTATTCTGCTCCATAAGTTACCTCTTGCTCTTTTTTAACATTCTCATTAACCTTCTCACGAAGAAATTCCATTATAATATCAACCTCTGATTTATCAATTGCTGGAATCTTATAGCTTCCACCTGCTGTCCCAATAGTTATATCTGCAATATTAAGACTTTTACTTATAGGTCCTTCTTTTAAGTTAATATTTTGAATTCTAACAATTGGAATCACAACTTCCTTAGACCAAAATATCCCCTCTCTAAACCAGATTTCTTCATCATTAATCATATAACTCCATTGCTTATATGAAAAAGTAGGTGCTATCACTGTATCTATAAAACAAACTATAAATGCCGTAATAAATGCAAGATTAGTCCATTTTTCATTACTACTAACCCAATTTTCAAAACCTGAACTCCCTAAAATTCCAGTACCATATTTCATAAAGATAAAACCTATAAAAACTATTCCCATAATTATAAGCCCCTCAAAAAACCATGATTTCACCGCATTTGTGCTAAGTTTTTTCTTCATAAATCCCCCTAAAATATATATTATTCTATATTTTACCATCATTTTGAAATTTTAAACTTTTATTCTGATAAGCTTAACAAAAAAGTAACTTTCAAAATAAAAAAAAGAACTGACCTATCAGTAGTTTCCTACCACTAAGTCAATTCTCTTAAAAAAATTAATTATTAATCTGATGGGTCATATTTCTACTCCCCTCTATCAATTAATATAATGGATACTTATCGCATAAAGCTTTAACTCTAGCCCTAGCATTTTCTAAATCACCATTTCTATTTTCTATAGTTTCATTTATAATTCCAGCAACTTCTTTCATATCCTCTTCTTTGAATCCTCTAGTTGTTATCGCTGGTGTACCAATTCTAACTCCACTTGTTATAAATGGACTTCTAGTTTCATTTGGCACTGTATTTTTATTTAAAGTAACTCCCACAGTATCTAAAAGATTTTCAACCTCTTTACCAGTAACATCTTTATTAGTTAAATCTACAAGCATAAGATGATTATCTGTTCCACCAGAAACTATTTTAAATCCATAGCCTTCTAATGCACTAGCTAAAGCTTTAGCATTAACTACTACTTGCTTTTGATATTCTACAAACTCAGGTTGCAAAGCTTCCTTAAAACATACAGCTTTAGCAGCTATAGTATGCATAAGTGGACCACCTTGAATCCCTGGGAAAATATTTTTATCAACTGCCTTTGCATACTTTTCTTTACAAAGAATAAGTCCACCTCTTGGTCCTCTTAAAGTTTTATGAGTAGTAGAAGTTACAAAATCACAAAAAGGTACTGGTGATGGATGAACCCCTGCTGCTATAAGACCAGCAATATGAGCCATATCTACCATAAGGTAAGCTCCAACTTCATCAGCAATTTCTCTAAACTTTGCGAAATTTATAGTTCTTGAATATGCACTAGCACCAGCAACTATCATTTTAGGCTTATGCTTAACTGCAAGTTCTCTAACATTTTCATAATCAATCATTTCTGTCTCTGCATTTAATCCATATGATACAAAGTTATATAATCTTCCAGAGAAGTTAACACTTGAACCATGTGTTAAATGACCACCATCACTAAGACTCATACCAAGAACTGTATCTCCAAGCTCTAAAACACTTAAATAAACAGCCATATTAGCCTGTGACCCTGAATGTGGTTGAACATTTGCATGTTCTGCCCCAAATATTTCTTTAACTCTATCTCTAGCTAAATCCTCAACCTTATCAACAACATAACAGCCCCCATAGTATCTTTTTGATGGATACCCTTCTGCATATTTGTTAGTAAGATATGACCCCATAGCCTCCATAACAGCCTCACTTGCGAAATTTTCTGATGCTATAAGTTCTATACCATCTTGTTGTCTTTTTAACTCTTGCTCAACTATCTGAGCAACTTCTAAATCTACATTTTGTAAATTTTTAAAATCCATTTAATCACCCCAACTATATATTTTTATTATATTATAAGTATATTACTTAATTTTTTCAATCTTTATTAACCAGTCTGTATCTATATATTTTTTTTCATTTATGCTATTATATAATTAATTAGTATATAATGTATATTCTTTCTACATATTATATTCTTTTTCACTATTTAAAAGAGTATTTATGTTTTTTATTGTATAGATATAAAGTCAATTTTTAGGGAATTTTAAATGTTAATAATTAATAAAAAAACTGTGAGGTGCTTGAAATGAATGTAGACAAAATCTTGCATGTCTCTACTTACGCGGGGAAAATCCTTTTAGAGAGTGGAGCTGAAACTTATAGAATTGAGGAAACTATCGTTAGAATTTGTAAATCATTCGGCGTTGATTTTGCCGAAAGTTATGTTACTCCTACCGGTATAATGGTTTCTATATATGACCAAGAAAAAAATACTAAAACATTAGTTACCAGAGTAAAAAATAGAAGTAATAATCTTCAAAAAATTCATTTAGTAAATAATCTTTCAAGAGAGCTTGCAATAAATAGTTATACTGTATCTGAAGTTGACGAACTCTTAAAAGAAATTGATCATAGTAAGGTTTACTCAAATGGAGTAACACTTCTATCTTCTGGATTTGCAGCAGCCTTTCTTACTATTTTATTTGGTGGCAGACTACTTGATTGTATAGTTTGTTTTTTTATAGGTATTTGCATACGACTTATGGCTGTTGCAGCAGACAAACTTTTAATTAATAGCTTTTTTGTAAATGCTCTTGGCGGTGCACTTGCAGCAGGTTCTGCAATCTTTTTCTATAAAATCGGACTTGATATAAATATAAACCATGTTATAATCGGTTCTATAATGCTTCTAGTACCAGGACTTACAATTACTAATGCTATAAGAGATACTATTGCTGGCGACCTTTTATCAGGTCTTACAAGGGCAGCTGAAGCTGTATTTATAGCAATATCAATTGCAATTGGAACTGGTGCTGTTATGACTATATGGGTCAACCACTTAGGAGGTAGTTTTTAATGCAACAACTATTAATTGAAACACTAGCCTGTTTTCTTGCTACTTTCGCATTTTCTATAATATTTAATATTAGAGGAAAATTTCTTATTTGGGCCTCTATTGGTGGAGGTATCAGTTGGTTTTTCTACAAACTAATACTAAATGCAAGTGATAGTAATACACTATCAATGTTTGGTTCTGCAGTTATTTTTAGTTCTTATGCTGAAATACTTGCAAGAAAATTAAAAACACCGGTTACAACCCTTGTAGTTTGTGGGCTTATTCCGCTAGTTCCTGGTAGTGGCATGTATTATACAATGTCTAGTGCTGTTAACGGAAATATAACACAAACTTGGAGTCTTGCAATTGCTACTTTCGCATCTGCTGGAAGTCTTGCACTAGGTGTAGTCTTTACCTCAACAATAACAAGGATAATTTTAACCTTTAAAAACAAAACCTATAGAAAAGTTAAATCAATCTATAAACCTAAAATTAAACTTCAATTCAAAAAAAAAAGTAATGAGAATAAATAATTCTCATTACTTTTTTATTTAATAAAACTATTTAAAGTTTTTACAAGTTCTTGAAGACCTTCATAATTCTCATCTTCTTCTTTGATTCCCATACAATTTCTTGCATAATTCTCTACTATAAGCACCCCAACTTTATTTATAGCTGACCTTATAGCTGATACCTGAGTTAAAACATCTTTTTGACAGATATTTTTCTCCATCATTCCTTGTATACCTTTAACTTGACCTTCTATTCTTCTAAGTCTTACAAGTATTTCTTTTTTTGCAAGTTCTTCTTTATCTAATTCATTACTCAAATTCATACCTCACTTAATAACTAAATATTAACTATTTAATATTATTTTCTTCCTTAGCTCTTCTTCTATCTTTTTTACTCATTTTAGTTTTTATAACTACTGTAGATTTTCCTGGTGGTTGTATCCCTATTTTCTTATGCTTTTTCTTAACATAATTAGGTGTATATTTATCGTAGAATTCTCTTTTCCCCTCTTCTGTTTCTTGCATTTTTTTAGCTTTCTTTTCTAACATGTACATATAGACACAGAATGCACCTATCACTATTGATATACTCACCATTCCAAATCCTTCTGGTAAATTCATAATTAATCCCCCCATAAAATATGATAATAACCTATAATACCTATATTACCAATTATATCAAATTTCTGGAGATTAATTAACCAAAATTATATCATTTAACAAAAATATAAAATTTAATATTACATAATTTTTAAAAGGTAAAATTCCTACTCTACTATTAATATTATTAACTAAATAAACTTCTTTTATAAAAATAAAAGTTTATTTGCTTTTAAAAGGCTTAGAATCCTAAAATTCTAAGCCTTTTATATTATTCTTCTATTTTTTCTTCTTCTTTTTTAGTAAGCTCTATTCCAAGCTCTCCAAGTTGCTTTTCATCAACTATGTTTGGTGCTGATGTTAAGTAACAGAATGCATTTTGGTTTTTAGGGAATGTAATAACATCTTTGATGTTATCTGTTCCGGCAAGGAACATTATCATTCTATCTAATCCAAATGCTAATCCACAGTGTGGAGGTGGTCCAAACTTAAATGCTTCTAATAAGAACCCAAATCTTTCCCATGCTGATTCACTAGTAAATCCAAGAACTTCAAACATTTTTTCTTGAAGCTTAGTATCATGAATTCTGATTGAACCTCCACCAAGCTCTTCTCCGTTAAGTACAAGGTCATATGCCTGCGCTCTAACTTTTGAAGGGTCAGTATCAAGAAGATGTAAATCTTCAAGTAATGGCATTGTGAATGGGTGGTGAGCAGCTGTATATCTGCCTTCCTCTTCATTAAATTCAAGAAGATCAAACTCTGTTATCCATGTAAAGTTAAATGCACTCTTATCTTTAACAAGGTCATATTTTCTTGAAAGCTCAAGTCTAAGCTCTCCAAGAGATTTTAATACTACTGAATCTTTATCAGCAACTATTAATATGATATCTCCTGTTTCTGCTCCCATAGCTTCTACAACTGAATTCATTTGCTCTTCATTTAAGAATTTAGCTATTGGTGATTTGATTCCTTCTTCTTTTAATTGAATGTATGCAAGACCTTTTGCTTTGAATCCTTTAACAAATTCTCCAAGTCTATCTACATCTTTTCTACCCATTGTAGCTCCACCTTTAAGACAAAGTGCTCTAACACTTCCTCCCATTTCTAAAGCTCCTTTGAATACCATGAAATCAACATCCTTAACTGTTTCACTAAGGTCTGTTATCTCCATTCCAAATCTTACATCTGGCTTATCTGAACCATATTTGCTCATAGCATCGGCAAAAGTCATTCTCTTTATAGGCGTCGGAATATCTATTCCTTTAACAGTTTTAAATACATGCTTTATAAGCCCCTCATTTAAAGCCATTATTCCTTCTTGATCTTCAAATGACATTTCCATATCTACCTGTGTAAATTCTGGTTGTCTGTTTGCTCTTAAATCTTCATCTCTGAAACATTTAACTATTTGGAAGTACTTATCAAAACCTGACACCATTAATAATTGCTTAAATAATTGTGGTGATTGAGGTAATGCATAAAACATTCCTGGATAATTTCTTGATGGAACTAAGTAATCTCTAGCACCTTCTGGTGTTGACTTAGTTAGCATTGGTGTTTCAAGCTCTAAGAACCCATTATTATCAAGATAATCTCTGATAGCTTTAGTTGTTCTATGTCTAATTTTAAATATTTCTTGCATATCAGTTCTTCTTAAATCTAAGTATCTATACTTAAGTCTTAATTGTTCTGATGTTTCACTATTCTCTCTAATATCTATTGGAGATGGTTCTGACTCTGATAATATTTTTAAATCCTCAGCCATAAGTTCTACCATACCAGTTGGCATGTTAGGATTTACTGATTCTCTTTTAACTATCTCTCCTGTTACAGCAACACAGTACTCTGCTCTTGCCCCTTTAGCTTTTGCAAGTAATTCATCTGATAAAGTATCTCTAAATACAACTTGCATAACACCTTCTCTATCTCTAAGGTCCATAAATTGAAGACCTCCAAGATTTCTGTTTCTTTGAATCCATCCCATAAGGGTAACTTTTTGTCCAATGTGGCTTTCTCTTGCTTCACCACACATTATTGAACGTTTAAGTCCATTTAACGCTTCAGCCATTATAAAATCCTCCTACTTGTTGTTAAGTATTATATTAACTATTTCATCAATATTTGATAACTTTGTTTCAAATTTTTCGCCATCACTCATTCTTTTAACTGTAAGTGTGTCTTCTTCAATTTCTGAATCTCCAATAACTACTGAGAACTCTGCCCCAATTTTATTAGCATACTTCATTTGAGCTTTCATTTTCTTACCAAGATGATCTACCTCAACCTTTAAACCTTTTTTCCTAAGCTCATTAGCCATAAACATAGCTTTAAGTTTAGCTTCATCACTCATATTAGCTATGAATAAATCAAATCTATTAGGTTCTGGTATAACAACTCCATCTTTATCAAGTATCATTAATAGTCTTTCAAGACCTAATGCAAACCCAACTGCTGGAGTTTCAGGTCCATCAATTTGTTCTACAAGACCATCATATCTTCCACCACCACAGATAGTTAAACCATCTTTAATAACTTCAAATACTGTCTTTGTATAGTAGTCAAGTCCTCTAACTATTTGAGGATCTACTTTATATTCTATTCCCATAACATCTAAATATTTTTTAAGGTCTTCAAAGTGATCTGAACATTCCTCACAAATATGATCAAGTATTAAAGGAACATCTTTAACTATTGTTTTGCAACTTCTTTCTTTACAATCTATAATTCTCATTGGATTCTTTTCAAATCTTGTTTGACAAGTTTCACAAAGTTCTTCATAGTTTTTTTGTAAATACTCTCTTAAAGCATCATTATATGCTTTTCTACAAGTTGGACAACCTATACTATTTATATTAAGAGATAATCCCTTAGCACCAAATTCATTTAAAGAATTCATTACTAAAGCTATAAGTTCTGCATCAACAGTAGCCTCTTTTGATCCAAATACTTCGATTCCATATTGGTGGAATTGTCTGTATCTACCTGCTTGGGCTTTTTCATATCTAAAGCAAGGTGTGAAATAGAATAATTTTGTAGGTTGTGCATCACCAAACATACTATTTTCAATAAATGATCTAACAGTTGGTGCTGTACCCTCTGGCTTTAAAGTAATACTTCTATTGCCTTTATCTTCAAAAGTGTACATTTCCTTTTGAACTACATCTGTAGTTTCTCCTACGCCTCTTTTAAAAAGCTCAGTTGCTTCAAAAATAGGTGTTCTAATTTCTCTAATACCATACTTTGCTGATACTACTCTTAATTTATCTTCAATAAACTGCCACTTATATGCATCTTGTGGTAGCATATCTTTTGTACCTCTTTGTACTTGTATAGCCATGTAAGATTCCTCCTATTTAATTTTATTTATATAAAGTATCTAGAAGAGCTAATTTTCCTTCTATCATTTCATCGGCTCTATTAATATACTCTCTAACATTTTTTAAGTTTGCAAATCTTTCTATTCTTCCTTTACCCTCACTTAGGTAAACTACTTTAGAAACAGCATCTGCACCTATTGCTATAATAGTTTGCGTATCTTCTATCATTTGAATATTGTAGTAACACTCTAAATTATCTCTTGAGTATCCTACATTCTCCATATTTCCAACCATATTCTTTTGTCTATACATGTAATATGGTTCCATACCTAAATCTTTTGCAAATTGTGCACTAGCATCAAACATCTCATTTAATTCATGTTGATCTGCTATCTTAACATTCTCTTTTAAAACTAGATTTTCATATAACTTAGATGCTCTTTTTATTGACAAACCGTGTACTGTTAAACTTTCTGGATTAAGCTCTTTTAAAGCTCTAACTGTATGTTTAACCTCTTCCATACTCTCATCTGGAAGTCCTATGATTATATCCATATTTATATTATTAAATTCTAGCTTTCTAGCTAAATTAAACTTATCAATAACATCTTGTGATAAATGACCTCTACCAATAGATTTTAAAGTCTTATCATTCATACTCTGAGGATTTATAGAAATTCTAGTAACCTCATATTTTTTCATAGTTATAAGTTTCTCTTCTGTAATAGAATCTGGTCTACCACTCTCAACAGTAAACTCAATAAGATTTTTATCTTTAACAAAACTATTATATATGTCATTCATCAGACTTTCAAACTGCTCATTGTCTACTGAAGTTGGTGTACCTCCCCCAAAATAGACATTATCAACTATAAGACCTTTTTCTGCCACATACCTCTTAATAGCCTTAATTTCTTTTTTAATAGCCTCTATATATTCTACAATCTCTGGTTTATTCTTTTTATTCACAGGATTAGCTGTAAATGAACAGTATAAACATCTTGTAGGACAGTAAGCCATTCCAATATAAATAGCTATAGTCTTATCATTTTTATTTATATATGATAATTCTCTTTTAGCAATATGTATACAAAGTTCTGCCTTCTCTTTTTTAGCAAGATAAACTTCTTCAAAATGTTCTATAATCTCTGCATCTGAATGACCTTTAACCATCATTTCTGAAGCTATTTTACTTGGTCTAATTCCAACTAAAGTTCCATAAGGATATTCTTTATCTAATACTTTTGATAAAAACTTAAAGATACTTCTCTTTATTTCTTGAACTATATTATCTGATCTAAGTTCAAAAGTTTCTTCTTTATCAAAATTACTTATTCTAAACTTATTATTGAAATTCTCAGAAGATAATTTCTTATCTTCTGTAATTTCTCCTATTTCAACTTCATAGTTAAAATCTCTATTTTTTTCATTTACTTTTATATCATCAAAAGTATAGAATATATTAAATATCTGATATATATGATATCTATACTTTTCATCATTCATCTTAATGTTAATAAACATATTCATCTCCTAGTATATACGGGTTATTATTTCTTTCATAACCTATAGTAGTCTCTGGCCCATGACCTGGGAAAGCTCTTATAGAATCCCCTAAAGGTAGTACCTTATTTTTTATTGAAGAAATTAAAGTATTAAAATCTCCACCTGTAAAATCAGTTCTCCCTATTGAACCATTAAATAAAGTATCACCAGTAACTAAAATATCTTCACAAAGGAAGCATACTCCCCCTGGAGTGTGACCTGGTGTTGTTATAACTTTTATTTCTTTACCATTTCCAAATGTAATTTTATCACCATCATTTAAGTAATTATCAGCTTTTACTATATTCATAAATAACTGATTATCTACTTTTTGCATTTCTTCATCTGTTTTATTGATATAAAAAGGTATATTATATTTACTTCTAACTGCCTCTACTGAACCTACATGGTCAAAATGTCCATGAGTTAACAATATCATAACTGGCTTAATATTAAGTCTTTCAACAACAGCAAAAATTAAATTTTCCTGTGCACCTGGATCAAATATAACTGCCTCATTCGTAGTCTCATCAATTAAAAAATAACAATTTTCTTGATATGCACCAACCGGTACGCTTTTTAATATCACTAAAATCAACCCCTTTTAGAATATTTTTTTACTTTCAAGTAAAAGTGTAACTGGACCATCATTTTCAATAGAAACATTCATATGAGCTCCAAACACCCCTGTCTCAACTTTTATGTCTTCCTCTTTACACATAGCTACAAAAATTTCATAAAGCTTCTTTGCTTCCTCTCCACCTTGTGCTGCCATAAAGTTTGGTCTTCTACCTTTTCTACAATCACCATAAAGTGTAAATTGTGAGATTAAAAGAAGTTCTCCACCTACATCTTTTAAAGATAAATTTAATTTATCATTTTCATCTTCAAAAACTCTAAGATTTATAACTTTGTCTTTTATATATTTAAGGTCCTCTAAGGTATCCTCTCTACCTATTCCAAGAAGTACATTAAAGCCCTTACCTATTTCGCCTATAACATTTTCATCAACCATTACCTTAGACGATGTTACCCTTTGTACTATAGCTCTCACAAAATCACTTCCTAAAATTAATTTTTCACTCTATACACATCTTTAGTTCCTTTAATTTTTCTTAATTTTTTCATAAGATCACGAAGCTTATCAACAGAATCAACTTTTACTTTTACATTTACATGAGTAAAGTTACTTTTTGTAGTTTTCGCATTTAATGATGTAATATTTACTTTCAAATCAGAAATAACCATCATAACTTCTGATAAATACCCTGAAGTATCCTCTGCTTTTATTTCAAGTTCTGCTTCATAGCACTCACCACTCGAACGATTCCAAATAACATCTATAACTTTTTCATTTCTGATTTCTATTATATGTTTAAAATTACTACAATCTGCTCTATGAACTGAAATGCCTCGTCCCTTAGTTACATAACCAACAATTTCATCACCAGGAACAGGGTTACAGCACTTTGCAAACCTAATCATCAAATTACTAAGTCCTTTTACCGAAACTCCTGAAGTATTCGGACATCCTTTAAGTTGTTTTAACTTTTCAGCTTTTGCCATTTGCTCTTCAATTTCTAATTGAGCTTTATCAAGAGTAGTAACTTCAACTACTTCACCTTTTAACTTTGAAATAACTGTATTAGCTGATAAAATACCAGCTCCTATTCCTGCAAATATATCTTCAATTACATTAAAGTTATATTTTTTCATAAGCTTATCGTATCTCTCACCTTTTGCAATATCCATAAAGTTAATGCTTTGTTTCTTACTTTCCTTCTCTATATGCTCTTTACCTTTTTCAATATTCTCTTCTTTTCTAATTCTTTTAAACCATTGCTTAATTTTTGACCTTGCCTGATTGCTCTTTGCAAAATTAAGCCATGACATATTAGGACCCTTAGCTGCAGTTGCTGTTAATACTTCTACAATTTGCCCAGTTTTTAAATTATAATCTAAAGTAACCATTTTCCCATTTACCTTAGCACCAATACATCTATTTCCTACATCAGTATGTATTCTATATGCAAAATCTATTGGAGTTGCACCTGCTGGAAGGTTTAAAACAACACCTTTAGGTGTAAATATGAAAATTTCATCTGAAAATAAATCAAGCTTAAATCCTTCCATAAATTCTTCAGCATCTGATGTTTCATCTTGCCATTCTAAAATTTCTTGAAGCCAACCTAGTTTATTCTCAAAACTAGGCTCTTTAACATTTTCGCCTTGTTTATACTTCCAGTGTGCTGCTATACCATATTCAGCTGTTCTGTGCATATCAAATGTTCTTATTTGTATTTCAAAAGTTCTACCAGCCTCACCTATAACAGTCGTATGAAGTGACTGATACATATTAGGTTTTGGCATTGCTATGTAATCTTTAAATCTTCCTGGTATTGGTTTGTATATAGTGTGGACTATTCCTAATACTGCATAACAATCTTTAACACTATTAACTAAAATCCTTATAGCAGTCAAATCAAATATTTGATCTAAACTTTTATTTTTACTAACCATCTTTTTATAAATACTATAAAAATGTTTTGGTCTGCCCTCTATATCACATAAAAGATTTGATTGTTTCAAATTATCATCTATATCTGATACAATCTTTTCTATATTATGCTCTCTCTCAATTCTCTTTTCTGCTATATCCTTAACAAGTGAATAATACTCTTTTGGCTGTATGTATCTAAGACATAAGTCCTCAAGTTCCCACTTAATTTTTGACATACCAAGTCTATGTGCAAGTGGTGCATAAATATCTAAGGTTTCTTGTGCCTTAGCTTTTTGTTTTTCCAGTGTCATATGCTTTAGTGTTCTCATATTGTGAAGTCTATCAGCAAGCTTTACTATAATAACCCTTATATCTCTTGCCATTGCTAAAAGCATTTTTCTAACATTATCTGCTTGTTGTTCTTGTTTACTTTTATATTGGATTTGTCCAAGCTTAGTTACCCCATCAACTAAGTTAGCTATCTCCTCACCAAATGCTTCTTTTATATCCTCGTAAGTAAACTCTGTATCTTCAATTACATCATGCAAAAGCCCTGCTACTATTGTACTAGTATCCATACCCATATCAGCAAGTATCATAGCTACATTAATTGGGTGCATTACATATGGTTCACCTGATTCTCTTTTTTGCTCTATATGTGCAGTAACTGCAAGGTCATATGCTTTTTTTATTAATTCTATATCAGCACCTTTACTGCCTTTTTCAACTCTTATGATTAATTCTTTTAGCATTGACATCGCTTCCTCTCACCTACAATTTCGATAAAACAAAAGCTGGTTAGTTAAAACCAGCCCTTTACTATCTTTAATTATATTATATTTCACTTGCTATTTCAATGATTTAAAATTCGTAGCTTACTACTGCATCTATATCTTGACCTTTAAGCTTGTCTCTTCCATTAAGACCTGTAAGTTCAATTGTAAATGACATTCCTACAACTACCCCACCAAGACTTTCAACAAGTTTTGCTACGGCACTAATAGTACCACCCGTTGCAAGTAAATCATCAACTATGGCAACTCTTGTTCCTGGTTTAATAATATCTTTGTGAATTTGTAGTGTATCAGTACCATATTCTAAATCATAGTCTATGCTAACTGTTTCACCTGGAAGTTTCCCTGGCTTTCTAATCGGTACAAATCCAGCACCTATAGCGTATGCTACCGGAACTCCAAATATAAACCCTCTAGCCTCTGGTCCTACAACTACATCAATATTTTTATCTTTAAAGAACTCTGCCATTCTATCTACTGAAGCTTTTAAAGCATCCTTATCAGCAATTAATGTTGTTATATCTTTAAAACTAATTCCTTCTTTTGGGAAGTTTTCTATTACTCTTATTTTTTCTTTGAAATCCATAGTGATTCCCCCTTGATTTTTTTTGTATTTATAATCTAAATTTTTCATTGTGTAAATATTTAGTTATCTGCTCAGCTCTATCTTTATCATCAGTAGTTAAAAGCTCAACTATTATCTTTGCATTGTCTTTTTCTGAAATAGCTCTATTTCTTGGTGTCAGGGTACTTATTATTTTCTCTATATTTTCCCCATTAAGCTCTTTTATATTGTGGAATTTTTTTATAGCTATTAATCCAACGTTATTCGTCCTATCTAAGTAAGATACACCTTCTTTTAATATTATTCGGTTCTCACCTACATATCCAATTTGCTTTGTAAGACCCCCAATTAATATTAAATCAAGGTACCTATTAATACTTTTCATATTATAATAAATAGCAATTGCTTGCATTAATTTAAAAACAACGCCGCTCTGACTAATATCTTTATATCTATAAAGACTTTTCTCTTCGCTTGGATTTATATATATAGAATTATAAAAAGATTTTTTCTTTTTATTTTCAGTTACTATAAGGTCTATATTTCTTTCTTTACAAAGTTCTTCAACTTTTTCATTTTCCAAACCTGAACCTACTGTTATTAAAAGTTTTGCACCTAAAAATGCAATATCATTTTTAAGTGATTCTTCTTTTAAATCATAATTATTGTCCTCAGTTATATCTGCTATGCAATATTCAACATCTGCATTAAGATATTTGAGAACAAGAAGAAAAGCTGATATGCCTGAGATGCAATCAACATCATAACCACCATAAACTAATATCTTTTCTCTATTATTTATAGCTGCCACTAATCTTTCAATAGCTTTATTCATATTTTTAACATTAAAAGGGTTGTAGCCCGATATATAATTTGGTGAATAGATACTTTCCCAAAGCTTATGCATAATTTAACTCCTCCATATTTTTTAAAAGAAAACACGTTCTATTATAATTTAAAATGCCTTATTTGACAAATATTTTTGACTAAATAGCAAAAAAACAGGGTAAAAAGCTTATTCAAGCCTTTTACCCTGCCAATTTATAGTAAATTAGATTGTTTTTTTCTCTTTTTTTCCTGTAGATTGCTTTCTATTTTTAAGCATACACCAAATTGGGCTTGCTATAAAAATTGAAGAATATGCTCCAGAAGCAATACCAATTATTAATGGTAAGGCAAAATCTCTAACTGTTGGAACAAAGAAATAAACTGCAACTATACTTACAAGAGTTGTAAGAGTTGTATTTATAGATCTTGTCATAGTTTGAGTAACACTTTTGTTTGCGATATCTTCTGAAGAAGATGATCTCATTTTTTTAACATTTCCTCTTATTCTATCAAATATAACAATTGTATCATTAAGTGAATAACCTACTATTGTTAATATCGCTGCTATAAAAGGTGTATTAACTGGTAATTGCAGGATAGCATATACACTGACCGTCATAAGTATATCATGCAGAAGTGCTGCTATTGCTGCTATTCCATAATTAGTTTCAAATCTAAATATTACATATACAAGCACTGCTAGTATTGCTACTACAAGAGCTATTATTGAATCCCTTGTAAGTTGTTTACCAACTGATGCTCCTATTTGATTTTCTGAAACTAATGCATTATCTTTTAATTTGAAATCTGTAGTTAATCCACTGACCATTTCTTTTACCTTTGCAGTATCAAGCTTATTAGACTTAATTTCAAGTTGAGTAGAATTAACAGTGTTTGTTATTGCATCTGGTGCGTACTGATGAACTATTTTATCAGCTGTTGCTTTATTAAAATCTTGATTCATCTGAACTACCACTTGAGTTCCACCTCTGAAATCTATTCCAAAGTTTAGACCTTTAAAAACCATAAACCCTATCCCTACTATTATAAGTAAGAAAGAAATACTAAACCAGATCTTACTTTTCTGTACTATTTTCAGCATTTGGTTTACCTCCTTCTACTTTTACTCCAAACATTCTAGGACTTTTTAATATGCCCATATCAAATAATATGTTCATAAAGAACTTAGTAACAAAGATAGCAGTAAACATACTAATGATTATACCAATCATCAGTGTAAGCGCAAATCCTTTAACTGGACCTGTACCTAGGAAGTATAATACAAGCGCTGCTATTATTGTTGTTGTATTAGAGTCTAATATTGATGACATAGCATTTTTAAAACCACCTTTGATAGATGCTTTAACACTTCTACCAAGTTTAAGTTCCTCTTTTGTTCTTTCAAATATAAGTACGTTAGCATCAACTGCCATACCTATAGTTAGTAAGAATCCTGCTATACCAGGGAGTGTTAATGTTACTTTCATTCCCACATAAGCGAACAGCACTAGTAATATGTAAACACTAAGTGCTAAACTAGCTGCAATTCCTGGTCCTCTGTAGTAAAGTATCATGAATAAGAATATGATTATAACTCCTACCACTCCAGCTTTAATTGCATCTGGAAGTGCTGAAGCACCAAGTTGCGCTCCTGTTGTTTGAACAGAAACTTCTTTAATCGGAACTGGTAGTGCCCCTGCATTAATTATTCCTGCTTGTCTTTGAGCTTCTGCCATTGATTGACTACCTGTGATAGTAGCTTCACCATTAGTTATAGCTGACTGAACTGTTGGATTTGTTAATTCAGTTCCATCCATAGTTATTTTTATTTGCTGACCTACATATTTTGTTGTAGCATCTGCAAATAATTTTTTCCCAGTTTCATTAAACTGAAGTCCTATTGTTGGTTGCCCTGTTTGACTATCCATATAAGCTGTAGCTTTTTCTACATCTTTACCAGTCAATATAACACTTCCGTCTGGTGCTAAGAAATCTAGTGTACCTGTTTGAGTTAATGATTTAACAATATTATTAGAATCATACTTACCAGGTATATTAATTCTAATTTGGTTATCACCTTCAGTTGTAACAACTGTTTCTGCAACCCCTACTTTATTAACTCTTAGTGCAAGTAAATCCTTAACCCTGTGTAGCATATCTGGAGTGACATTTTCCTCTTGAATTTGCATAAGCACAGAAACTCCACCTTGCAAGTCTAACCCTTTAGTTATGACTTGGTCAAAAGACTTAACTTGGTATCCACCAACATTAAATCCTTTAAACCCTGCAAATGCGAAGAATCCTATAAAAACAAGTGAAACTAAAAAAAGAATTATACTACTAAATCTTCCCGTTTTTGACTTTTTAGTCTTCTTAGTTCTCATGGTCTTCCCCCTCTGTAAATCTCTTTCTAAAAAGAATTATACCCTTTTTCACTTTCCATAGCAATAATTTGTAAAATTCTAGTTATTACTATTTTGTAAGCGCTTTTTTATCTTTTAAGCTTTGAACATATTCTGTACAATCTTGATCAGTTCTAGCCTTTAAAGCTATAGAGCATTCTATTCTTTTCTTTTGCATTAAACAACCTGTTTCGTATGGATCTAAAATATCTCCATTGAATGCATAATTATTTGCTTGACATCCACCACTACAGTAGAATCTAGCCCAACATTTTTTACACTTTGGTTTGTTATAGATATGAGCAACTTTGAGTTCATTACTTTTCTCTTTCTCCACAATCCCTGTATCTAATGTTCCTAAAATATACTCAGGTTTACCAACAAATTGATGACATGGATAAATTTCTTCATCTGGTGTGATAGCAATATATTCATGTCCTGCTCCACATCCTGAGATTCTCTTATACACACATGGTCCACCATTTAAATCTATATTGAAATGGTAGAACTTAAATGGATTATCCATTTCCATTCTTCTTCTTAAGATTTCTGTATATAACTTATCATATTGCGTAAAGATTTGTGGTAAATCCTCTTTTCTTAATGATAATGGATGTTCATCTGGTAAAACAACTGGTTCAACTGAAACTTCATCAAATCCTTCACCTACAAGGTGCATTACATCTTCATAGAAATCAGTATTATTTCTTGTGAAAGTTCCTCTTGCATAGTAAAGTTTATCATCATCTCTTTTTGCAACCATCGCTTTTATGTTTGGTAATATTCTTTTATAACTTCCTGACCCATCAATTCTAATTCTAACCTTATCATTTACTTCTGGTCTTCCATCTATTGATAAGATTATATTTCCCATATGCTTGTTTAAGTATTCCATTTTCTCTTCATTTAGAAGTGTCGCATTTGTAGTCATTGTAAATCTGATGTTTTTCTTATGCTTTGGACCCACTTCATGACCATACTCAACTATTTTTTGTATTGTAGGATATACCATCATTGGCTCCCCACCAAATAAGTCTACCTCAATATTTCTTCTAGTTCCTGAGTTTGCAATAATAAAATCAATTGCTTTTTTAGCAACTTCAAATGACATTGACTTTCTGCACCCTTGGTTGTACTCTCCCTCATCTGCAAAACAATACGTACATCTTAAGTTACAATCATGAACTATATTTAAACAAACTGCTTTAAAGAATGATTCTGAATCATCTGTCATAGCTATTTCTTCATATAAGTCCTCTGAGTATAAGTCCCCATCTTTAACTAGGTACTCAAGCTCCTCGTAAACTTCTTTCATATCTTCTTCTTTATATTTGTTTCCTAATTTCTTAAGAATTTCATCAAAACTTACTAGTTTATCGTTATCTATTATCATATCATAAACTAACTCGTCCACTTCGTGTATGCTTCCTGAGTTAACGTCTATGACATAATAATAATCCTCTTGTTTAAATTTATGAACTAATGACATCTTTTTCTCCTCCTATAAATCACAACTAGAATTGTGGCAGCAATCCCAAATGGATTACTGCCACCCTTCTTTAAATATAATTAGTTATTCTCAATGTATTCACAAGGTAAGTTAGCAACTGTTGCTGATGTCTTACAAGCTGATTGACATGAGTTTGCACACTCTTTACATCCAGGTCTTTGTAAGCTATTCTTTAAGTTTGACTTATTTATTGTCTTTATATGTTTCATTATCCAGTTCCTCCATTCATAAACAATTCAGAAACAATTTTACCATATTTCTGACTTTATTTAAAGATTTTTTATAAATAATTTTATATTACCTCTTTATTATCTGATTTGCTATCTAATTTAGAGTTTATTCCATCCTTAGATATTCTAATTCTTGTTCCTTCAGAATCAATAACTACCTCATCTCCATTGATTTTAACTACTTTACCAATAATTCCACCTTTAGTTAAAATTTTATCGTGTGTTCTTAATTCATCAATCATTTTTAAACGATTCTTTTGTTTCTTTCTTTCTGGAACAATCATCATTGCCCAAGTAATTATAAAGATTAAAATAATCGGCGCAAATAGAAACAATAATTGAGTCATATGCATAATTAATCACTCCTAGCATCTTATGTTTATTTGTGCTGGTTATATTACTTTGTTACGCCCCAGTCTTTAAGTTTTTTAGCTTTATACTCTGCGTAGCATCCTTTATCTATAGCATCTCTGATTTCTTCCATCATTTTATTATAGAAATATAAATTATGAATAACTGCAAGTCTCATTGCAAGCATTTCTTTTGCTTTAAATAAATGCCTTATATAAGCTCTTGAATAGTTTTTACAAGCTGGACATTCACAATTTTCATCAATAGGTCTTGGATCAAGCTCATATTGCTTAGTCATTATTTTAAGAGGTCCATTATCTGTAAATACTTGCCCATGTCTTCCATTTCTTGCCGGAAGAACACAATCAAAGAAATCTACTCCTCTTTCAACTGATTCTAATATGTTAGCTGGTGTACCAACTCCCATAAGGTAGATTGGTTTATCTTCTGGAAGATGTGGAACCACTGCATCAATAATTCTATACATCTCCTCATGACTTTCTCCAACTGCAAGACCACCTATAGCATATCCATCTAAATCAAGCTTAGATATCTCTTTAGCGTGTTCTATTCTTATATCTTCATATGTTCCACCTTGGTTTATACCAAATAGCATCTGATGTTTATTTATTGTAGTATCTAGCTCATTTAATCTATTCACTTCTACTTTACATCTTTTAAGCCATCTTGTAGTTCTTGCTACTGAATTTTTTACATACTCTCTTGTAGATGGTATTTCTACACATTCATCAAAAGCCATAGCTATTGTTGAGGCAAGATTACTTTGTATTTGCATACTTTCTTCTGGTCCCATGAATATCTTTCGCCCATCTAAATGTGATCTAAAATGAACACCTTCTTCTTTAATCTTTCTAAGTTCTGAAAGTGAGAATACTTGGAATCCACCTGAATCTGTAAGAATTGGTCTGTCCCAATTCATAAATTTATGTATACCACCTAATTTTTTCACAACATCATCAGTTGGTCTTAAATGTAAGTGATAAGTATTTGATAACTCCACCTGACAATTTATATCTTTTAAATCCTGTGCTGAAACTGCCCCTTTAATAGCTGCAAGTGTTCCAACATTCATAAAAACTGGAGTTTGAATAGTTCCATGAACTGTTCTAAATTCACCTCTTCTGGCCTTACCATCTTTCTTAAGTAATGTATAATTTTCTGACACGGTCTTTCACATCCTCATTATAAATATAATCAAACCCTATATTATAGGATAATTTAACTTTTTAATCTTACATCATTCTTTATCTACTAATCTAGTCATATATGTTTACAAATTAATCATCTATAAACATAGAATCTCCAAATGAGAAAAATCTGTATTTCTCTTCAACAGCAGTTTTATAAGCTCCCATTACAAGATCCTTATCAGAAAGTGCTGATACAAGCATTATAAGTGTTGATTCTGGAAGGTGGAAGTTTGTTATAAGATTATCTACAATCTTAAACTTATATCCTGGATAGATAAATATTGAAGTCCATCCACTTGCTTCTTTAACCATTCCATTTTCATCACCAATAGTTTCTAAAGTTCTTGTTGAAGTTGTTCCAACAGAAACTATTCTTCCACCATTTGCTTTTGTATCATTTATAAGTTTTGCATTTTCTGCATCTAAATGATAATACTCTGAATGCATTATATGATCATTAATATCTTCAACTTTAACAGGTCTAAATGTTCCAAGACCTACGTGTAAAGTTACATAAGCAATATTAACACCTTTAGCCTTAATCTCATCTAAAAGTTCTTTTGTAAAATGAAGCCCCGCTGTCGGTGCTGCTGCTGAACCTTTTTCTTTAGAATAAACTGTTTGATATCTTTCTTTATCCTCTAATTTTTCATGAATATATGGAGGAAGTGGCATTTGTCCTAGTTCATCTAAAACTTGCTCAAATATTCCATCATACTTAAATTCTATAATTCTACTTCCTTCTTCCCCAATTCCAACTACCTGTGCCTTAAGTTGTCCCTCACCAAACTCAATGATAGAACCTACCTTAGCTTTTTTACCTGGTTTTGCAAGTGCTTCCCATTTGTCTCCCTCTATTCTTTTTAATAAAAGAAACTCCATTTTAGCTCCTGTTTCAGCTTTTTGACCAATAAGTCTAGCTGGAAGAACTCTAGTATTATTTAAAACTATAGTATCTCCTTTTTTAAGATAGTTTACTATCTCATTAAAATGTTTGTGCTCTATTTCCTTTGTATCTCTATGAATAACCATAAGCTTTGATGCATCTCTTTTTTCAAGAGGACACTGTGCTATAAGTTCTTCTGGTAAATCAAAATAAAAATCATTAACCTTCATCTTTACTACACCTCTTTATCTATAATTAAAACAACGTACATTGTGCATCGTTTGCTACTCTTTTGCTTTTACTAATATCTCTTTCAAGATGATTATAAGCTTTTTCTGTTGCCATTCTTCCTCTTGGAGTTCTAACTATGAATCCCTTTTGAAGAAGATATGGTTCATATACATCTTCTATTGTATCAAGTTCTTCACCCACAAAATAAGCAAGTGTTTCTACCCCAACAGGGCCACCCTTAAAATTATCAATTATAGCAGTTAAAATATTATTATCAACTCTATCAAAACCTTCTTTATCAACATCTAGAAGTTCTAGTGCTTTTATAGCTGCTTTTTCATCTATCATTTTTTCACATTTTACTTCTGCATAATCTCTAACTCTTTTTAAAAGTCTATTTGCTATTCTTGGTGTACCCCTTGATCTTCTTGCAACCTCAAGTGCTCCTGCTCTTGTAATATCACAACCTAGTATATATGCACTTCTAATAATTATCTCGCATAATTGGTCTATTGTATAATATTCCATAGAACATAAAACTCCAAATCTATCTCTTAGCGGCGCACTAAGCATTCCTATTCTTGTAGTAGCACCTATTAAAGTAAATTTAGGGAGGTCAAGTCTTATTGACTTACTTGCTGCACCTTTACCTATTATGATATCTAAAACATAATCCTCCATAGCAGGATATAATATCTCTTCTACACTTCTATTAAGCCTATGAATTTCATCTATAAATAAAACATCATTAGTATTTAATGTAGTTAAAATGGCTGCAAGGTCACCTGCTCTTTCTATTGCAGGCCCTGATGTAATTTTTAAATTACCACCCATCTCATTTGCAATAATACTAGCAAGCGTAGTTTTTCCAAGACCTGGAGGACCATATAAAATAACATGATCTAGTGCTTCTTCTCTTCTTTTAGCAGCTTCAACAAATATGTTAAGTCTTTCCTTAACCTTATCCTGACCTATATATTCATTTATCTTCTCTGGTCTAAGACTATATTCATTATTAACATCTGCACCCATCTCTCTAGAACTTATTATTCTATCTTCCAATCTTTATCGCCCCTTAACTCATTAAAAGCCTTAAGCTTTCTTTAATAATATTTTCTATAGTCTGCGTAACATCAACTTTTTCTAGAACCTTTTTAGCCTCTTTATCTGTATATCCAAGAGCCATTAAAGCTTCCATTGCCTCTTCTTGTCTTGCTTCATTACCAGCAATAGCTTCAAGCATTGAAATATCCATACCTTCTGTATCTGCTGATATTGTTTTATCTTCTTTTTTAAGTTTATCTGTAAGCTCTAAAATAATTCTTTGAGCTGTCTTTTTTCCAATCCCTGGTGCTCTTGTAATATGTTTTTCATCACCAACAATTATTGCATATTTTAAATTTAAAACTGTACTAATTGATAATAATGATAATGCTGCTTTAGCCCCTACTCCATTTATAGAAAGTAATAAGTTAAACATGCTAAGTTCTTCCTTTGTCATAAACCCATAAAGACCTATGAAATCTTGTCTTACTATTTGCTCTATATAAAGTTTTACTTCATCTGAAACTTTTGGCATATTTGCAATAGTATTACCTGATGTAAAAACCTTATATCCAATTCCACCATTTTCTAAAATAATATAATCTTTATTAAGTCCTTTAAACTCACCTTTTATATATTCATACATTCTAATTCACTCCTAAAATTCAAGGTCTACATAATACTTTAACACGAACAAAGGATATTATCAATAATACAAAAAAAAGAGGTAAGTATAGTCATTTAGACCTTTATACTCACCACTTAAAAGACTTTAACCTTTATATGAATCTAATACTTCTTCACATTCTGCCCTTGTATCAAACACTCTTGCAAAACCTTTAATTCTTTCTACATCTGGTTCTGGAAAGTTATCAGTTTTTACAAAACTAATATCCGCTTCCTTTTCTATAAATGCTTTACCATTTTCATCTGTTTTATATATTGCAATATATCCATCTTTATCTCCAATATAATATTTATTTGGAGTAAGTCCCGAACCTATTGCCTTTGAGAATGAAAGACTATTTTCACCCTTTTTACTTTTCTCATATCCTCTTGAAGTTAATATCTTTATAAGTTCCTCTTCTTCAATAATTTCAACTTTTAAAGCTTTTTTAAGTTCTAATATTGTAATCTTACGATAAACTTCATCCTCGCCTTTTTCATTCTCCCTAGTGAACATTACAAGAATATCATCCTTTAATCCGGCAGCTTCTTCTTTTATAACTTCAACTTCTTTACTTGCACTCTCAACTTTATTTAAGTTATAGTAATATGACCCTAAATAAAACATTGTAAATACTAAAATTGCTAAAACAACCGCTATTATTGGTTTGTATTTTTCATATTTTGATTTATTGCTAAAATCCATCTAATCACCTCTTACAGTGATTATTGACATCTCATTATAACTTTATACATTTATTTAAGCATTTAATTATTTGCTATAGCAACATTCTACTATTACAAGTAGTTTCTCTTGGTCTATTTTCTTTAACATTCTTTTATAATGTATATAGAACCACTCATCTCTATCTTCTGACTCTTCTACACTCATCCACTTCCCATTATTTATAATTGCATAAGTTGCAAATTTTTCTCGTCTCTCTGGAATTATAATATCTTCTATCTTTGCATAATCAACCGCTTTTTTCTTTCTAATTGAACCTTTGACTTTTAACATTCCAGAAAATCTTCCACCAATTGTGAAACACATCATTTTCCCATTTTTATTTGTGTAATATCCAATATCACTATTATCTTCATTGTAATAATAACCATATTTAACATCTGCAAATCTTTCTATATCAAAATTGAATTTTTCTTTTTCTATAAGAGTAAGTGTTTCCCATTCTTGCTCTACCTCCTCGCTAAAATTATTAAACTTTAAATGTTTTTTTTCATCTTTATTTCTTTCATAGTATTCTTTTGGATAATATCCTATAAATTCATTATGAAACGGATATATCAAATCATTAACTTCATCTAAGCTATTACAAACTACCCCAAGACTAAAATACGCCATACTATCTCCCCCAAGTAATAAATTCTATAAATAATTATACAATTTACATTATTTGGTAATCAAGTGCATATACGCTATTTTACTAAGTTTATTAAAAGTTTTTTCCTCGTTTTTTCTCATTTTAACGATAAAATTTGTATAATTATAACATGAAAAAGCAGTATATATTTTATTACGACAAAATATATACTGCTTCAAACAAATTATTCATTTTAGGTTGTGCATATTATATCTATCCATGAATCTAAAATTTCACTAAGGATACTTTCATCCATATGCTTTCTTAAACTTTTACTCATTTTAGAATATTTATCGTTTGAATTTAAATCCATCTCTAAAATATCTAAAACTTCAATTATAAAATCTTTAAAGTCATCTACCTTCACACACGCTGTTATTTCATCTAAATCGTCATATAGATATATAGGTGAACTATCCTCATCTAAATCACAGAAAAACATCTCACCCGTTAATTCAAGAGAACCTATAATATATCTGTTATCTTCCCATTCATACTGATTAAACACCTCTTCATTTGCATCTTCTAATGTTTCTCTTGAAAAAATTCTTAAAGGACACTCTGAAAATACCCCTTTTGTTAATGGATATATTTCATCTAAGTTTCTTAAAAGAATTTCTAAATTTTCACTTCTTTTTTCATTCATAAAAATTCTCCCCCTAAATACTTCTATACAACAATTAATATTCAACAAAACTTAAAAAATCCCTTTAAAAAGGCACTTAGAAAAAAAAATTTTCTAAGTGCCTTAAAATCAACCTATTTTCTTTCTTTTATTTAATAATACCATTCCGCTAACTGCAATTATTGCTATAAGTGCATATGGTAACAATCCCATATCTCCTGTTTCTGGTAAAACATCTGGATTCTCAGGGTCTACCACTGGAGGAACTGGCTTTTCTGGATTAACTATAGGTGGCTCTGGTTTTTCTGGGTCTATTACTGGTGGAATTGTTGTATCCTCACCATCTATAGCTACCTGTTCATTGTAAACAAATTTAATATCTTTTACTTCTCTCATTTTTTCTATTATAGCATCTCTTACTGCAACTCCACTGTCCTTAACTTCAATTGCTCCACTAAAATCATAGTTATCACCTTTACCATACATAAAGTCAATTGTAACTACACTATAATGCTTGTCCATTTCTATTTTAGTACCATCTGCAAGTCTCATAGATGATATTCTACTTCCTACTTCTTTTGTACTATCATAGTAAACTTGTAGTCCATAATATTGAACCCAACCTATATTAGTATTCATAATACCATGCTCCATAACTCTTTTAAGGTCTGAACCTTTAAGTTTCATAGTTACAAGTGTATTATCAAAAGGCATTACATCCCACATATTACCTACCGTTATATCACCTTTATCTATTGATGTTCTAAGCCCCCCACTATTTGTAAGAGCTATATCAGCACCTGAAATTTCTGACATATACTGACTCATAAGTTGTCCAAGTTTTGTAACTCCATTATATTTTCTATCATGTGTTAAATCTGTATCAGTAGTTGCTATAACTTCATTTAATATTGGATTTAAGTCTTTTTCATACTTAGCTACAATTTCTTTTGTTACTGCATCTTCTGGTAATGTATCAACTCTCTCTGAAAGTTTATCATAGCTTGGTGTTATTGTTATTTTTCCATCAATAAGTTTATTTATTTCAAGCTTTCCAAGTGCTCTACCTTTATCATCAGCTTGAACTATTGGGACCCCATTAACTTTACCTGCAACGTACTCATGGCTATGGCCACAAATTATTGCATCCACATCTTTAGCATTTTTAGCTATCTCTGCTGCCTCACCTGTGATAGTTCCATCTTTAGCTTGCTCAGCTCCAAGATGACTTAAAACAATTACTAAATCAACATTTTCTTCTTCTCTTAAATGCTTTGACCATATATCTGTAGCTTCTGTTGGATCTTTAAACTCTAATGATTCAACATTCTCTGGCTTTGTTTTATAAGCACTCTCTGGTGTTGCAAGTCCAAGGAATCCTATTTTAATTCCATCAAACTCTTCTATAGCATAAGGTTTTGCCCATTCTACTGGCTTATTTGTAGCTTTTTCATAAATATTAGACGCAAGGAATTGAATATCTTTATTCCAAGTTTTTATTTTATCTATTCCCCAATCAAACTCATGGTTTCCAACTGCTGTATACTTCATCCCCATTTCTTTAAGAACTTTTGCTACCGGCTCTCCATATAATAAGTTTGAAATTGCACTTCCTTGATATAAATCTCCTCCACCCACAAATACTGTGTTAGGATTCTCTGCTTTAATTCTTTTAACCTCACCTGCAAGCTTTGCAGCTCCTATATTTTTACCACTTTCAGCTATACTTCCATGGAAGTCATTTACTGATAATATATTTATTGATGTTTCCACTGCAAATTCTTTTACATCATCCCATGTAACTGACTGTGCATTTGGAGTTCTTCCATCTTCTGATGTTGGAATATCAACTTTTCCTGAATTGATAGCTTCAACTGCAACTTCTCTTTGAGCATCATCCCAGTCATTCCCTACTATCTTCCAGTTATTATCTACTTCTCTTTTAAGCTCACCATTTTCAATGTTTTGAATATAATCTGCTATCATATCTCTTATATCTGATATTGCATCAGCACCAGTATCTTGTACTTTTTCATGCTCGCCTTCATCAAATACTTTAGCTGCTAAAACTGCATTATATCTATAGTCATTCACTGTTAAATAAACTATATCTTCATCTTCTACTTTTTTACCATCTTTCTCATATACAAAATTTTCTATTCTACTTCCAGCTTCTTTACTAATGTTAATATCATATTTAACACCATCAAGCATGTCATATAAGTAGAATCTAATTTCTGGATTAAATGAGATTGTTAAATCTCCATCTTTGTAAGTATTAAAGAAATTTGCTGTCCACTCTGCATATTTTTTAAGTTGTTTTCCTGTAGTTTTGATAGTGTAAAGTTTATTATCAAATTTATATATTCTAGCTAAATTAGCCTTTGTAACTTCACCTCCCTTTAAATTTGACTGTGGGTCAAGCAGTGCTGCCCCTGAAATATGATATGAGTTCTCATAATCATCAAATTTTGAAATAGCTGGCTCGCTATAATGTATTTGTACTTTATTTATTAAATCTGTTATTCCTTGGTCTTCTATTGCTGACTGTGGAATATCTTTAATTTCATTAGGCTCTGCTAAATCTTTATCAAGAGTTCCTATAACTCCATTAGCATCTGTAAGAGCTACTTGATGTTCTGTTGATAATGCCTTTTTCACATTTGAATCTTCAGCAATACCTTTTGTTTTAATTAATGATGATTTTTTATCTACAACTTCATATACATCATTTTTTTTCTCAAGTGTAAACTCAAATTTAGAAACACTATTCCCATTGCTTCCAGGTTGTGAAACTATAGCATTATTTACTGGCGCACTTTCTATTGTTGTATGACTATGTCCTGCTAAAACCCCTGAAACTTCAGGATTTTTAGTTGCTATATCAGTAGCACTATCTCCATCTCCATATTCATTATTAAGACCTACATGTGATGAAACAAAGTATAAATCTGCTCCGCCAACTTGTTTAATTTCCTCAATAACTTTAGTAACCTCTAGATCTGGGTTTGTAGCATTATATCCATCTAAATGAACTTTATCCCAGTTAATGATATTAGGTGCAACTACACCTATTATAGCTACTCTTACTCCATCAACTTCCTTAATCATATAAGGCTCATAAACTCTTTTTTTATCCTTATAAAGGTTAGAGCATAAGAAATTAAGTTTTTCATTTCCTTGTGACATAAAGTTATTCACTTCACTAATCCCTTGATTGAACTCATGATTTCCAAGTGAAAAAGCATCATATCCTATAACATTCATTGCTTTTACCATTGGATTTTCTTTGCCTATAAATAAATGATTATAATTTCCTTGAACTGTATCTCCATTATCAACAATTAAAAGATCTGCATCTTTAGCTCTCTCTTGATTTACAATTGTAGAAATTTGATCAAGTCCACCATCCACATCTGAATTTGCAGCATAATCATAACTTACAAATCTTCCATGTAAATCACTTGTTCCAAGAATTGTAACAGTCTTTTGCTCTGCTACTTTCTCTTCTTCAACTTCTTTTTTCTCTTCTATCTTTTCTACTTCCTCAGTTATTTCTTCAACAACCTCTTCTTTTTCTTCTTCTATCTCAGGTGTTACTACTACTTCTTCACCTTCAATATTTTCTTTATCTAAAACTTCATTATTTTCTTTTTGAACTTCTTTTTCACTTTCTTCCTGTTCTTCACTTGGAACTTCTAAATCTTCATTTACCTCTTTTACATCTTCTTGAAGAAGATTTTCTTCTACTGCAGTATCTATTTTATCCTCTGCAAATACATCAATACTAGGAACAAAAAGTCCTAACATCATAGTACATGCTAATAGAAACGATACTACTTTTTGCTTTTCACTTTTGCGCTTCATTTAATTTTCCCCCTTAATTTTATTAGTTTAATGTCTACTAAAACGGAAAGACATATAACGAATATAATCTTATTATAATCTATCTTTTGTTCGTTTTTGTATTTTTAATACTTCTTAACAAATTATTTCCATTTATCATTTGAAAATAAAATTGATTGATATTCTCATTAAATCATCTTAGCCTTTATTTAATGCAATTTCCATTTTAAATTACTTGTAAATAGATTAAATAATTTGTTTCTAAGTTCAAAGATATTTAACATATTTAAATATCTATCAATATAAAAATTTACAACTCAAAATAAATAATCTATTCTTATCTACAAAGAAAAACTATAATTAATTTTTAATATTCGTTACTTTTATTTCTACCCATAGTATTTTATTACTTTTTTCTTTCTTTTATTATAGAAAACAAAAAAAGTGAGAAATTTAATATTTCTCACTCTAAATCATTATTTTAAATTAACTTTCATAGTAAAACCTGGTTCTTGAAGTCCTGTAACTTTTGGAATTCCAACAGTATATTTCTTATTTCTATCTAACCCCTCAAGAGTCATACTATATATATGATTTTTTTCATCTTCAAAAACTCCATATCTTCTATAATCTTCACCAGTTATCATATCATTCATTTCTTCATCAAACACTTGAAGCTCACTTAAATTATTATAATCATAAACACCATCAGTTTTAAATGTAAACTTCGTTCCAAGGTCTGTATCCTCTATATTAGTTATCTCAATAAATTGACCTTTTGAAACTTCTATTTTATCATCAACAATATTATCTAAAGTTTTAAATCCATTTGAAATATTAACAAAGTGATTTACATTTTCCCCAAGATACCCTTGTTCTAACTCTTCAGTTGTTGGCTTTCTTGTTATAATTTTTTCTTCAAACTTTCCCTCTCCATTAAACTGAAGCAGTGCTGGGTAAATACCTTCTATTTCTTTATCAATTGTCTTTCCTCCAACCTTTTCTGAAATTTCTATATACTTAGCATTAGTTAAATCACCCTTGATACTAAAACTTCTCTCAAGAACTCCAGTTTTAGTGTTTAATCCATTATGCATATCCTCAATTGCATAAACATTTCCTTTATCATCTTTTACAATAAAGTTTATACTTTGAATATCTGACCCATTATTATCAAACTCTGATTTGCTAGGATTATCAGTATGTCCTCCCATAATAACGGTTGTGCTTATATCAGTCATTACAACTTCCTTTATATTTAAAGTATCATTATTATTTATTTTAACTTGCACATCTGAGTTTATTCTTTGTCCTTTTGTTTTTTCTCCATCAATTGCAAAATCCCACTTTCCTTTTAATGACTCTGAATTACTTTCCACACTTCTTATTTTTAATTTAATTTTAGAATTATCAGCTATATTTTTTTCTGCTATATGTGTTTCTAAAATTACCATAGCTGTAGTAGGATTAATCCTTTGAACTTTACTATTCCCCCTTATCTCTTTTCCATCTGCAAAGAATATCCCATCAAGACCTGTTATTCCATCTTTTAAATTTGCAACGTCTTCACCTGTTACCATAAATGTTGCCATAATATTATTTTCATCAAAAACGAATTCCTCAAATGTAATACTAATACCTTTATCAATAACTGTACTTCCTACAATTGTTGAAATATCTGAATACTTTTGTAAACTACCTCCAAATAACTCTTCATGGAAACTTTCCATAACTTTATTAAGCCCCGGCACTGCACTAACAAATTGTGGATTTACAACCCCAATCCCTGTAGTAATAACACAGGCAAGACCTGCTGCAATAAGTGCTTTTTTCATAAACTTATTATTCTTTACCTTCTTTTGTTTTCTTCCTCTTGAAATCCCCATTAAAACTGCATCATCTAACCCTTTTGGTATATCTATTAAATCCTTTAAATTCTTATCTTCCATAATTACACAACATCCTTTTCTACTATTTTTCTAAGTCTTATAAGTCCCTTATTTAAATAAGTTTTAACTGTCCCCACAGGATAATCTAAAACTCTTGCAATTTCTGTAATTGTCATATCATTAAAATACTTTAAAACAACTACTTCCTTATGCTTATCTTCTAATGAGTTAATTGCTTCCCACAAACAAATCTTTTCTTCACTTGTGATATCCTCACTTGCTGCTATGTTCTCAAAAAAACTACTATCATCTAGATAGATAACCTTATTATTTTTTTTCATAAAATCTAATGCATTATTTATTAAAATTCTTGTAATCCAAGTATTAAAATACTCTACATTTTTTAATTTCTCTATTGATATATAAGCCTTATAAACAGTTTCCTGAACTATATCAAGTGCTAACTGCTCTTCTTTTACATAAGCATAAGCCGTTCTATATAAATTTTCCTTACACTCATTCATTAAGAAAATGAAAGCTTGTTCATCCCCACATTTCGCTCTTTTCACCTTTTCATTAAAATCCATCTTCTGTCCCCTTATCTCTACGTAGAATTTTTATTTCTGTAATTGCTCTTACACTCATTAGACTATAGAAATATAGAAACGGTTTTGCTTTTTTATAAATTTTTATAAAAAAATAAAACCACCATTATATAAATGCTAGTTTTACTTACTTTACATGATTTTATTTTTCTTAATTTATTTTCTAAAAATAGAAACCCCTTAATTATAATAGAATATTTCTATCATAATTAAGGGGTAATAATAAACTAATTTAAATTAGTCTTCCCATCCTTCTGGGAATATTGCATTATGGTAAACATCTTGAACATCATCATCATCTTCAAGTAAGTCAAGCATCTTTTGGAACTTCTTAGCATCATCTTCATTGATTTCTGTTTCAACATCAGGAACCATTGTTACTGCTGCTTCTAAGAATACAAGACCTTTAGCTTCTAAAGCTTCTCTAACTGTACCAAAATCTTCTGGAGTTGTTGTTACTGTGAATACTTCTTCTTCAGCTGCAAAATCTTCTGCACCAGCTTCTAAAACCATCATCATTAACTCGTCTTCATCTTGGTCTTCTCTTTCAATAACTATTTGACCTTTCTTTTGGAACATGAATTCTACACAACCTGAAGTTCCCATGTTTCCGCCACCTTTAGTAAAGGCACTTCTAACTGAACCTGCTGATCTATTTTTGTTATCTGTTAAAGTTTCAACTATAGCAGCAACTCCTGATGGTCCATATCCTTCGTAAACTATTCTTTCATAGTTTACTGAGTTTCCTTCTCCAGCAGCTTTTTTAATCGCTCTATCAATTACTTCATTTGGCATATTTGCAGCCTTTGATTTAGCAACGATATCTCTAAGTTTCGCATTAGCATCAAGTTTTGGTCCGCCTTCTTTAGTTGCAACCGCAATCTCTTTACCAAGTTTTGTGAATATTTTACCTCTTTTTGCATCCATTCTACCTTTTTTACCAGCAATATTTTTCCATTTTGAATGTCCAGCCATTTGAACTCCTCCTAATTTATATATATATATATATTAACTTTTGTTTAATTCCATTTAAATCCTATTTAATTATATCATAATGCCTACATCTGTTCAACCAAGCCATTGATAAGGTTTAAAAAATATTTTAAATTCTAACTTTTATTAATATCTATTCATCAATTTCAAGATATAATCTATTGCCTTCTTTAAAATAAATATCTTCCATATCTTTAGTTATTTTAGCTTTTGCACTTGTAGCCTGTGTAACTTCTTTTTCAAGCTTTTCAAATTCTGAATTCTCTAAAAGAATATATATTTTAACACCATCAGTGAACTCAGTATCTTCTATATGCCAATTATTTTGACCACATAAATATTGAATTTTACCATATAAATCATATTCTATTTCAATTCCAACTCTTGTTCCATTAACTTTTTCTACAAGTCCCGCAGCATCAATCCCTATTGATGCCCCTTTAATATAAGCCCTTGTAAGTCCACCTGTCCCAAGAAGTATCCCTCCAAAATATCTAGTAACTACAACAGCACAATCTGTAATTCCTTGTTTTTTAATAACTTCAAGTATTGGAATACCTGCTGTCCCTTGTGGCTCTCCATCATCAGAATATCTTTGTATACCCATATTTTGACCTACTACATACGCAAAGCAATTATGTCTTGCTTGTTTGTGCATTCCTCTAATTTCTGCTACAAATGCCTTTGCCTCTTCCTCTGTACTTACTCTTTTTACGTATCCTATAAACTCGGATTTTTTTTCCTCAAAGCTATCTTCTGCTCTTTTTTTTACAGTTATATATTCTTTACTCATTAGCGCGTCCTTTCCCTTAGAATCTCATATATATTATTTATCCCTTGCTCAATTTTATTATAATCTATCTCAGAAAAACCTATTTTAAAACTTTTCTTTCCATCTCTAGGATTATGAAAATATATAATTCCTGGTGTTATAATAGTATTCTTCTCTATAAGTTTATAAAATAATTCTTTTCCTTCTATATCAACTTCTTTTTTTATATTAAGAAAAAGATTAAGTCCTCCTCTTGGTTCTACAAAATCAACATAATCCCCAAGTTTTTCATTTATAAGCTTTATAACATAATCATATCTTTTAGAATACTCTAAATTTAAAGTTTCTATATGTTTTTTCCAGTATCCCTTACTAATATAAAGTTCTAATGCTCTTTGCATAAGACTTGATGTTGAAATATCACTACTAGCCTTTGAATGTTCTAATATATCAGAAAATTTATCTGGTGCTATTAAATATCCAACTCTTACCCCTGGAAGAAACACCTTAGAAAAACTTTTTACATAAATAACTCTATCCTTATCTAAAGCTCTATAAGGTCTATGTTTTAACTCATCATCATATCTAAGTTCTGATAAATAATCATCCTCTAGTATATAAAAATCATATTTCTTTGCAAGTTCAATTATCTTTTTCTTCTTCTCTAAACTACAGCTAACCCCCGTTGGATTTTGAAAATAACTCATAGTATACAAACACTTAATTTTATACTTTTTTAATATCCGCTCAAGTGCTAAAACATCAATTCCATCATCCTCAACAGCTAGTTCAAAAATATTAGCTTTTCTAAGTTTAAAAACTGCAAGCGCCCCTGAATATGTAGGTTTTTCAACAACTACCCCATCATTAACATTTATAAGAGCTTTTGAAACTATATCAATCCCTTGCTGTGCCCCAGATGTTATAAGCATATTATTTATAGAATTCTCACCATTCCAAAATTCATTATTTATAACTTTTCTAAGCTTTTTATACCCTTGTGAATCATTATAACTAAGTGCTACTATACCATCTCTAGTCAAAACTTCATTAAATATCTCTTTAAGCTTGTCTACTTCAAAAAACTTTGCACTTGTAATCTCAGATGTTAAATCTATAAAATTATCATTCTTACCCGAACTTATACTTTGAAAAATTTCATTATACTCTTTCCTAAAACTTTTTATAGACTCTCTTTTTTTAGCATAACTTCCACTTCCCTGACTTTGGTATAAATACCCCTCTAAACTCAGTTTTTTATAAGCTGAAACTATCGTATCCTTATTTACCTCAAGAAATACTGATAAAGCCCTAATAGTTGGTAGTTTTTCACCATCAACTATTTGCCCACTATCAATAAGAGTTTTCACATGTTCTGCAATATCTATATACTTATGACTCTCTTCTTTAAACTCAAGCCTAAACTTATTATAAGAATTACTTTTCATAATAATATGTCAGCTCCTCTATAAGTTTATGCCCAGTTTGTGTAATACAATCTCTAGTTCCTTTTTTAATTATTTCTCTAGTTGCAAGTTCTTTTAAGATTTTATCCATCTCGATAGAAATTCCATCAAACTCTTTTTTTCCCTTTATCTCATGTATACTTAAAGGCTTATCCTCATTACTCAAAACTTTTAATAAAAGAGCTGCAATAACTCTAATATTTTTACTTAAAAACATTTGTGTAAATTCAATTAAATTCTCAACGGATTCACTATCACTACTATCCATTACCCTATCCATACAGATTTTAAAACTATCATCAAGATTAATAGCCATAGTAAGAGGATCACTACTTATTAGATAACCATTTACATTAAGATAAATCTTTGCAAGACTTTCACCAAGCTTCATCGCACTATAAATGGCATTATAATTCTTATTATTTTTTATTGCTTTTTCACAAAGCCCTATCGCTCTTATAAGGTCTCCAAGGTATGTAAGATTCCACCTATCTTTATCTATGTCATTTAAAAATTTATAATAATTATATCTATCAATAACATCTGGGTCTTTCCCAATAACTAGTTTTGATGATATAAGTTTTCTATGCAACTTACTTCCACCAGTAAAGTTTTCTCTAAAATCTAAAAACTCTTCTTTTGTAATAACCTTCATATGAACATCAATTCCACACTTCTCACCAAAAATATCCTTTAAATCTGTAGTTTTTTCATTTAAAATTATAAACATATCTATATCAGAATTTTTCCATATATCTCCTGTTATGATGCTACCAAATACAGTAACTCCAATTACATTGTCATTTTGCTTTAAATCGTCAATAAGTGTATTATATGCTAACTGATAACGCCTTATTGTTTCTCTCACATTTACCACTCCTATTATTTTATATAAATTCATTATAAGTTTTTTACTTCCTACTAACAAGATTTACTTCTTGCAAGGATTAACCGACGCATTAGATTCTAAAAGACATTTCATTTCTATATCAAATAAGTCTAATCCTTTTTCTACCTCATCTAATAATCTCTCAGACATCTTTAATGCCTTTTTAACTTCATGCTTCTTTGCATAAACATTATTAGCATACATATCCGCAACATGTGCAACATTACTAGCAGAACTAGATAGAAGCGCTATTATATCAATTGCTGGTTTTACTTTCCAATCATAAAAATTTTTATAAGTTTCATCTATTGTAAGATGAGCAAGACTAGAATTTATTCTTTGTAATCCTACTAACGTCGCCTCTAATTCCAAAATTCTAGTATTTAAATTCTTTTGCTCTTGAGAAGAAATAGTTTTTTCGCCATTTAAAGTATCTTGTTCTAGCTTTTTCATTAATTTTGCATTATCTTGATTGCTATTATTCATACTCTTCTCCCTTCAAAATAAATTATTATTGTTAATTATATAACTTAATAAATAAACATATTCTTATAAAAAACTCACTATAAAAAAAGCTATCTTACAATATATTAATAATAAGATAGCTTGTGTTTAATTTACCAACCGTGATTATTTTGTATTTTATCAGTAGCTCTATCAAGATTTCCTCTAAATTCACCTTAAAGCTCACAAAAAAGACTAGATATCTTAAAATATCTAGTCTTTTAAAAATTATTCTATTTCAAAGTTTGAACATTTATTTTTAACTTCTTCATCAACTTGTGCTTTTATATAAGTTCCTGCATCTCTATACTCTTCTTCTATAATATTCCCACCTCTATGAAGATAGGCAACTAATTGCTGGTCTGAATAAGGAATTAAATATTCTTTTACATAAAGACTAGTTGGAAGATGTCCTTCGATTTCAGCTAAAAGCTCATCAAGATTTATTTTCTGTGTTGTTGATATAGCAACAATTTTATATTTAGCTTTATAAAGTTCTTTAAGTTCTTCAAGTCTTTCCTCAGATATTAAATCTATCTTATTTAAAACTAAAATACTTGTTTTCTCTAAAGCTCCAAGTTCTGCTAAAACATTTTCAACAGCTTCAACCTGAAGTTCAACCTCATCTGAGCTTGAATCAACAACATGACAAAGAACATCAGAATCTATAACTTCTTCAAGTGTAGACTTAAACGCTTCTACAAGTTCATGTGGCAGTTTTTTAACAAATCCTACTGTATCTGTTAAAGTTATAGGTCTATTACTTGGAAGATTTACAGCTCTTGTAGTTGTATCAAGAGTGGCAAATAACATATCTGCCTCAAATACTTTTTCTTTTATCATTTTATCTTGTGCTGCAATATCACAAATTGTATTTCTAAGAGTTGATTTACCTGCATTTGTATATCCTACAAGTGAAACTTGAGGTATATTTTGCTTATTTCTCTTCTCTCTTTGAACTTCTCTTGTCTTTTTAATTTTCTTTAAAGCTTTTTGAAGTTCAAAAACTTCTTCTCTAATCTTTCTTCTATCAATTTCAAGTTTCTTCTCTCCTGGTCCTCTAGTACCAATTCCACCACCAGTTCTTGAAAGAACTGTGCCAAGACCTGTAAGTCTTGCAGAACGATATCTAAGCTGTGCAAGTTCTACTTGAATCTTAGCTTCTCTACTCTTAGCTCTTTTTGCAAATATTTCAAGTATTAAAGTAGTTCTATCAATTACCTTAACACCAGTAACATTTTCAAGATTTCTAACCTGTGAACCTGATAATTCATCATCAAATATTATAAGGTTAGCTCTAAGTTCTTGTCTTAGTCTTGCTATTTCAAAAGCTTTTCCTTTACCAACATAAAATGCTGTATCTATCTTGCTTCTATTTTGATAAACCACTTCAATAACTGGAACATCACAAGCTTTAGCAAGTTCTTTAAGCTCTACAAGACTATCTTGTGAGTCAGTACCAACTAAAATAGCTTTTTCACTATCATCTTCTTTTGCATCACTTGTCTTAATTAGTTCTTCAATATGATTAATCTTATCAAGTATATTTACACCTAGAGCCTGTTCTACTGTTAAATAAGGATATTCCTCACATAGAAGAACATCATTTTGAACTGCACATAATCCTATTGAAATATCTTTAATATTCCCTTCATCTATTGCAATAGCTGCAATTGCATCCAGTTTTAATTTTAAAAGTGCTGATGCATCTAAAGCAGAAAGTCTACATATTCCGTTAGGATGTGTATGTATAATTCTTACTCCTGATAATTTCTTTTCATTAATATCAATAAGTGGTATTTCAACACTTGTTGAATCTCCTATCGCAACACTAATTACTTTACCTTTTCTAGTAATAGCAACACTTATTTCTCTTTCAATGTTAGCTGTTACTTTTGATATTATATCTACTATTTCCTGTGCACAAATACTATGCTTTGGAACTGTTATGTCATATATAGCTTCTAGTTCATCTAATACCGTATTTCTAATTCCCTCGACTTTTCCATAAATCATTCTAAATCACTCCTTTACTGTGTTTAAAGCTCTCTAGATATATTCTTGACAATATTCTATTAATTTTATAATATAAATACAATATTGTAAATAGAATATGTATAGCTAATGTGCTACTCTATTTAACCATAAATACTATTTTATAAAAACTCTTGGAGGGAATTTAGACATGGAAAATAAAGAAAGAAATATTCTTCTTACAGAAGATCAAATTACAGAAAGAATTAAAATTGTTGGAGAAGTTATCAAAAACGATTATATAGACAAGCCAATATATGTACTTTCATTATTAAGAGGAAGTTTTATATTTGCAGCTGACCTTGTTAGGGCTATTGATGGGAAAGTTCAAGTAGGATTTATGACTACTTCAAGTTATGGGCATGGTGAGGAAAGTACAGGAATTGTTAATGTTGTTAATGATATCCCTGATAATATTGAAGGTCTTGATGTACTTATAGTTGATGACATAATAGATACTGGAATCACAATGGACTTTGTTATAAACCATGTTAAATCACTTGGAGCAAAGTCAGTTAAAATATGTACACTTCTTGATAAACCTTCAAGACGAACAAAATCTTTAAAACCAGATTATTGTTGTTTTGAAATAGAAGATCTGTTTGTTGTTGGATATGGATTAAATTATGGAGATTTCTACAGAAATGTTCCTTACATCTTCAACTGGGAAGATTAATATTTAATGAGAAAGTAGAAAATTTCTACTTTCTCATTTTTTTACTTATACTCAAATCTATATATTTATTTTTAAAACTTCTTAACAATAATTAACTTCCACTCAAAATTTCTCTTCGAAACTTTTAATCAATTCTCAACTTGCTCTATATTTATGGTAAAATGTAATTAAAAAACTAACAGGGGGTACCCTAATGAAATTTGTTATGATTGCTTCTTCTATTTTTGCATTAATTGTACTAAATGTAGTTATGCTAACATTTGTAAGACATAGTGCTAATCTATTAATCTCTAAAATATTAATGTTAACTGGTTCTTTTGTTTATGTTATTGCATCAATCTTTTCATATAAAATAACATATATCGTCGGACAAAATGCTATTCTCATAGGAATTGTTTTTGGAGTATATGGATTATATAAACATAGAATTTCTAATTTACCAGTTATAATTTTTTCTATTACTTTTATATCAACAGAATTCTTAGCACATCTATTTAACATAAAAATACTAATGTTTTCAACTAAACTAAGTGGATCTACTATTTCTACTATTTTAAGTATTTTACTTCCACTATCTTTAGCTATCATAACTCATTTATTTATACACAAAAAGGCAGAGCATATCTAAATAATATGTTCTATTTTTTTAGTTACTCACCAAATTCAACTCCAAGTTCTGGCACATCTGGAAGAGTAATTTCTCCAGCCTCATCTAATGGATTTATATCTTCTATTGATTCAGATTCTATTCCATTTTTTTCATAATCATCATTTAATGCATCTTTTATAGCATCTACCCCTATACTCGTTCTTGGTACCTCTCCTAAAATTATGTTCTCTGCTATCGGTATTTGATGTTTAACTATAACTTCTCTGCTTTGAAGTGGTAAGACTATTTTTAAATTTGTTTCAAGATTTATATAAATTTTATGTCTAGTCTGATTTATCCCTGCACTTTCAAATGATGATTCATAACTTGTTTTAACCCGCCCTATTGGCTCCATTCTAACTGTTATAGATGGTCCAAAATAAGCTAAAATATTATTTTGAAGTGCATAACCTATCGGAACTTTCACCCCAACGCTTCCAACCTCCTCAATATCTTTTTGTGCTTCTATCGCTACTTTAGTTGCAAGTTCATTAAGTTTCATTGTATCTGCACTTATAAAGTTTATTTTTCCAAGTTCATCTTTATCAACTTCCATAATTTCCTCATAAACAAATCCTCCACCATATATCTCTCCTATATTCTTATTTATTATGTCCATTGCTTTTGCTCTCATCTCAGCATCTGCAACTAAAAGAACTGTTGGTGCAATAATCTTATCAAAATAATAAATAAAACTAGTAAAAAGTATACTAAGTGATATTACTGAAATCACACCATAAAATCTAATCTTATGTTCAATCATATAGCCATTTTCAACCGTCGAACATTGTCTATTTTTATAGGATATTGTCTGCCTTCTAGGCTTCTGTTTTAGATACAAATTGTTCACCTACTTTTCGCTTTCTATTTCTTCCTTCTCATATTATTAATATGCTATAATGAAATGGAATATTTTGAATAATTCAAATCTAGGGGGAGATTTTCATATAAAATTTCTCATAAAATTAAGGGAAAATTAAATAAATTGATATTAGGAGGAAATTATGACTGAAAACAGAAATAAAAAGACGCCTAAAAAAAGAAGTGTTAGGAATACATCTAAAGCAAAAAAAGCTTTTAAAGTATTTTCTTTTACTTTAATGTTTTTAGTGCTTACAGCTATAGTTACAGTTGCAGGGTTTGCATTTGCAGTTATTAAAAGTACAGATGACATAAATCTTGCCGACATTCAAAATCTTGCTCAACCAGCACAATTTTATAGTTCTTCTGGTGAAAAAGTAGATACTCTACGTACTACTGAGCAAAGATTTAAAATAAAATCAGAAGCTATTCCAAAATCACTTAAAGATGCATATGTATCTATTGAGGATGAAAGATTCTATAACCACCAAGGTATTGATGTAAAAAGAATACTTGGGGCAGCAGTTTTTAATGTAAAGTCAAAATTGTCAGGTAATAGTGCTCTTCAAGGGGGATCTACTCTTACACAACAGCTTATAAAAAATACGATTCTTACAAATGAGCGTAAGATTCAAAGAAAAATTAAAGAAGCCTATTTAGCTATTGAACTTGAAAAAATTCAATCTAAAGATGAAATTTTAACTGCATATTTAAATACTATTCCTTTAGGAGGAACTACTCATGGAGTTCAAGCAGCCGCTCAAAGATACTTTTCTAAAGATGCAAAAGATTTAAATTTAATTGAATCAGCTTATATTGCTGGAATTACTCAAGCTCCTGGACTTTATGATGCTTTCACAGAAAAAAATCTTGAAGATCCACAGAGATATATTAAAAGAGTTAAAACAGTTCTTGGAAAAATGCTAGAACTTGGAAAAATAACTCAAACTGAATATGACCAATCAACTAAAGATTTAGATGATGGAAAACTTAAGTTCTATGCTAAAGAAGTAAGTGATTCACTTAACTACGAATCATTTAATAGAGCTGTTATTGATCAAATTATGGAAGATTTCGTAGATGATCTTGGTTACTCAAAAGAAGAAGCTGAAAGCCTTATAGAAAAAGGTGGTCTTCATATTCATACAACAATGGATAAAACTCTTCAAGATAGTACTCAAGCTATTTTAAATGAAAAATCAAATCTTGGAGTTCCAGGTGCTGATACTTTTAATGAATTTGGTACACCAAGCCTTCAAGCCTCAGCTGTTATAACTGATTATAAGGCTGGGCAAGTTAAAGTAATGATTGGTGGTAGAGGAACTCAGCCTGCTAGAGGTCATAATAGAGCTTTTGATTTATTAAAACCAACAGGTTCATCAACAAAACCATTACTTGCATATGCCCCCGCTATGGATTTAAAACTTATAAATCCCGGAAGTGTATTTGATGATGCACCACTAGAACCTGCTCTTTATTCAAAGTATAATAGTTGGAACCTTCATAATTATACTGTTGGTTCATATAAAGGTTATGCAACTGTAATGGATGCAATGACTACTTCACTTAATACTGTTGCAGTAAAAGCAGCTGATAAAGCTGGTGTTAAAAACATTATTTCTTATGGTCAAAAGTTCGGATTAACAGTTGATGCTACAAATGGAATGTCATCACTTGCGCTTGGACAATTTGATGGTGGCTATACAGATGATGAAACTGCTACTGGTAGTAATTCTTATCAAATGGCAAATGCTTTTGGTTCTTTTGGTAATAGTGGAATTGTTACCGAAGCTAAATTATATACTGAAATCAAAGATTCTAATGGTAAAGTTATTTTAAAAGCAGAACCAAATAAGACCCAAGCAATAACACCTCAAACAGCTTATGTTATGTATAATACAATAACAGGTTCAGCAGGACCTGCTGCATATGCTATCCCTGGAATTCAAACAGTTGGTAAAACTGGTACATCAAATGATAATAAAGATTTTTGGTTTGCTGGTCTTACACCTTACTATTCTACTGCTGTTTGGATTGGACACGATAGTCCTACTCCAATGAGTGGTAACAGCTCCTCAACTGCCGCAACTCTTGCAGGTAAAATAATGAAAGTTGCTCATGTTGGTAAAGAATCTAAAAATGGAATTACTCGACCTAACGGCGTAGTTGGTATCACAGTGTGTAAAGATTCTGGTTTAATCCCAACTGGTTTATGCTCTAAAGATCAAAGAGGTAGTAGAGTTTTCAGTACCGTTGCTATAAGTGGCTCTCAACCTAAATCTTATTGTGATTCACATGTAAGTGTTAAAGTAAATAAATTAAATAACAAACTTGCTAATGCAAATACACCTGCTAGTTTAATAGCAGAAAGAGTATTTATTAAGAAAAAACATATCCATAATGGTGTTAATGTAGCTGATTATAAATATATGGTTCCATCTGGTACTGATGATATGATAACTATCCCAGATGTTGAGAACGAGGATGCAGAAGATGATGACGAGGATGTTGATCCGGAAACTCCTGACATAGAAGAACCTGATGAAGGTGGTGAAACTACTCCACCAGAGCCTCCAATTCCTCCGGTGCCACCAGAGCCTCCAACACCTCCGACTCCTCCAGTACCACCAACACCACCACCAGTAACCGAACCTGATGTTGGTGGAATAACAGAATAATAAAAGAAGATGAAAAACAAAAGTTTTTCATCTTTTTTTCTGCTATAAAACTTTTTTGCTAATACTATTATTAACATCTTTTTCTATTTTTGACTGTTCTTCTTTTATAAATTTCATTTATTATTACATTAATATTTTTTACTCATTAAACTACCCTCTCTATATGGCTATTTATAGGTTTTTCTTTCTTTTATCGATAAAAAATATTTTTTGAATAATGAAACCTTTTTGTTATGTTCTTGCAATTTTTATTAAAATACATTACAATTTTAATATATTAACCGGAATATTTTTATTTAAGATGTATTTTGAAAGGGGTTATGTTATGAATTTATTAAATAAATTAGTAGGTGAAATTAATGGTTTGCTTTGGGGGTATATATTAATTTTCGCCTTACTTGGTCTTGGAATTTACTTTACTTTTAAAACTAAATTTGTACAATTTAGATATATAAAAGAAATGTTTAGATTACTTGGAGAGGGATTTGGTGATTCTAAAGATAAAGAAAAAAAGGGGATTTCATCATTCCAAGCATTTTGTATAAGTACAGCTTCAAGGGTTGGTACTGGTAATATTGCTGGGGTTGCAATTGCTGTATCAATTGGAGGTGCTGGTTCTGTATTTTGGATGTGGGTTATAGCACTTATTGGATCTGCTTCAAGTTTTGTAGAGAGCACACTTGCTCAAATTTACAAAGTTAAAGATGGCGATAGCTTTAGAGGTGGACCTGCTTATTATATGGAAAGAGCCTTAAATAAAAGGTGGATGGGAATTATTTTCTCAGTTTTAATTACAATCTGTTTTGGATTTATATTTAATGCGGTTCAATCAAATACAGTTTCACAATCTTTTAGTGCTGCTTTTGGATTTAATGAATTATATGTAGGTCTTGGACTTGCTGTTCTTACTGCCTTTGTTATATTTGGTGGTGTTAATAGAATCGCTAAAGTTTCAGAAATTATTGTACCTATTTTTGCGGTTGCTTATATTTTAGTTGCTATACTTGTTGTATTAATGAACATAACTCACTTACCATCTGTATTTAGACAAATATTTAGTGGTGCTTTTAACATTGAAGCTGCTGGTGGTGGCCTTTTAGGTGCTGCTATTATGCAAGGTGTTAAAAGAGGTCTTTTCTCTAACGAGGCTGGTATGGGTAGTGCACCAAATGCGGCAGCAACTGCTGAAGTATCTCACCCTGTTAAGCAAGGCCTTATTCAAACACTTGGAGTTTTTACTGATACTCTTGTAATTTGCACTTGTACAGCTTTCATAATCTTAATAAAAGATAATGTTACTTTTAATTCTATACTAGCTAGTAATGGTGTTACTAATCCTACAGGGGTTCAACTTACTCAATATTCACTTGAATCACATCTTGGAATATTTGGAGGTTACTTTATAGCAATATGTATATTATTATTTGCTTTTAGTTCAGTTGTTGGTAATTACTATTATGGACAGTCAAATATAGAATTTATCTATGGTGAAAATAAAGTTATTTTAAATATTTATAGAGTTTTAGTTGTTGGAATGGTTATATTTGGTGCAGTTGCAAGAGTTGAACTTGTTTGGAGTCTTGCAGATCTGTTTATGGGTCTTATGGCAATTCTGAATATGATAGCCATTGCTCTACTTGGTAAAATAGCCTTTGCTGCACTTGAGGATTATAGAAAACAAAAACAAAATGGAATTAAAGAACCTATATTTAAAGCTTCTTCAATTCCAGAAGTTAAAAATACAGACCATTGGAATTAAAAAATAGCCAAAAGCAATAATGCTTTTGGCTATTTTTATATTAATCTTTCAAATGCAAAATCTTTTTCAATTTTGAGAGTATCTTTATGTATTTTAATTTTATAAATTTTAGGACACCCTTCTTCTCTCCATTTCTTCATATATCTAACAGTTGCTTTTGCTGCATAGAAAAACTTTTCTTCATACTCATCTGAAAATTCAAAAAAAATATCTATAGACTCTTCATCACATTTAATTAAATCACTTTCTATATTTCTTACTATTGGTATAAAATATTTTATTGGAATTAAATATGGATATTCTTTACTGCTTTTTACTATTTTGCTTTCAAATAAAGCTCTTTTTATTATGCGATTTTCTTTCATTTCCTCGCTAATAAAAGCTCTAAATTTAATTTCACCTGTTCCACTACTCTCTATTTTAAATTTCAACATTTTTCTTCTTACCTTTCACTTTCTCTAAGATTATTATAAAATTTAAAACAAAATTTTTCAATCTAATCTCTTTTTATCCAATTAAATCTGTTTTTATTTTATTAAAATTGATTTTCATTAAATTTTTTGTTACAAATTTCTTAACTTTCCAATTTTATCATCATTTTTCTTATTTTTGAGTTTTCAATGTTTATTATTAGCATAAATTGGTCTATAATATATGTATAGTATATTATATTATTTTAATTTTAAGGAGGAACAAATTATGAGATTATCACAATTATTAGAAGAAAAAAGAAAAGCAAAAAAGAGACAGGCTATGGCAAAAACAGCTAAAACTGTTGGAATAACAGCTATCGTTGGTGCTTCAGTTGGTGCACTAGGTGGTATATTATTTGCTCCTAAATCTGGTAAAGAAACAAGAGAAGATTTAAAAAATACTGCTATAGATACAAATGAAAAATTTAAAGTTAAAGCAACAGATGCTAAAGTAAAATTAAATGAGAAAATCCAAGATGGAAAAGGAAACCTTTCAGAGGCTAACTTGAAAATCAAAGATTATCTTAAATCTAAAAAAAACAAATTAGAAGTTGTAGAATCTAATGAAGAAGTTGCAGAACTTAGTGAAACAGCAACTACAGAAGAAGAAGTACAAGCTTAATTCTTTATGAGTTAAGAGGAGGATTTTATGCAATTTACAATTAATATGGAAGATTTATTATGGGGCGCATTAGGAATAATAGCTGCAATCGCGCTTATATACATAATTATCACTTTAATAAATTTAATAAAGGTTCTTAAAAATGTTAATGCACTACTTGTAGAAAACAAAAAGAATCTTGATACTACACTTGATAATGTCGCTCATATATCAGAAAATGCAAAGGATATTAGTGATGTAGCAACTGAAACTACAGCTGATATTTTAGTTGCTAAAGAAAACCTTACAGGTCAGCTTGATACTGTAAAAGATATTGTTAACATAATTGTCGGTGTATTCAAAAAATAAGCTAGGACACATGTCCTAGCTTATTTTTTATATATAATTTTTTATCTTATCTAATTTGTTTTTCCCGTATAACTTTTCAACTAAATGAAGGCTTCCTTCCATTACACCTTTAATACCCTTAAACAATAAAAATTTACCATTATCTATAAGATCACTTTCAACATAATTATAACCCCATATACTACTTCTATAACTTGCTCTTTGTTCTTCTATTAATGTTGCATTCATTCCTCTAAGGTATTCAAGTTCTAATAATACTGGTATTGATGAATCCATTGCTACTACACTATTAGCATTATTTATAATTTGCTTAAATATTTTTTTTATAGTTTCAGTTTCTTTTGTTATGTTAATCCCATCTAAAAATATAACCATATCATATTTCTTTCTTGTTGATATAACTTCATCAACTTTAAATTTTATGCCTATGCTGCTTTTTACAACTTCTGACTTTGAAAGAATATCTATATTTAAAGGTCCTAAATTTTCTTTTTCGCATTTATTTAAACACTCACTTATAAATCCAAGCCTTGAAAGACTTACACCATTAAAAGCAATCATAGCAACTTCTATTTTTTCTATACTTCTTATCTCAATAAATTCTTTTTTTCTTAATCTATATGATTTTGGTGTTGTTTCACTAAACCCTAATTTTTTAAGTGTATTCTCACCTATTTTATTTTCTTTAGACACAGTATCTACTATAACTTCTCCACCAAATTCATAAAAATAGTATTCTAATATTAGCTTAATAGCCTCACTACCATACCCATTTCCTCTGTATTGATTTTGGATTTTAATGTTAAGTCTTGCTATTTTGTTAGCTGAATCATACCCATGAAAACTAACTTCCCCAATTGGAGTTCCATCATTTCTATAAACTAAACAATAAAAGTTTTTTCCATCTGTTGGACTTACCATCTTTTTATAAAAAGTAGTTTTATGTCTTTCAGTAAAATCATATACTCCACCAATATCTCTCATGGTATTATAATCGCCCCATAAAGTTCTTGTGTATTCAAGTTCTTCAAACTCTGGCTTTTTTATATATAATAAACTCCCACTTCTTTTATACCCTTCATTCTTTAACCCCATAAAATCACTTCCAATCAAAGCTTACATACTTTATAAGTAAAATTATACCATACATCTTGCCATTTAAGAAAATTTTGTGCTAATATCTGTAAATTTTTTTATACAAATATAATTCTTTTATCTATTTATTTTTTGACTCTAAAAATTAACTTTATAGTTTTCAGAGATGAGCTTATGGATATTGATAAAAAATTAAAGCTGCTAGAAAATAATAAAAACTACTCAAACTATTTAACATTTGAGTAGTTTTTTAGGTTTAAAACCAAATTTTAATTTCTCTTGTTGCATTCTCTTCACTATCTGATGCATGAACTGAATTTTCCCTTCCTGATAATGAATACATTTCTCTTATTGTACCTTTATCCGGATTTTTTGTAGCTCCATTTAGTTCTCTTATTTTTGAAATTGCATCCGCGCCTTCTAAAACTAAGGCAACAAGTGGGCTTCTTTGAATATATTCAATTAAAGGTTTAAAATACTCTCTACCTTCATGTTCTTTATAATGTTCTACTGCTCTCTCATATGATACTGTTTCCATTCTCATATTTATAACTTTAAGACCTGCTTTTTCATATATGCTTGTTATTTCACCTATAAGATTTCTCTCTACTGCATCTGGTTTTATTAAAACTAAACTTTTTTCCATCTTTTGTACGCTCCTATCTAAATATCTAGGTTATTATACTCTGAATTTGATTATTCTTCAATTTCTTTTGGTTACTCATTTCTTATTACTGTAACGATTTGTATTATAATATCACCTTTTATTTGATATTATAAAAATGTATATAAAAATAAAGAGGGTGAATATTTGATATGATTAGAAAAAGTTTTATAGCTAAAGGAAAGGTTCAAGGTGTGGGTTTTAGATTTTTTGTAAAACTCTCATCACTTCCCCTTAAATTAACTGGTAAAGCTGAAAATCTTGATGATGGTTCAGTTTTAATTGAAGTTCAAGGAAGTGGCTCTAACATTAAAGTTTTAACAAAGAAATTATTTAAAGGCAATGGTTTTTGTAAACTTGAATCACTAGATGAAGCACCTTTAGATATTATCGAAAATGAAAAAGATTTTAGTATGTATTAAAAAAACGTCTTAGCAAATATATTATCTGCTAAGACATTTTTTATTCTAAATCACTCCAAAGATCTTCTATAGTCTCATATGATTCAAACATGTTTTCTAATAAATCTGTTGCAACTTCTATATCCCAAGTTTCATATCTTGGTCTTTTTACAAGACTTATAATATTATCATCTTTAAGGCCTTTACTTACAACACTTTCATTACACTTATCTATATATTCTTGTGTAACATTTGAAACTGTATTTTCCATTTCAATACTTTTAATTCTCTCATTGTTTTCATCTCTAAAATCAATTATTATTCTATCTGATTTTTTTAATGTATCTAAAAATTCCTGATGCCAAAGTTCTCCATAATTAAACCAAACATCATAAGTTGTCTCAAAACTTTGAGCAAACTTAAACATAAGTAAAAACAATATGCAATCATCCGTTCCTATTATAGAATTTTTTAATGCAATAAGTTCATTTTCTTTAATTATATCTAATACTTCTTTGTAGTCTTTCACAAAAAATATAGGTATATCTTCACCTTGAATTTCTACTAAAAGCGGTACTATACTCCCCACTTCTCTTTCATCTAATATATCATTAACCGTTAAATCATTCATACTTTCACCTCAACTTTGTACTAATGCGTACAGTTAAAAATTATAAATTATTTTTCCTTTTTTTTCAATAAAAAAAATAAAATAGCACAGATATTTTAAACTGTGCTATTTTTTATTATTTATTTTATTTTTTCAAAAAATTTTTTTTACTTTTAAAATAGTCTTGGACCTCTTTATCACTACTTAAATTTGGTGAGTTATAATTTATAAGATATCCTTTTAAACTATCATATAGCGGTAAGTTTATATATCTAAGCTTTACAACCTTTTCGTCCATAGTATTAAAAGATATACTGCCCTGTGTATGTTTTATATCTCCTTCTATAGCAAAAATAAGTTCTTCATCTTCTAATATTGTTTTAAATGAATTTGTATTTTTATCATAGTCTATACCATAACAAATATCGCTGCTTTTAATCCCCTTTTTATCATTTATCATTGTGTAAAAATAAATATTTTCTTTTTTGCCTTCCATATAATCACCTACTTATAAAATTTAAACCATTTCATAAATGACTCTTTATATTATATAAATTTTTTTTAACAAGTAGACCTTTTTTATAAATAAACTATTTAATTAATCTTAATTTAAGAAATCCCCTTTAATTGTGTGAATTTTTTGCTAGATTAATTTTACTTTTACATTCTGTTAATTTTTTGCATTTATTTGATTGTTATACTTATATTAAGAAATTTTATACATAGGAGAGATAATAATGAAAAAAAATAAGGGTATTCTACTAGGAATTATGACAAGTCTTCTTGTTGGTTTATTTACTACTTTTCCCACGACACAAGTTCTTGCACAAACTAATAATGAAAAACCTTCTATTGTTGGAAAATCAGCAATAACTATGGACCTTGCAACCGGAGAAATTATCTATGCAAAAGATATTGATACAAAAAGATATCCTGCAAGTATAACAAAACTTATGACAGCATTAGTATTTGCTGAAAATGCGGATAAAGACTCTATAATACCATTTACAAAGAGTGCTAGTGTACAACCTGCCTACTCTTTAGCTGCTAACTATGCACCTATTGCAATAGGTGATTCTTTAAGTGGTTCTGATACTATGGATGCTCTACTACTTTTCTCAGCTAATGATTCTGCATATATGATTGGTGATTATGTAGCAGGTAGTAATGAAGAATTTATAAAACTTATGAATACTCGTGCTAAAGAGCTTGGACTTAAAAACACTAATTTTACAAACCCAAATGGTTTACATAATCCTGAGCATTATACAACAGCTTATGACCTTTCTTTACTAGCAAAGGTAATGCTTCAAAATCCTTGGATTAAAGAAACTATGGCTACTAAAGATGCTCAAATAGAATTTAATGATAGTGGTAAAAGAATAGATATTGAAAATAGAAATAAATTACTTGGAAAAGATGGCAATATTGGTGGTAAGACTGGATTTACAGACCCTGCTGGAAGATGTCTTTTAGCTTTCTATCAAAGAGGCGGCAGAAGCCTTGTTGGTATAGTTCTAAATTCTGAATATGGTGCTACTGATACTCAAGTATTTGATGATATGGATACGATAATGGATTATAGTTTTGCTGCTAAAAAATCACCTTATAGAAAAGTTGGTGATATAGTAACAGAAATTGAAGCTAAATATAAAACTTTTGGATTCTTTGGTAAAGAAAAAACTATAAAAATACCTGTAAGCATAAATAAAGAAATTCAAAAATATGATAATTTACTTGATGAAAAAAATATTAATTTATCAGTTAATACAACAGATATGGATGCATGGAATATAGCTGGCAACACAGAACTTACTACTATTTTTAGTGAAAAAGGTAGCAAAATCGAATTAACTGCTAGTGCTCAAATTTCTAATTTCACTATAATTAAAGAAAATCTAGTTTACTATATTACTAGAATTGGTGGGGTACTTGGTATTATTATACTACTTGTACTAGCTTTCTTTAGTCTTATGAAAAGAAAAAGCAGACGAAATAGCTTCTATACACGTAGAAGAAAAAACATATTCAAATAACTTTTTAAAGTAGGGATTTCCCTACTTTATTTTTTTGGAACTTTTCTTATATATTTTTACTATTATATTTATATAAATTTATTTTTTAATTGACATTATAATTTTCTTTTGATAAAATCTTTATTAATTAAGATATGGCTAAGATAGGAAGAAGTATTTTAAGTATTTTCTTTTATAGCGAGTAAGTGATGGTGGAAGTCTTACAAGAAAACTTTTATGAATAACATCCTTGAGCTTCTAACCGAAAGATTTATTTAAGTAGGCTTAGACGGTCCCTTACCGTTAAAAAAGGCGAGTATCGATTTTTCTGTACTTTTAGAGATGGCTTGTTTTACAAGCAATTTAGGTGGCACCGCGGAAACCTTTCGCCCTAATTTTTTAGGGTGAGGGGTCTTTTTTTATTTAAAAATAATGACATGAAATATGAGCATAAAATATATTTTTAGGAGGATTTATTATGACTACACAAGAAAGTTTAATATTACCAAAAGGATACAAATCACAATTATCATTAAAAGAAACAGCTATTGCTATAAAAAAAGTTAAGGATTTCTTTGAAAATGCACTAGCAACACAGCTTGATTTAACTAGAGTGTCAGCACCTTTATTTGTGTTAAGAAGTACAGGCCTTAATGATGACCTAAACGGAAGTGAAAGAGCTGTTAGCTTTGATATGAAATCTATCCCTGATTCAAGAATTGATATAGTACACTCTCTTGCTAAATGGAAAAGAAGTGCACTTAAAAGATATGGTTTTGAATACGGCGAAGGTCTTTATACTGATATGAATGCTATAAGAAGAGATGAAGACCTTGATAACCTTCACTCTATTTATGTAGATCAATGGGACTGGGAGAAAATCATAAAAAAAGAAGAAAGAACACAGGCTACTTTAGAAACTATAGTAAAAAAAATCTTTAGTGCCTTTAAAAAAACTGAGGATTATATTTGTTCATTATACCCTACTATGCCAAAACAACTTCCTGATGAAATATTCTTTATTACATCACAAGAACTTGAAACAATGTATCCTGATTTTACTGGAAAAGAAAGAGAAGATGCAATTTGTAGAGATAAAAAAGCTGTCTTTATTAGTAAAATAGGTTACCCTCTACTTTCTGGTGAAAAACATGATGGAAGAAGCCCAGATTATGATGATTGGAACTTAAATGGAGATATCTTATTCTACTACCCTATCTTTGATAAAGCTGTAGAACTTTCATCAATGGGCATTAGAGTAGATGAAAAATCTCTTTTAGAGCAACTTACTTTTGCTGATTGTCTTGACAGAAAAAGCTTCCCATTCCATAAGCAACTTCTTAATGGAGAACTTCCCTATACTATAGGTGGGGGAATTGGACAATCTAGGATTTGTATGTTCTTCCTACAAAAAGCTCATATCGGAGAAGTACAGTGTTCTATATGGGATGATAAAATGATTGAAACTTGTGCTAAAAATAACATAGATTTATTATAATATCTACTAAGGTAAATAGCTATTCATTAGTTGTTTACCTTTTTATATTACAAAAAGGTAAAAATAAAGTTATTTTTTGTTAATTTATCATCATTAACCTATTTTATTATCAAAGTCATATATTTTAATTTAATTCCCAAAATTAGAGCATTTGACATGATTATTAGTTCTAATGCATTTAAACATATCTAACTCTCTTTCTTTCATTTATTCATCTTTTTTTACCACTCTGCACCCCCTACTGATACTATACAATTCCCTCTAATCATAATAGAATATATAAGGGAAATATTTTAAAACGGACTAAAATTAAAAATAATATGGAGGTTTTTCTATGAAACTTTTAAGAGAGATGTTACTAATCTTAGTAATATATTTCGTAGGAGATTTTCTTTCTAAAGGACTACACTTACCAATACCTGGTAATATACTTGGAATGATAATTCTTCTAATTTTACTTTGCACAAAAATTGTTAAAGTTGAAAACGTTGATAATGTTTCAACATTTTTACTTGACCACCTTGCTTTTCTATTTATACCAGCAGGTGTTGGAGTTCTAAATGCAATGAATGTACTAGATGGATATATAATACAACTTTTAATAATTGTTATTACATCTACTATGGTCATTATGGCAGTAACAGGTACTATTGTACAATCAGTAATGAAATTAATGGATAAAAAGAAAAACAAAAAACAAGAAGGCGGTGCTATAAATGAATAATATATATCATATAATGCAGAGCTCTTTATTCAGTATAATGATATGCCTACTTGCTTTTGAAATAGGGATTTTAATAAATAAAAAAACAAGAATCGCACTATTAAATCCTCTACTTATCGCAATTGCGTTAGTTATAGGTTATCTACTATTCTTTAAAATTAGCTATAATCAATTTAATAAAGGTGGGCAGTTTATAAGTGACTTATTACAACCTGCAACGGTTGTTCTTGCAGTTCCACTTTATAAGCAAATCGGCTTATTAAAGAAACACCTTATACCTATACTTTCTGGAATATTCTTTGGTAGTGGAATTGGTATTATTTATATATTCTTCCTAAGTTACTTCTTGAAACTTAGCCCAGAACTTATAAAATCTCTTATGCCAAAATCAATTACAACACCTATTGGAATGCAGGTTTCTCAATCTCTTGGTGGGGTTGTCCCTGTAACTGTTGTTGCAATTATTGTCACTGGTATAACAGGTGCTATAGTATATCCATTTATACTAAAAATCTTTAAAATAAAAAATCCAGTAGCTGTTGGGGTTGCCCTTGGAACATGTTCTCATGCTGTAGGAACTTCTAAAGCTCTTACTATGGGAGATACTCAAGGAGCCATGAGTTCTCTTTCTATAGGAGTCGCAGGACTTTCTGTAGTAGTACTTGCACCAACACTTTATGCGTTGCTTTCACATCTAGTTGGATTACACTAAAAGAATTTAAACTATCTCTTTTTAAGAGGTAGCTTTTTTATCTTAATACTGCATAATTTTTCATAATTATTGGCAAACTAATTCCTAGAATTACAATTAGGAGGCTCCAATATTATGAAAAAACTTAATAATCTTTTTATAGCTCTTTTAGTAGCGATTGCAATATTCTTATCTCTCAATATAACTAATGTTCATGCTACGCAGACATCACATCAAGTTCTTTACACAACAAATAATTTCAACATACATGGTGAACATATGAACTTTATTATAAACTCAATAAGCTCATCAACTGATAACCTTATAATAGATGGCTATCTTTTAAATCTTGATAAAATAAATCTAAAAGAAATTAAAGATTTTCATCTTAAAATAACAGATGCTAAAAATGCTAAAATTATTGATGAAGTATTTTTAGACCTACAACTTGAAACACCACTCTCTGGTCAAAGTGGTGTAAGAATAGTTTTAACTTCACCTCTTAAAGGTAAAAAGCTTGATAAAAAAGATTTTAGTAAAATTAATTATAATTTTAGTTACAACTATCTTGAAAGCTAAAAAAAGTTGGATTCAAATTGAATCCAACTTTTTTTATTTATTATCTATAAAGTCCATTTCCCAGTTATAGTATCCAGACTTTTCATTTTTAACATATCTTAAATAAGCTGCAAAAGTATTACCTTTTTTACTTTTAAGATTTCTAAATCCTACTCTTCCCTTTTCAAGTAAAATTCTAACCATAGGTTCATTTACTTCTTTTCCAAGCATTGTTATGAACTTATCATTTTTCCAAAGAGTAAATTTGCATCCACTCTTCCAGTTACTACATCCATAGCCTTTATCACCTTCAACTATCGGATTTCCACATACAGGACACTTTCCAAGACTCTCAACACCTTTTTCAAGTTGTACTTTTACTTTGCAAAGTGCTGATTCATCTTTTTTAATAAGGTCTACTGCATTTTTTGTGAAATCTTTTATAAGGTTTAAAAACTCTTCTTTTGTAACTATACCTTTTTCTATATCAGAAAGTGTCTTTTCTAGTCTTCCTGTATACTCAAGGTCTAAAAGTTCTTTTGCTGGGAATATCTCTACAATAGTCTTTCCAAGTTCTGTTGTTGTAAGGTTTTTACCTTTACTCTCAACATACCCTATATCTTTTAATTTTTTTATAGTCTCAGCTCTTGTAGCTGGAGTTCCTATACTAAACCCACTAAGAATAGCAGCCATCATTTCATCTGATGTATCCTCTGTATTTTCTTCATTCTCATTTTCTGAATCAGTAGATTCTACCTCATCTTTTTTAGCTTTCTTCTTAAAACTCTTTCCACAAGTTTCCATAAGTCTTAGAAGTGTTTTTTCTGTATGTAGTTTTGGTGGTTTTTTAGTAACTTTAGCTACTTTAACTTCTGCTACATCAACCATTTCTTTTTCTACAACCATAGGAAGAATAGTATCTTTACTTTCCTGCTTCTCTACTTTCTTCCACCCTTCTACAAGTTGTACTTTCCCTCTTGATACAAATATACCTTTTGCCTCTTCCTTATGAACCTTTGATGTTATCTTAGTTTCTTCAAATTCAGCAACTGGCATGAACTGCATTAAAAATCTATTTTTTATAGATGAATAAACTATCATTTCTTCTTTAGTAAGATTATTTGGCTTCATATATGTAGGAACAATAGCACTATGGCTCTCTACCTTTGAATTATCAAATATTCTTTTACTTTTAGTAAACTTAATTTCAGATTCATATGACAATCCCATTTTAAGTGTATTAAGAACCTTTTGAGTTCTATCAAATAGACTCTCCTCAAGGCATATACTACCTGTTCTAGGATATGTTATAAACTTCTTCTCATAAAGTGCTTGTGCAGTCTTTAAAACCTTGTCAGAAGTCCATCCTTTGTATTTACTAGTTACATGACCCTGTAGATTTGATAAGTTGAATAAAAATGGTGGATATTCTTTCTTCTTTTCTGTCTGCTTTTCTATAACTTCAGCTTTTTCATCCTTAATAGCTTTAGCAATAACATCAAGATACGCTTTATCCTCAAATTTCTCATCAAGTTTATCCTCTTTATTCTTTTCATAATAAAGACCTTCAAACTCTTTATTTTCTGCTGTTTTAAAATTAGAAGTCATTTTATAATAACTTGTAGCATTAAAGTTTTCTATTTCCTTATCTCTATCATAAATAATCTTAAGTGTTGGAAGCAACACTCTTCCTATGTTAAGTATCTTATTATCATTTAAATTATATTTAATAGTAGCAACAGATGTTAGGTTAATCCCTATAATCCAATCTGCCCACTGTCTTCCTATACCAGCATCTTGAAGTGTTTGCATCTCTTTATTAGACTTTAGATTTTGCATACCTTTCTCTACTTCTTTTTCTGTCCATTCATTTAAAAGTATTCTGTAAACTGGTTTTTTTTCATTGAAATACATAAATATCTCATCTGAAATTACCTGTCCCTCTCTATCATAATCAGTTGCAGATATAATTCCATCAACATCATCTCTATCTATAAGAGATTTTATAGTGTTAATTTGCTTTTCTGCTCCTTTATCTGTCATAGTTCTATTCATAGAATCAACTTTTACTTTATACTGAAAATTTTCTGGTATGAATGGGAACTTTTCAAGCTTCCATGACTTCATACTCTCCTCATAATCTTTAGCATCAAAAAGTTGTAATAGATGTCCAAATGCCCAAGTAACTAAATAATCATTTCCCTCAAAGTATCCATCTTTTCGACTTGTTATTTTAAGCGCCTCTGCTATATTCTTAGCAACTGACGGTTTCTCTGCTATAATAACCTTTTTCAAAAAACCACTCTCCTAAGTATCCCTCTATTTCATCTCTACTCACACTTTAATTACTTGCCCTTTTTAGAACTTTTAAAACATTAAGTAAGAAAACCTACAATATTTTTTCTATATTGTAGGTCTTATAGTATATCTAATTATAATATAAAATTTCAAAATTTCAAAATTATAAAAGTAAAATTTAGACTAATTACTTGTAATTCTCACAAGAAATTCTTTAAAAGCATCTGTTTCTCTAACTTTCACTAAATCATCATCTTTTATAATATACTCCATAAAACCATTATAAAGTTCATATGCCTTTATTATGTCATCTGTTGCTTTTTCTACTTCTTCATTTAAAGACCTAAAACAAGCTCTATTATAATATAAAAACTCTGAAACTGGATTAAAGCTAATACCTTGTGTAAGCATACTTATACCTTTTTCAATATCGCCCTCTTCTTTATATATAACTGCTAAATTCAAAAAGCTACTATCATGTCCTGGGTTCTTTTTTATAGCACGAACATACATAGCTTTGCTTTTATCTACAAGATTTAACTTTTTATATATTACCCCCATATTATAAAGCCCCATATAATTATCTCCATCTATCTCTACAGCTTTATTAAACATTCTATATGCTTTATTAAGTTCATTTCTTTCCTCATATATAGAACCAAGATTTAAATGTCCCCAAAAATCCTTTGGGCATATCTCTAAAAGCTTCTTATACCACTCAATAGCCTCTTCCTTTTCTCCATATATATCAAGTGCATTAGCAAGGAAGAATATACCTCTATCATAGATAGGATTAATCTCAACTGCTTTTCTATAATAATCTATTGCATTCTCATAGTCTTCACACTCATCATATATAACTGCTAATCCATAATAAGCCCTAGCCTCTGAATCATTTATTTCTATAGCTCTTATATAATACTCTTTAGCCTTTTGAACCTCTAAAAGTTGGTCATATAAAAGAGCTATATTAATAGTTAGCTCTATATCATTAACTTCTTCTAAAAGCCCCTCAGCCCTTAAATAGTAATTTAAAGCCTTAAGGTATTCCCCCTTATCATGTGATTTTTCACCTTTCTCTATATAAATATTAATAAGTTTATTATCCATTCTTCACCTGTCACTTTCTTTTCACTATAAAGTTATGTTCTATCTAAAAACTCTATAACATCATTCATAACTTCATCCTTGTTCTTCTCATTTAACATCTCGTGTCTACCATCTTTATATAACTTATACTCTGTATTATTCACACCGTATTTTTTAAGTTTATTTGCTAAAGATACAAGTCCCTTTCCCTGTTCTCCAACTGGGTCCATATCTCCTGAAAATATAAAGAATTTAGTAGACTTATTTATTTTATCAAATTCTACATTTCTATGTAATTTATTTACCCCTCTAATTAAATCATAATAAAAAGAGACAGAACACACAAATCCACAATCAGGATTTTTTATATACTCATCAACTGAATTCTCATTAGAACATATCCAATCATAATTTGTTCTAGCAGGCTTAAACTTATTATTATGCGCCCCAAATATAAGTTTATCCATAAGTTTACTTGTGTGTCTTCTCCCTAACAACCCAATTTCTATTCTTGCAATTATTGCCCCAATACTTGCAATAGGTTTAAGCTCTCCATTAGTTCCTGATAAAATAACTCTATTTATTTTCTCACTATATAACTCAAGGAACCTAAGACTAACAAATGAACCCATGCTATGTGCAAATAAAATAACCTCTAAGCCTTCATTTTCACTTTTAGCATTATCTATAAGCTCTGAAATATTTTCTGCTAAAACCTCAAACCCTTCACTATCAGCAATATATCCTCTATTTGCATTCTCATCTGTTTTTCCATGTCCCCTGTGGTCATGTGAATAAACACTATATCCTTCCCTATTTAATCTACTTGCAAATTCATCATATCTTATACAATTTTCTGCCATGCCATGTGATATATATATAATAGCCCTAGGATTTTCAATAGTCCATTTATAGCACTGTATAGTCTTTGAGTATTTATCAATAAATTTAAAGCTTTTCCTCATATCCGTAATTCCCCCATCAATACATTTTATTTATAATTTAAGCTTATCATAAAATTACTTTCAATAGGGTGTTTACTTTTTATTTGACTTTAAATAGCCCTCTATCTTAATTTCCCATGTAGAACCTTTTTTAACATTCACAGACTTCACAAAATTTAAAAATATTTTTAAAGCATCTTTTTTATAAAGTCCTTTCATTAAATGTCTTGGGTATGATACTTTTTTACTATAATTTTTCTTAGGATCAATTATCTTAACTTTTCCTTTTTCAATATTATAAAATATATCTTTACACCTTATATCAAGTCTTCTAAATTTTAATTTTTCAAACTCAATAGTCATTTCATAAAGAGCACCTGCTAAACGTTCATCCATTTTATGAGTTCTAAGATACTTATCTAGTCTTTCACCATCTACATAGTCTCTAACTATATAATTATCTCCAACTTCTTTAATCTTTGGAAAAAATTTTGAACCATCCACTTTTTTAAGTATATATGACTCATCCTGCCATGCATCATGTCTTCTAAAGAATTTAACTGTTCTTCCATCTTCAAATAAGAAAACAACCCCATTATGTCCTTCTCCTATTTTTTTAGCTGTTTGTAATCCATCTTCTATGTTTTTAGAAACTTCTTTTGAACTGTAATCAAAATTTTTACTCATCTGCTTCCTCTCATATAATATTACTTTATTAATTATATGAATCTAAATGATAAAAGGATACAGCCTATACCTTAAAATATAGACTATATCCTTCTTAATTATTTGATTATCTAAATTTGCTACCTTTTACATATAAAGATGTATATATATTCTTATAAGCATTTACTTTTTTCACATACTTATCAGTTTCTTTAAAAGGTATATAATTAAGATTTTTCCCATCTTTTGAATACTTATTATCATTAAGCCACTTTTTCACATTTCCTCTACCTGCATTATATGCAGCTATAACAAGATTCTCATTTTTAAATTCTTTATCTAAATTGTTAAGATACCAACAAGCAAACTTTATGCTAACCTCTGGCTCTTTTAGCATATCAACATTAAAATCTTTTACCCCTAATTGTTCTGCAATCCAAGTTCCTGTACTTCCTGTAATTTGCATAAGCCCTCTAGCATCTTTTTTTGACTGTGCATCTTCATTAAAATTACTTTCAGCCTTCATAACAGACATAACAAGCATTGGATTCACATCATATTCTTTACTATATTTCACAACATAATTACTATATTTAGCTGGAAATAATGCACCTTTTAACAGAAGCATTCCACCTTGAAAAATCAAATATATTACTGCTACGAAAAATAACACCCTAAAGGCTTTTTTCAATTGCAACCCCTACTTTTTATATATTTTTAAAAATTTAACTAAATCATCAACTTGCTCTTTAGTCTTAATAAGATTCCCATTATTATCAATAATGAGATTTGATTGTTCCTTTTTCTTTTCCATACTCCACTGAGAGTTTATTCTATTAACTGCCTCATTTTGAGTAAGCTTATCACGTTCTTTTATTCTTTGTATCTGGATTGTTTGTTTTACAAAAACAAGAATCATCATATCAAGTTCTTCATTATAACCATTTTCTATAAGAGTTGCACCATCTAAGATAACAAGTTTCTCTTTGTTTTTTTTATGAAACTCAAACTCAGCCTCTATTGCTTTTCTTATATAAGGCATTATAAGTGACTCATACTTAATTCTTTCTTTAGCAAATCTAAATATATGATTACCAAATTCTTTTCTTCTAAAATCCCCTCTCCAATCAAAGAAATTCTCTCCAAAATGAAGTTTTATTTCATTTAAAAGATATGGATTTTCTTCTAAAACCTCTCTAGCAATAACATCTGCATCTATAACTTTAAACCCTACATTTTGTAGCATTAAAGATATAGTACTCTTACCTGAACATATTCCTCCAGTAAGACCTATTTTTATCACTTTCTCTCACCCTTTCTATTTTGCTTCATACCACGTCTTACCTATATTCATATCTATATCAAGAGGAACATCAAGTTTTACAACATTCTCCATCTCATCCTTAATAAGAGCTTTAATTTCTTCTAACTCATCATTATAAACATTTAGTATAAGTTCATCATGCACCTGTAATATAAGCTTACTTTTTAATTTTCTTTTCTCTAGTTCATTCCATACATTAACCATAGCTATTTTTATAATATCTGCTGCTGTCCCCTGTATAGGAGCATTCATTGCAAGTCTTTCACCCATTGCTTTTACCATCTTATTAGATGCAGCTATTTCTGGTATAAATCTTCTTCTATTATAAATAGTTTTTACATAGCCATTTGTCTGTGCTTCATTTATAACATTTTCTATAAATACTTTTATATTAGGGTATCTATCAAAATAAATATCCATGTACTCTTTAGCTTCATTTCTTGTAATATTAAGGTCCTTTGCAAGACTAAAATCACTCATTCCATAAACAATTCCAAAGTTAACAGCTTTCGCTCTTCCTCTCATTGTTGATGTAACATCCTCTATTGGCACATTAAATACCTCTGAAGCTGTTTTTGTATGGATATCTGAATGATGATTAAATGCATCTATCATATTTTTATCTTCTGATATATGTGCAAGTATTCTAAGTTCAACCTGTGAATAATCGGCTGAAAGTATACATTGCTCCTCACCTCTAGCTGTAAATACCTTTCTTATCTCTCTACCCATTTCATACTTAATAGGTATATTCTGAAGATTTGGCTCTGTTGATGAAAGTCTTCCTGTTGTTGTTATAGTTTGATTGAAGTTTGAGTGAATTGCACCATCTTCATCTATAACTGCTTTTAAGCCCTCAACATAAGTTGAATATATTTTTGCAAGTTGTCTATAATAAACTACTTTCTCTATTATCGGATGTTTATCATTTAGCTTTTCAAGAACTTCTGCATTAGTTGAATATCCTGTCTTAGTTTTCTTTATAACTGGAAGATCTAACTTCTCAAATAAAATTTTTCCAAGCTGTTTTGGAGAATTTATATTAAATTCTTCCTCTGACAATTCATATATTTCCTTTTGAGTTCTATCAAGTTCACCTCTAAACCTTACTGAAAGCTCATCAAGCATAGTTCTATCAACAGTAAAACCTATTTCCTCCATTGCTGCTAAAACCCTTGTAAGCGGTAATTCTATATCATATAGAAGCTCTTCCATTTCTGTTTCTTTTATTTTTTCTTTAAGAACTGCTGCAAGCTTTGCTAAATAAGTAATCTCAACTATATCTTTTTGATCCTCTTCAAAATTAGGATATTCCTCAAGATAAATCTCAATAAGGTTTATCATAGGATATTTACCTTTTGATGAATCTAAAAGATAAGCTGCAAGTTCTATATCAAACTCTAACCCTTTTACCTCAATATCATCTCTTGATAAAATTCTCATAGCTACTTTTGCATTATAAAATGTTTTTTTGATATCTTCTGATTCAAATAACTCTTTTAATAAACTTTTAGCCTCTAAATCTACAAGTGACTCCATTAAAAGAACATAATTTTTCTCATTACTATTTATAAATATTTTTTCAAATGCTATTGTAGAATATAATTCTTCATTTTTAGCCGTAAACTTTATAAATATCTCTTTATCTAGAGAATTTATTAATTCTTTTAAGTCATTAGTCGTTACTATTTCTATAATATCTGATTTAAACTCTTCAGCTTTTAAATCCTCAACACTAACACCTGCAAACTTTGCAATATTAGCATCTGCTATCTTTATTTCAAGTTTTGTAAACATTCTTTTAAGTCCATCTAAATCATAATTACCTACAGAGCGTATTTCATCTAAATCAAACTCTATTGGAACATCAACATTTATAGTCGCAAGTTTTTTTGAGAATATTGCTTGTTCTGTATACTCAATTAAGTTCTCTCTTATTTTTTTACCACTTATATTTTCTGCATTCATAATTGTATTTTCTATTGAACCATACTCTTGTATAAGTTTATAAGCATTTACCTCACCAATTCCTGGTACTCCTGGGATATTATCTGATTTATCTCCCATAAGCCCCTTAACATCTATAAATTGTGTTGGTGTAACACCAAAATCTTCTATCATTCTTGCTTTATCAAAGCAATCTATTTCACTTACACCTTTTTTAGTAATACAAACATTTGTATTATCAGTTGCAAGTTGAAGTGCATCATGGTCCCCTGTCATTATAAAGACTTCCATACCTTCACTCTCAGCATATTTTGCAAGACTTCCTATAAGGTCATCAGCTTCAAAACCATCCATTTCATATATAGTCACAGATAATTTTTCTAATATTTCTTTAACTATTGGAAATTGACCTCTAAGTTCATCTGGCATTTTTTTTCTACCAGCTTTATACTCGCTATATTCAAGGTGTCTAAAAGTAGGTGCTTTTCTATCAAATGTACAAACTATGTGATCTGGTGCTATATCATTTTTCATTTTAAATAGCATATTTGTAAAACCAAATACTGCATTAGTATATACTCCATTTTTATTGCTTAAAAGAGGTATTCCATAGAACGCTCTATTAAGCAAACTGTTACCATCTAGTATAAGTAATCTTTCCATATTCTACGCCTCCATTTTCTCAGTCATAATTATTTATTCTTGCCACTTTGTAAACATATTATAAGTATCTTAGAAAATACTTAAATCTAATTCTTCTGAAAGATCTCTTAATATATTTTTTCCACCAATGCTATTTCCTTTATCATCAAGTGCAGGTCCATAAACTCCAATCCCCATTCTTCTTGGGACAGAAGCCATAATACCTCCACCAACTCCGCTCTTTGCTGGTATTCCAATATGTACTGCAAACTTACCTGAATCATCATACATTCCGCATGTAACCATTATAGTTTTTACTATTCTACACACATCTCTTGATATAACTCGCTCTCCACTCCAAGGTAAAACCCCTTCATTAGCAAGCATTGCTCCAAACTTAGCTAAATCTTCTGTTGTCACTTCAATAGAACATTGTTTGAAATATACATCTAAAACTTCATCAACATTCCCCCTTAAAAAGTTATTGCTCTTTAAGAAATATGCAAGTGCTCTATTTCTATTTCCTGTCTCACACTCTGATTTATAAACTTCCTCATTAACAGTAATATCTTCATTTCCTGTTACTCTTTTAGTAAACTCTAAAATCCTTTCAAACTTTTCCTCTTTTGAGTCACCCTCAATAAGAGAAGTTGTTACTATAGCACCTGAGTTAACCATTGGGTTATAAGGTCTGTCACTATGTCTTATTTCTAAATTTATTATACTATTGAAACTATCTCCTGTTGGTTCAACACCAACTCTTTCAAAAACATTATCTTTTCCATTATCTAAAATTGCAAGCATAAGAGATATTACTTTTGAAATACTTTGTATTGTAAACTTCTTATCTGCAAGTCCTGACTTATAAACTTCACCTTTAAGTGTAACCACACATATACCAAGGTCATTTTTATCTGCTTTTGCAAGTTCTGGTATGTATGTTGCAACATTACCTTCCTTTACAAGTTCTCTATTCTTTTCCAAAAAACTATCTAATAATTTTTTCAAAATTCATCCCCCTCTTTAACATTGTAAATTTTAAAACGTCTACTATTAAGCCATTTTTACAATACTTATATTATAAACGTAATCTTCATTATTATCTACTATTTAGGTTCCCATATCCCCTCTCTATCATATTTTAAAGTATAACATTTTACATGGAGAACAAAATGGAACTTAACTTAGATTTTATAAATAAATTAAATAATTGCCCAATAAAAAAATTAAAGAAAAACTATAAATTTCTTGGTGAGGGCATTGCTAGAAAAGTCTTCTCTCTTGATGATAAATATGTCATAAAAGTTGCTAAAAATGATGATGGCTATCACCAAAACTTTGTAGAAAGATACATCTATGGAAACTGTCCACCACACCTAAAAAAATATCTTTGCCCAATTTATTACTCAAATGACAGAATAATAATTATGGCAAAAGCTGTCCCTTATAATAAAATCCTTGGAAAGCATGCTTTTGTTAATCCTCGTGACTTTAGACCAGAAACAACTGCTGTAGAAGACTTAAAACAATTAATTAGTAGCTTCCACCTATACACAGAAGATATTTTTGCATCTCGCTCTTGGGGGGTTATTAATGGTGAATTCTTTTTAATTGATTTTGGATGTACCTCTGATTTTGGTGATATGTTTTATGATGGAATCAAAAATATTTATTACATGAATAAAAACACTAATGATTTGCCAAAAAATAATTAGTAAGTAATATAAACATATATTTGTTATTATCTATATATTTTATTATAATAAGCTTAAATATAATTTAAGAAAGGTGTGTAACGCATGATAAAAGATTTAGATTTATTATTAGAAAAATATGCAAGACTTGCAGTTCAAATCGGTATTAATATACAAAAAGATCAAGTTCTTGTTATAAAATCACCAATAGAATGTGCAGATTTCACAAGAAAATTAGTAAAAGAAGCTTACGAAGTTGGGGCTAAAGAAGTTGTAGTTCATTGGAATGATGAGCAAACAGGAAAACTTAAATTTGATTACTCTCCTATGGAAGTGTTTGAAGAGTTCCCACAATGGATTGTAGACTCAAACCTTTCATATGCTGAAAAAGGTGCTGCTTTCCTTAGTATCTCAGCTTCTGATCCTGAGCTTTTAAAAAATGTTGATCCCAAAAAAATATCAACATTTAGAAAAGCATCAAGTATCGCTACAAGAGATTTTAGCGAAAGACTTATGTCAAATGTAAACTCATGGTCAATAGTTTCTATACCTACAGTTGGATGGGCTACAAAAGTCTTCCCAAATGTAAGCACAGAGGAAGCTATAGATAAACTTTGGGAACAAATCTTTAAAATCGTAAGAGTTGATAAAGAAGACCCTATCGCGGCTTGGACAGAGCATAAAAATAACTTAAAAGAAAAAATGGATTTCTTAAATTCAAAAAGAATAAAATCACTTCACTACACAAATAGTATCGGAACTGATATAGTTCTTGAACTTCCTGAAAAACATTTATGGCTTGGTGGAGCTGAAGAAAATAAAGCTGGACATGATTTTATAGCTAACATACCAACAGAAGAAGTATTCTCACTTCCAAAACTTGATGGTGTTAATGGTATTGTACACAGTTCAAAACCACTTAACTATGGTGGAAACTTAATTGATAATTTCTCACTAACATTTAAAGATGGTTTAGTTGTAGATTTTACAGCAGAAAAAGGTTATGATACACTTGCTCATCTTTTAGACACTGATGACGGTGCTAAAAGACTTGGTGAAGTTGCTCTAGTTCCTTTTGACTCACCAATATCAAACTCAGGTGTTATATTCTATAACACATTATATGATGAAAATGCATCATGTCACTTTGCCCTTGGTAGAGCATACTCAGTATGTATAGAAAAAGGTGAAGATATGACAACACAGGAACTTGCAAAAGAAGGAGCTAATGATTCATTAACTCACGTTGACTTTATGCTTGGTACAAAAGATTTATCAATCATTGCAACACTTCAAAATGGAGAAACTCTTCAAATATTCAAAAATGGTAACTGGGCTTTTTAAGCTTAATATAAAAATATCCTTAGAACATATATGTTCTAAGGATATTTTCTTTACACTATTCAAAAATTTTAAGAAGTTGTTTAAATAAATCTACTATTGAGTCATTATAAACTATTTTTTTATCTTCACCTCTATAAATACACCCGCCATTTTTAAATCCATTCTCTACATCTGATTTTATTTCACTTAAAATCCTTTCATAGTGCTCTTTTTTTTCTTTAATAAACCCTATTTTTTTCTCATCTATTTTCCACTCATTTTGCAAAGCATTTATTGTTCTTCCCTCAGCAATCACATACTTTATTCTATCTTCTAAATCTAAAATTCTTTTACCATACCAAAATAAAATATTTTTGTATTGCTTTGTATTTAAAACATAATATCCTCTTCTTATATCTCTATTCTCTTTTGTATAATTATCTATTTTCAGTATAAACTCACTATTAGCCTGATATATCTTATTCCCATCTATATCTATATTAATATTTAAATTATCATCACCTATATACTCAATTATCATCTGTAATTTTTCTTTTATAATATCAGAAATATATATATTTCTTTCCTCTACAGTAACTTCCTTATACTTCATATCTAAGACTTTTGAAAATCTCTTTTTAGCTTCACTAATAATAGAATAACTTCCAGCCCAATCTATATGTATCATTTCTTTCTTTTCTAGTTCCACAAGCGTTTTAGCTATACTCTCTGTTGAAAAATAATCATCCATATTTACTATAGAAAACTTAATGAAATCCTCTATATCCTTCTTCCTTGTATTTTCTCTTTCTGAATTTGCAAAAAGATATAATAACTTCAATGTTTTTTTCACTAAATTTTTATTTTCAGTAAATTCTAGTGCAGTACTTTTTATATTTTCAACTTCACTCTCCTCCAAAATATTTTCACAATACTCAAAATAAATATCTATATTTTCAAAAACTATTGTCTTAACATAGTTAAAAATATATTCGTTATATTGTGCATTACTTCTAATACCTTTTTCTAAATCTATTCTACTATCTATATACATTCTATCATTTGCAACATACGATATTCGTCTATCAGAAATTCCATTATCACTAATTCCTTTAGCCTCTAAAATATCACGAAGATCTTCTCTATTATTTAAATACTCTTCTAAAGCACCTTTTATTCTAAGGGCTGCAACAATGCTTTCACTTTCATTAAAACTTTCTTTATTATTTATCAATTTATAAAATCTGTACCATTTTTCAAATGCTTTTTCAATTAAATTTCCCATATCTAGCCTAAATCCTCCCAAATCTTGAAACAAATCTCTATAAAATTATGTTTTCCTTTTAAATTATATACTAAATTATATATTTAAATAAAATAATCATAAAATCATTAGCTATAATCTTTTTTTTACATATATTATAATATAATAGCAGATGTATGCTATAAATATTGCGAACTTAAAAAAATTTTAAAATAAGGTGATACTAATGAATGATTACAACTCTAATGAGTTACTTACAGTAAAAGAACTCTCATTTATTTGCAAATATAAATTTAATTCAAAATTATCTGAAATAACTATCCGCAGTTATATATATAAAAATATAAAAGATGGTCATATAAAATCTATTTTAAATGATAATAAAACATTTGTACATTTTGGTGAATTTATAGAATTTCTTTCTAAGAATTACTCAAAATTGGGGTTTAGTTATAATCCAACAATAAATTAAGAACTATCAGTAATTAAAATTAACTAATAGCCTACTTCTTAAAATAACAAAAAGAACCTATAATATCGATTTTTTTAAGTATCTACATTATAGGTTCTATCTTTTTATGTTAAATTTTAAATTGAGATAAATTATCTTTAAGCTCTTTTGCCTTCTCTTCAATCCCCTCAGTAGCAGCTGTTAGTGTTTCCATAGTAGCACTTACTTCCTGTGTTGAGGCCGTAACTTCTTCTGTTGCTGCTGCAACTTGCTGTGATATCGAAGCTATTTGCTCCATTTCACTTACAACTGATTCTTTATTTACATTTATAAACTCAACAAAGTTTTTAATCTCAAATGAATTTTTATTTATGCCTTCCATATCAACTAAAATTTTATCAAATATTTCTTTAGTTTTTGTAACAGCCTCTTCTTGCTCTTTCATAACTAAATTACTCTCTTCAATTGCCCCTGTAGCTTTTTGTGACTTATTATTTATCTCATCAACAATTCTTTTTATTTCCTCTGTAGAATTTTTTGATTGTTCTGCAAGTTTTCTAATTTCATCGGCTACTACTGCAAAACCTCTTCCAGCTTCCCCTGCTCTTGCTGCTTCTATACTCGCATTAAGTGCTAAAAGGTTAGTTTGTTCTGTAATTTGTGAAATACTATTTGAAATTACATTAATTTTATTTGTACTCTTTGATACATCTAAAACAACACTATGGAACTCTAATGAGTTCTTTTTGCTTCTTTCATATTTATCTAAAAGTCCTTTTATTATTCTTTGACCATCTTCCTCTATAAGCTTATTTGATGACTCTGAGGCATTACTCATATTCTCACTAATATACATAATATCATTAAGTTGTGCTGATAAAGCTTCCATTGATGTAACACTCTCATGTACATTATTAGCCTGTTCTATAGCCCCTTTAGAGATTGATTCAATAGCTTTTGCAACATCTAAAGTAGATGCTGTTGTGCCCTCTGCCATTAAACTTATATTTTTTGATGCTGTTAAAAGAACTTCTGAACTATTATTTATATTACTTATAAGCGAATGCATTGTATCTATATTTATATTTAAGTCAGTTGCTAATTCTTCAAAATCATCATTTGTTCTTAACTCAACCTTATTCTTTAAATCACCTTTTGTTACATTAGCTAGAGAGCTCTTTAAAACTTTAAAACTTGACCCTATATCAGAACTTAATGATTTAGCAACCACAATAGATAAAATTAAACTTATAACCATTGATATCGCAACAGTTACTCTTATATCATTAAGATTTCCATTTGCTATGCCATGTTCATTTAATATACTCTTAGACTGAAAATATATAGTTAATCCTGTTATTAATTGAGTAGCTAAGCACACCTTTAAAATTGAAAAACTTATCTTACTTCCAATTGTCTTTTTAATCTTTTTTTCACTCATCTTTTTCCTCCAATAGTGTATATAAAATCTTCATATTACTATGCTTATCGTCATAATACAAATTTTATTTAGCCCTTTTATCAATTAAATTTTAAATTTACTCATTTCAGTAGAGAACTCATTTGAAATCTTTCCTAAATTATCAGTATATCCACTTAAGTCCTCCATACTAACACTCACTTCTTCTGATCCTGCTGTAACCTCTTGTGAACTAGCTGCAAACTCTTCTGCAATCTTTGATATTTCTTCTATATCTCTTACCACAGCTACCTTAGTTTTATTTATAGAATCAACTGAATTTTTTATCTCATTAGAGTTTCTATTTACTATATTCATGTCTAATAAAATCTCCTTAAATATTTCACTTGTTTTATCTACAACAGTTTCTTGTCTACCTATAATCTGAGTATTATCATCCATAGCATTTGTAAGTCTTTCAAACTTTTGAATAACTTCATCTACAATAGCTCTAATTTCATTTGTAGAAGTTTTTGATTGTTCTGCAAGTTTTCTTATCTCGTCTGCTACAACTGCGAACCCTCTTCCATATTCACCAGCTCTTGCTGCCTCTATACTTGCATTAAGTGCTAAAAGATTAGTCTGTTCAGTTATTTGTGAAATACTATTTGATATAGTATTTATTTTTGTTGCACTACTTGAAACATCTAATACTATATTAGAAAATTCCTTATAGCTCTCCTGTGTTAATTTAAAACTTGTATTTAAATCTCCAATTACTTTATTCCCATCTGCTTCTATCCTTTTATTTGTTACCTCAGATAAGTCACTCATACCATTACTTTTCTCTGAAATAGCTACTAATGAAATGGATAATATTTCTATTTGCTCGCTACATTCTTTGATTTTTCCAACCTGACTAATGCTTCCTCTAGCTATAACTTCAATAGCCTTAGAAATTTCTTGTGAAGATATTTTAGTCTCATCAGCCTTGTTATTTATACTATAGCTTGATTCAAGTAATATATCTTTGTTATTATCTATATTTTGTATAAGTCCTCGCATATTTTCTGTTGCCTTATTTAAAAGACTTGCAAGTTCTCCAAATTCATCACTACTATTTAAATCTATTCTATCTTTTAAATTACCAATTGAAATATTTTCAATCCCCTCTGATAATACCTTTAAACCTTTATTAATTCTCTTATTTAATGTTATTGATATAATGATAGTTCCTATTATCATTATTATCATAGACATTGCTGTATGTCTTCTTAAAGGATTTAAATCACTACCCATATCTTTTTTAGGTATAAAGCCTATAACACTTCCACCTGTTACTAGCGTATTATCATAAACTAAAATATTTTTATTCATTCCACTTCCTAAAATTTCAACACCTTGCTTCTCATCCATAAAGGCTACCGCTTCACCATACTTTTCAATACCACCTAATTCATTTGCTTCATTTGATGCTGCAATAAAATTATTTTCATGGTCTAATATTCCTATATAACCACTTTGATTTAAATTTATTCCTTCAACTTTTTCTCTTATTTTATCTATTCCTACTATAACTCCTATAATTCCAACAACTTCTTTATTACTATTAACCACTTTTCTTGAAATTCTTATAGTATCTTTCTTCATCTTCTCATGGTAGCTAACTGGTAAAACTAATCCATTATGCTCTGTTTTAATTAAATCGCTATACCATTCTTCTTTTTTATAATTTCTTTTTGTTGTATCAAAAGGTCCTCTATCACTATATAATCTACCATCTTCTGTCCCAAACATTATTCCATCTATATACGGAGTGTTATTCTTATATGTAGCAAGCAAATCTGAAATATCACTATCGCTCTTTGCAAACTTCATTACTTTATTAGCCCCTAATATATCTATAGAACCCATTATATTATCAAAATAGTGATTTAATCCTCTTGTAACTTCTTTTACAAGTGATAAACCACTTTTATTCATATTATCTAAATATAAGTCTTTACTTTGATAATATGTAAATATAGCTAACCCTTGTATTACTATACCAACTATAAGCATACTTACTGTAATTCTTGATGAAATACTTCTTGTTTTTTTTTCTTTTACTGTCTTTTGCATTTCTGCCTCCTAATAATATTATTCTAACTTCATACTATTATCGAGAAAAAAAAAGCTAAATTTAGATATATTAATCTAAATTTAGCTTTTTTTATTTTATTTATTTTTTAAAATTGCTTGCTTATTACTAAGTTCGATAAAGAAGTTATTAGTTTCTTCAACTACTACCTTCCTCAAACCTACTATTCCAACTAGGTTTGGAAATGCCATTAATCCATTTACTATATCTGCAACAATAAATATAGTCCCAAGTGGCAAGAATGCCCCAATTCCAACCAACGCTATATAAATTATTCTATAATACTTAATAGATTTAACACCCATTAGATATTCTGCACATCTTTCCCCATAATAATTCCATCCAAGAATTGTAGTGAAAGCAAAAAACATTAGCCCAATGTTTACTATATATGTCCCTACAATTTCTATTGGAAGTCCTTCATTAAATGCTGCTGTTGTCAGCGCTGCCCCTTCAAGTAAAGGGTTAGCATATGCCCCTGTGACAACAATAACTATCCCAGTCATTGTGCAGATTATTATTGTATCAAAAAAAGTTCCCGTCATTGATATAAGCCCTTGTCTTACTGCTGATTTAGTTTTCGCAGCTGCCGCAGCTATTGGTGCACTACCAAGACCTGCTTCATTTGAAAAAACTCCTCTTCCAACTCCGGCTTGTATAGCCATTGTTATTGTTATACCCATTACACCACCCATTGCGGCTTGTGGGTTAAAAGCACTTTCTATAATAAGTGAAATTGCCCCTGGTACTGCTTCATAATTTAAAGCTAAAACTAATAATACTGCAAGTATATATAGCCCAGCCATAAGAGGCACTACCATTTCAGATACCTTAGAAATTCTTTTTATCCCTCCAAAAGTTACAAGTGCCACAAGAATTGTAACCACAATTGCTGTAACCCACAAAGGAATATTAAAACTTATTTGAGCTGCATCTGCAATAGATTTAACTTGCCCAAAAGTTCCTATTCCAAAAAATGCAACTCCTATTCCTAAAAGAGCGAATATCTTCGCTAACCATTTAAGTCCTAGTCCTTTTTCAATATAGTACATAGGACCCCCAGCCATATTTCCATTTTCATCAACTTCTCTGTACTTTATTGCAAGAACACCCTCTGCATATTTAGTTGCCATACCAAAAAATGCGGCTACCCACATCCAAAATAAAGCTCCTGGTCCCCCAGCCTTAATAGCAGTTGCTACCCCTACAATATTCCCCGTACCAATAGTTGCCGATAATGCTGTACATAAGGCTCCAAAGCTTGATACATCACCCTTTGCATCATCATCTTCTAGTTCCTCATCCTTAGAAAAAATATACTTTATCGCAAGTGGAAGTCTAAAAATCTGTAAAAGTTTTAACCTAAAAGTTAAATAGACACCTGTACCAACTAAAAGTATTAAAAGTGGTGGTCCCCAAATAAATGAGCTCACCTGACTTAGCACATCATTTATTGATGTTGCCGTTAACGTAGTAAAATTAAACATAAAAAATACCCCCTTAAATTTCTTTAGGAGGGATTACGAAATAGACTACCCCAATTTTTAAAATTAGTTTAGTATTTCCTATCCCCTGTCCTTTTACCTGAGAGTTTCAACAAATTAAATTCTTAAATTAGAATTTGCCTTGCTCCTTCGGTGCTCATAATGAGTCTCTCCAGAGGCTCGTCCAGCATGGGTCCACTTTACCTGAAAGATTCCCATCTTCGGTGTATTATTTTCAAAATAATATCTCTCCCCATGCCTTCATCCGAACTCTATTCTTTTTTTCTTTACAACTAAATTTTATACTTTGTTTTTCAAAAAATCAATAGTTTTATTTACTTGAATTAATACTTTTTTCAAACAAGTTAATTTATAGATATATTTTTTATCTATTCCGTAATTGTAACCATTTTATTTTATTAATTTATTAAAAATAAAATATTTGAAAATTTCAGAATTCATTTTTCTATAATCTATTTCTTACCTCTCCATTATAAAAAGCACTAATATTTTCCATCATATCTTCAAACAATCTAGTTCTTGCTTCTAAACTTGCCCAAGCTACATGTGGTGTAAATAATAATTTATTTTTGTTTTTAACAGTTAAAAGTATATTATCTACCTTCATAGGTTCTGCTTCAAAAACATCAAGACCTGCCCCACCAATTAAATTCTCATCAATTGCTTTTGCTAAATCTTTTTCTACAACTATTGGACCTCTTCCAACATTAATAATAATTGATGTCTTTTTCATTCTCTTAAAACTCTCATAATTCATAATCCCATTTGTTTTATCATTTAGTGGTGCATGTATTGATATTATATCCGATTTTTCTAAAAGTTCATCAAAACTTACTCTTTCATAGTCATTGCTTGAATTTTTTCCTGAAGTTGAGTAATATATCACTTTTGCTCCAAAAGCCTCTGCAAGCATAGCTACTCTTCTACCAATTTTACCAAGACCTACTATCCCAAAAGTTTTACCTTCTACATCCATTATTGTTTGATCTAAATGTGTAAAAGTATCTGATTTTGTATAGTTTCCTTCTTTTATATAATTATCATAATACCCTAGCTTATTAGTCAAACTAAAAAGCATTGCAAATGTATGCTGTGCAACTGTATTCGTTGAATAACCTGCAACATTTGTAACCGCTATCTCTCTTGATTTAGCATACTCAACATCTATATTATTATACCCTGTTGCCATCTCACAAATTAATTCTAAATTTTTTGCTTCTTTTAAAGACCCCTCATCTAAAATTACTTTATTAGTTATTACTACATGAGCATCTTTTATTCTATCTCTTACCTCTTCATATGTAGTAAGCTCATATGATTTAAAGTTTCCTAAACTATTTAATCTATCAAAATCAAATTTCCCCATTGTCTTTCCATCTAAAAGAACTATGTTCTTCATTTTTCATCACCCCAATATATTTTTTTATCTCTACCTTTATATTACGAGCATTTAGTATACATTTGCAAGATATTTATTAATATTCATTGCCTCATAATTTAATAATCATCAAAAAAAAGTGAGCCTCCTTACTCTGGATGCTCACTTTATCATTTTTTAAATTTTTTTTAATTTAAGCTATGCTTTTCTAGCCTTAAAATATTTTATTACATAATATAAAATCATTCCTACTATAACACCTATAGCAAGGTCTGATGTTACTAAAACTACTATTACCGTAATAATCATAACTATTGTATCTGTAATTGGTCTTTTTGCTGCGGTAGTTATAGATGTCCAATCAAAAGTTGTTATTGCTATCATTATCATTACTGCTACAACAGCTGCAATCGGAATAAGTTTAACTATATTACTAAATAGAACTACATATAAAACAAGAAATATTCCTACTGCTAGTGTTGAAAGTCTAGTTTTTCCACCTGATTTTGTATTTATAAATGATTGTCCAACAAGTGCACAACCAGCCATTCCTCCTATTAATCCTGTGACAATATTACCAATTCCCTGACCAAAACATTCTCTACTTTTATTACTATCTGTTCCTGTCATATCATCTAATGCTTTTGCTGTAAGTAAACTTTCTACAGAACCAACTATTGCAAGTGATATTGCATATAAAATTATTATTCCTATATTTTTAGCTGTAAAAGCAATTTGCGGTAAATGTATTGTTGGGAATGTAAGTTCTATCCCTTTTAAATCTCCAAGATCTGACACATTTAATTTAAATATTAATACTACTATTGTGACAATAATTATTCCTATAATAGCAGCGGGTATTTTTTTTGTTAGTAATGGGAATGTATATATAACTAAAAGTCCTATCCCAACTAATATGTACATTACTAGTCCTTGTCCCTTAAAATAATGTATTTGATCTATAAAAATAAGTATTCCAAGTGCATTTACAAATCCATGCATAACTGCATCTGGTATGTATTTTACTATTCTTCCAGCCTTAAAAAGAGCAAATAATAATTGTATTATTCCTGTTGCTACAGTTACTGGCATTATAAATTCCACGCCATATTTTCTAACTACAATAGCTAAGACAAGAGCCATAGAACCAGCTGATGCTGATATCATACCTTTTCTTGCTCCAAATAAAGCTACCATAACTGACATAGCTAAAACTGCTAAAAATGAAACTGATGGTTCAACCCCTGCAATAAATGCAAACCCTATAGTTTCAGGTATTAGTACTAAGCCTATTACTGCAGCAGAAATTAAATCTGGACCTATGTTAGAAAACCAATCTTCTTTGATAGCTTTTAACAAAAATACCACCTCATCTTTCGTATATTTCTTTTAGTTCATATTTTGTATCATTTAAGTTACAAATTTAGACACATAATTTAAATTCTATATAAAAAAATATTTTATGTCAATAAACTAACTTCTTCTTTTTTATAATATTTCTTAGTTTTAATATAAATATTACTTTTTATTCATTACTCATATTAAGTCTTTTATTTTAATAATTTGTATAATTATTGTATACTAATGAAGTAGCTACTCAATAAAGGAGTGTATTTTTTGATTTTAGTATTAACATTTTTAATATTTTTAACTATCTTTCTAATAATAATAAACTTTTTTGCTATTTTATTTAGATTAACTGGAATTCCTATGCACAAAGCAAAATTTCAAGTTATCTCATTATTAACTAGTACAGGTTATACCACTAAAGAAAGCGAAATAATTGCACAACATCCTGTTAGAAGAAAAATTGCTAGTTGGCTTATGATATTTAGTTATCTTAGTACAGCTATCTTTATCTCATTTATCATACGAATAATTTCTCATGGTCTTGATGATGTAAAGTCTATGTCAATAACTGCTGGGTTTGTAGTTGGTTTTGCTCTTTTAGTTTTTTTAGTTATGAGAAGTTCAATTCCTGAAAAAATTGAATTAATTATTGAGCGACTTATTCTTAAATCAAAACGCTGGCATAATCTTCATGAAGATAAATTGATAAGTGTCTTTCAAAAAAAAGGTTATGGTATTTATGAAATTTATATAGGTAAAAGTAATTATCTTATTGGCAAAAGTATAATAGATAGTGGACTTAAAGATTTAGAAATACAAGTTTTAAGTATTGATAGAGGCGATAAACTTATTAATTTCCCATCACCTCATTATATTTTTGAAGTCACAGATAGAATTACAGTCTATGGGAATATGACAAATATACATAACAAATTTAATTACATAAAAGTATCTGATAAAATCAAAAAAACTCCATCTGTTTAATAGATGGAGTTTTTTATTACTTTTTACAAACTGTTTCTTTTACTTCACTTGATTTCGCAAATTCAAATTTTTCTAGGTACTCAACTTTCTCAACTTTGCAGTTTTCACCTATAATAACTTCATCTGCAACAATAAGCTTACACTCTGTATTTTCTACAAATACTTTTTCAGCTCTTATCTCATTACATTTAAATACAGTTTTTTTAAGTTTACTAAATAATCCTTTCTTGCCTTCCATTGTCTCTATATAGACTTCATCTGCAAGAATATCATTTACACTACTTTTTTCACTAAAACTTATATTAACATAATTGACTCTTAAGTCACTTGACATATCAACTCCACCAGCAACTTCAACTTTATCTCCTGTAAGAATACCTCTTGAAATTAATGCTCCACTTATACTTGCATCTGTAAACTTTATATCACCTTTTACACTTAGACTACCAGCCACTATTATCTCTTCACATATAAGTGTTTTAGAAAAACTTGCTGTTCCTTTAATATTTAGCATACCCTCTAGTACAACTTCTTTGTCAGCAGTAAAACTTCCTGCAACCATAAGACTTTCAGATTTTATATCACCTGTTATTTCTCCAACTCCATTTACTTCAACAACCGTTGCTTCAATATTTCCTTTTATTTTCCCCATACCAGACATTATGACATCATTGTAACTTCCACCATCAACAGTTTCAAATGCTTTTACTTCTAAACTTCCACTTAATTCTTTCATACTCTAACGCTCCTTATCTTTTCTTTTGTTTATAAATAAAAAAGTATCAAGGATAACCCTTGATACCTTTATTTTACCATGCTAAAATTTCCACACCATTTTCTGTAACTACGATTGTATGCTCAAATTGCGCTGATAATTTACCATCTGCTGTTCTTGCTATCCAACCATTGTCTTCATCAACTTTAACTTTATAAGTTCCTATATTTATCATAGGTTCTATTGTAAATACCATTCCTGGTACAAGTATCATACCTTCACCTTTTTTACCTACATGAGCTACAAAAGGCTCTTCATGAAACTCATTACCAACTCCATGTCCACCAAAGTCTGTTACTACAGAATATCCTTTAGCTTCAACATATGATTGTATAGCATGACCTATATCATCTATATGTCCCCAAGGTTTAACAGCCTTAACACCTAGTCTTAAAGCTTCTTTAGTTGCTTCAACAAGATTTCTAGCTTCTTCTGAAACTTCACCTATCATAAACATTCTTGAAGCATCTGAGAAATATCCATTTTTAATTGTAGATACATCTACATTAATAATATCTCCATCTTTAAGGATTATATCCTTTGAAGGTATTCCATGACATACTTCAGAATTTATTGAAGTACAAACACTCTTTGGGAATCCCATATAGTTAAGAGGTGCTGGAATTGCATCATGAGCTACTGTATAATCATAAACTAATTTATCTATATCCTCTGTGCTCATTCCTGCCTTAATCTCTTTTGCTACAAGATCAAGAACTCCATTATTAACCTCTGCTGATATTTTAATTCCTTCAATATCTTCAGCTGTTTTTAAGACTTCTCTTGGAGGCATTTCTTCATATGCTCTTCTTAAACTTTCGAACTTTTCATCAAATTCGAAGTGACATTTTTTATATTTTTTACCGCTTCCACACCAGCAAGCATCATTTCTACTTAATTTCATTTATCTCACTCTTTCTTTTTTAAAATTATTTATTACTTTAATTATACTCCTATATGTCTATTTTGTGAACCATCTTATTGATTTCGCTTATCAAACAATTTCTATTTACTTTTTATATTCCATAACATACTCAATTTTATTTGTTTCTTCACTGAAGTTCTCTTCTATTATTTTAAAATTTTGTTTTTTATAGAATTTCACAGAACTATTGTTATCTTTATAAACTTCCAAAGCTAAATAATCATATTTTCCCTTTGCATGGTTCATAAGTTTTGTTCCTATTCCTTTCCCTCTATCTTTATTATCAATAAAAATAGCACCAATAAAACCTTTTTTTAAAATAGCAATAAAGCCTTTTACTATTCCCTCATCTTCATAAACATAAGTTTCACATATTGGTATATACTCATTTTTTACAACTTCACAATTATCTATCCAATAATTTTTACTGATAAAATCATGTGCTATTATTGATGTTTCAAGCCAAATTTCCATAATTCTATCTATATCTTTATTTTCTAAAATTCTAATCATACTACGCCCCTACTTTTATATTAATTCTTTACGTGAACTACTCACCACTTAGCTAAAGCTTGAAGTGGGAGAATTCTCTCAAATTAAGTTAAAAGTTCTTTCATTTAAATTCTTCAGTTATCTTCAGCTAATTTTATATAAATTTTACCATAACCTAAAAAACTAGGCTACTCATAATTCTCTCATTAGATAGATATTTAATATTATTGCCAATATTTATTTGAAAAATCCCTTTAAAAACTGTACTATCTTATATAAGAGGATACTTTTAGTTTCCTCATTTTAACTAAGGAGGAGATTTTTATGTTAAGTAAAAAATTATTAGATGCTCTTACAGAGCAAGTAAATTTTGAATTCTATTCATCATATACTTATTTAGCTATGTCAGCTTACGCTGAATCAATAGATTTTATGGGGGTTGCTAACTACTTTAGAGTTCAAGCTAAAGAAGAATTAGACCATGCAATGAAATTCTACGGTTATTTATTTCAAAAAGGTGGATTTGTTGAGCTTGGTAAAATAGATGCTCCAACTATCAAATATGATAATGTGAAATCTTTATTTGATGCAGCTTATCACCACGAGCAACTTGTAACAGAAAAAATATATCACCTTGCAGATATTGCAACTGAAGAAAGAGAACATGCTACACTTAGCCTGCTTCAATGGTTTATAGATGAGCAAGTTGAAGAAGAAAATAACTTTATAACTATCTTAAAGAAAGTTAAAAGATTTGAAGATAACTTAACAGGAATGTATATGTTAGATGACGAACTAGCTACTAGAGTTTATGTTCCAATTCCAACACAAGCTTAGTATATAAATAAGGTGTTTAATAAGTTTAGTTTAATCTAAATTTGTTAAATGCCTTTTTTTCTTTTTTAAATTTAATTATAAAAAAACCTAGTAGATAAATCTACTAGGTTTCTATGGTGCGACCAAGGCTATAAGCCGGGTCCTGTATTAGACAATCATCTATCTACGACTGCTGTTGCCAACAGCCTCTAGCGACACACCCGAGGACTGAGCGGGTCACTCTTAAATGCCCTCTTATCGGTCTTGCTTCAAGTAGGGTTTACATAGCTATAATGTCACCACTATACTGGTGCGCTCTTACCGCACCGTTCCATCCTTACCTAGTAAACTAGGCGGTCTATTTCTGTTGCACTTTCCTTAGGGTCACCCCCACTGGCCATTAACCAGTACCACGCCCTGTGAAGCCCGGACTTTCCTCCCCTTATTTCTAAGCGGCGATTGTCTGCCTTACTCGCAAGAATTATATTATCATAAAAATATCTAGTTAGCAAGTCCAAATTTTTACATTATTTATATGGATATAATAAAGCCCCCATTAAACAGACTAAAAGAGCAGCTGGAAAAGTAATTACTGCAGACATTAATATAAAACTTATAAGTCCTATACAAACTATCTTCATAGCATGTCCATCATTATGCTTATTCTGTACTTTAAATTTAGTTCCTGAACATTTTTTCTTTGCAAATATTTTTTTCGCATCACAAGAAAGTTTATAAATATCTTCTTTAATTTCATCATATCCGCTTATATTTCTTTTTTCTACTTTATACTTTTTCTTCTTACTTCCTCTATAATTATTGTCCGCCTTATAACTATAGTAAGTATATTTTGGTCTCCCAAACATACAAATCACCTTTTATATTACTTCTTCTTATCATATGATATCTAACTATTTTAAGTTTCTTTAATGTAGTACTAATAACTAAAATTTTCACATTTTTTTATTACTTATTTCAAATTAAAAAAATCCATTTATTAAGGAGATAATCCCCCCTTATAAATGGATTTTTAATATTTGTTATTTTATATACACAAAAATAGAGACTTATTTTTTGAAATTATTTTATTCTTTTCTAGCTAGGTAAGAAGCTGCACTAAGTGCTGCAATATTCCCCTCACCAGCTGATTTGATATATTGATATGGTTTTCCAACACAATCACCCGCTGCATAGCATCCTGCGATATTAGTTTTCATATTTCTATCAACATTTATATGTCCATCAACTATATCAAGACCTGGAACTAACTGTGCTGGTGATATTGAATCTTTTAAAATAAATATACCATCTGTATCAATTTCGCTAGTTTTTAATATAAGTTTATTAGCTTTAAGATTCCCTGTTATTTCAACCGGCGCATCATTAATTATTTCAACTTTATCATTTCCAATATATTCTGTTTTGTACATTGGAATATAATAAACTTTTGAAGCAAGTTCTGAAACAAAATCTACTTCTTCTTCTGCCGCTTTGTTATGACCGATTATTGTTACAATTTTCTCCTTATATAAAGGTGCATCACAAGTTGCACAATAACCAACACCACGCCCAAGGAATTTCTCCTCCCCATTTAGAGGTTTTCCATACTCAACACCAGTTGCTAAAATTATTGACTTAGCATTAACACTTTCATTATTAACTGTTATATCAAAATAATCTCCCATTGCATAAATAGCAGTTACCTTTTTTTCAGTGATTTCAATATCCATTGCAGTTAAATGTTCTTTGAATTTTTCACCAATTTCTTTGCCATTCATACCAGCAAATCCAAGGTAATTATTTATTTTAGGCGCCTTTAAAATTTTTGAGCTTAAATTTTTATTTCCAAATAAAATAAATTTTTTATTACGTATCTTTGCATTAAGAGCAGCTGAAAGTCCAGCTGGACCACTGCCTATTATTGCTATATCATATATATTTTCCATGTTAACTAACCCCTTTAATTTTTTATTTGTTAAAGTACTTTATTTATTAGTTCAATCATCGCAACTTTAGGTTTAAATCCAACAGTTTTTTCTTGTAAAACACCATCTTTAAAGATTAAAATAGCTGGAATATTTGTTATATCATACTCATCTGATAAGTCAGAACAATTATCAACATTAGCTTTAATAAATGTTACATTTTCCATTTCTGATTCTAGTTCCTCTAGTACTGGTCCAAGTTTTTGACATGATCCACACCAATCAGCATAGAAGTCTACAACTACTAGTCCTTTTTTATCAAGTACCTCTTGTTTAAATTCATTTTCATTTAAAGATTTCATCATTTTATTATTCCTCCTCAAGAATTTTTTTTAATTATTATATTTATACTCTACTTATGTAGACTAAATCTTTTAAAATATTATTTACTCGCTGTTTTTTTTTGTGGTGTTGCATTGTTAGTACTACTTTTATCCTTAGTACCCTTCATTATTGCACACATTTTTTTAATTAATTTCATCTTCATCCCTCCTAATGTTTAATCTAAATTTTGTTATCCGTTTGCCTTAAATTAAATATACTCCCTATTAGAACTTCTCACAATTAGGTACTTTTAAGTAACCTTATAAATATTTTTAGCAAGAATAAAGATATTTATACTAAAAAAACTCTATAGATGAGCACTTTTATTTAAGTATCTCTTCTATAGAGTCCATTTTTTATATTTTTATATTAAATTTATTCAATCACCAACACCAAAATCAGTATTTTCAAATAAAACTTCTATTTTTTCATTCTCTCTTAAATATGAGTATTCTTTTTCAAACCATTTAATAAGTTCTTCATCTCTTTTAAATTTTGTTGTATTCTCTGTCCAAATATTTATTGTAGCTCTCTCAAACTGAGTTTCTACAATCTCAATATCTCTTCTTATCATTTCTTTAGTTTGACCTTTTATTCCAACCATAAGACATATAGAATCATAATATTCCTTCACTTCATCTATACTCTTATACTTTACATTCTTAATTAAAATATCATTTCTAAATTCATCATCAAATGTTTCAATTCCTGTTTTAAACAGAACCTGAACACCCTCAAACAAATCTTTCATTTCCCCAAGTCTTTTTCTATAACACCAATGTGCTTCAAAATATAATTTCTTTATATTTTTTTCTTTTACAATTCTTTTAATTTCAGCTAAATCTTCTTTTGGAATTTCAAAAACACTTCCTGAGTTTATAACCTCAAGAACTCCTTTCTCACCAGTAATTTGGGCTAAAATAGGTTTATTAACACTTCTTACTTCACACTTATCCTCTGAATTATCTGAAATATAATCACAAAAACTACACTTTCCCCATACACATGGAAAACTTTTTAGTAAAACAATTTCTCTTTCATTTTTACCATTTATAATATTATATCTATCCAATTATGTCACACCCTTTACTTTAATCTCTTTTTCATTGAAATAGTCATTCTTGCCATTATTATTAGTGAAACTCCTGTACAAAATAACTGATTACCATAATCAGTAATCCCTTGCATCACAAGTGCTGCTGGTACTGGTGCCATCCCTAAAATTCTATTTAAGAATATATAGATATAAGTTGATGCTGATGGTGTAATCCCTCCATAAACATAAACTGTGATGATTGAACTAGTTGTGCTTACAAATAGTATAACTATAAGCATAGACCAAAACATCTTTTTCATATCTATCCAACCTTTTCTATAAAGCCATGCTATTACAAGTCCATTAAATATCTGAACCGGTGCATAATAGAATGATGATGGGTCAAATATAACCCCTGATAATAATGAACCTACTACCCCAACTATAACACCCTCTACAGGTCCCATAAGCATAGCAATTAGATTTGTGCCAATTGCATCTAAGTAAATAGGTATTCTAAATGTCATTGCAATAAATGGTGCTATTACATTTACTGCAATTGCGATAGCCATAAATGCCATCTTAAAGCTAGTCAGCTTTTTCAATTGTATCTCTCCCTTGGTAATATAATTAACCACTGAAGAACTGCAAGTTACTAGAGTGTCTATTGTTTTCTAGTATAGGTTTTAATATTCTGTTTTTTATTAATAAACCATAAGTTTAATTGCTAATAAAGTGTCTTTTATTATAATTTAACCTAAAAAAATACCGCAACAAGGAATAAGCCTTTGTTACAGCTACAGTTCCTAGTTTTTTATAGAAGGATGGTTACGAACTTCTACTAGATTAATTTAACCTAGATTCTATTTAAATATTAAAATATTCTTTTATATTATATCACCGTTCTAACTATATTTAAATACTTAATCTTTTAACAAATTTAAAATAATAAAGAGCAGTTTAAATATCTCTACTTAAACTACTCTTTAATAAATTACATTCTAAATTTAAATGGATCTTTTGCTTTTTGTGAAATAACAAATTCAAGATCTTCGCCCATATCTTTTAATTCTTTTTGAAGCTTTTTATTTACTTCAATTAATACCGGCCACTCTGACTTAAAGTGTCCTATATCAAGAATTGACATCCCCATCTCAGTATAATCTGATACAAAATGATAAGTTGTATCTCCTGTTATAACAAGGTCTGCCCCTCTTTGAACTGCACTTTCAAAGTAACTTTGTCCACTACCATTTACAATAGCAATTTTCTCTATTACTTTTTCTAGGTCTCCTGAATATCTAAGTCCTTTTAAATCAAAAGCTTTATAGCAAATATCCATAATAGCATCAAGTGTTAAAGGATTTTCAAGAGTTACAACCCTACCTATCCCTGCATTATTATCAGCCTTATGTCTATCTATAATTTCTTCTGATTTAAATCCAAGCATGTCTACAATAGTATCATTAATACCCTCTCTAACTGAATCCCAGTTAGTGTGTGCTGAGTATAGATTTATATCATTTTGAATAAGTTTTATAATTTTTCTACCTTGTAGTGTATCTGTTGTTATACTGCTTGGCTTTTTAAAGATTAATGGATGGTGAGTTAAAATAAGCTCTGCTCCAACCTCTTTTGCCTCTTCTATAACTAAATCAGTACAATCAAGTGCTAATAAAACTCTTTTAATATCTTTATTTCTATCACCAACCATAAGACCTACATTATCAAAATCTTCTTTTAAATGTGGTGGTGCTATTCTCTCCATAATTTCTATAAATCTGCTTAATAACATATTAATTACATCCCCTTTATATTTAATAACTTATTTTATCTTTAGTTGTTCTAAAATATTCACCTTATTTCTAAGTTCTTGTTTTTTTGCATTAGCCATTTGTGTATCTTCTTTTATATGAGTTATTACTTTCTCACATCTTGAAATTTTACTATCTAAATAGTCATTTATAAGTGGGTGTTTCTTCTTTAAAAGCACAGGACTTACCTCATAATATATTTCATCTTCAAATTTCAAACTTTCTGCTTCTTTATTATACTTAACCTTAAATAACTCATAATAAGTTCCTTCATCTAAAATTAAATCTTCATCAATAATCTCATATTCATTACTATATAAGAATTCTCTTAAAACTTCTGGATTTTGTGCTGGTTGTAAAATCATAAACTTATAATTTTGAACTTTTTTCATATCAGCAAGAAGTATATCTCTTGTAAGATTTCCACCCATACCAGCTATTACAATACCCTCAACTTCATTTACCTTTAAAGGTTTTAGTCCACCACCAAGATAACAATCAATTTTGCTACTTAGTCCTTCAAAACTTATATTCATCTTAGCCTTACTTATAGGTCCTTTATTAATATCTGATGCTATAGCTCTCTCACATATTCCTCTTTCCACAAGATATATTGGTACATATCCATGGTCAGTTCCTATATCTGCTACACTTTCACATTTATCAACACTGTCTGCTATTGTTTTTAATCTTATGCTTAATTCCATTTTCCATCCTCTTTCTATAAATAATTAATTAATATTTGCACCTGTATATACTCAAATAAACCACTAATAACAAGCGCTAAATACATATATCTTACTGCAACTTTTTTATCATACTTAGCAACAAAATACGATGCATAATACATACAAATTAATATCATAATATTACAAATACCTGATACCATTTGCTTTATAGCAAATTCTTTTCCCGTCCCCATTAAAACAGCATTAAATGTTGTATCAAAACTAAGTGGCATTTTACTTGATAAACCACCTATTAAATATAATATAAACGGGACTAGAATCATAATGCTTATTATAATTGTTGTTATTATAAACGGTATCAAAAATTTCTTATCCTTAAATAATTCTCTATTGTTAACTTTTGTTTCAAATTCTTGTATTGGTATATTTTCATCAAATAATATAGTTAATACTTTATCTATACTATCAGGTGATATTGCATATGAGAAATTCTCTGTATGTAAATATATTACCTTGCTAGATGATGTTATAAAAGCTCTAGTAGCACCTACACCCCTTATAACCATTCTACCAAAAGCATATCTATCCTTACCTACTCCTGCAAGTTTAAACCCATCAATATACTGATCTTTTACTAAAAGACCATTTATCTCTGAAAATTTCACTTCAATTTTTTTAACTCCACTAAAAGCTGTTATTAGAAGTTTATCTTCATAAAAAACATACTTCAATGTTAAATCTAAAAATATATAGTACAAGCACCATATTGAAAAGAAAACCATAATTATAATTACAATTTTGCTCTCTGTATATCCATTAATAAGGTCTAATATTATAAGCATCAAAATATCACATAAAACTAGATACCCAAATAACTCAATACTAGCCTTTCCCCTCTTAGCTTTAAAACAATTCATTATAATATTCCCCCTCTGATATTATAACATATATTGTATATTCTAAATCCCTAAATACCCTATAAGAAAAAGTCATATTTCCCATAAAATAGGTAATATGACTTTTTATATTAATCTAAGTAATCTTTAAGTTTTTTACTTCTACTAGGGTGTCTTAGCTTTCTTAGAGCCTTAGCTTCTATTTGTCTAATTCTTTCTCTAGTTACATTAAACTCTTTACCAACTTCTTCAAGAGTTCTAGCTCTTCCATCATCAAGACCAAATCTTAATCTTAATACTTTCTCTTCTCTTGGTGTAAGAGTATCAAGTACATTAATTAATTGCTCTTTTAATAATGTAAATGCAGCAGCTTCTGCTGGTGCTAATGCATCCTCATCTGGTATAAAATCACCAAGATGTGAATCTTCCTCTTCTCCGATAGGAGTTTCTAATGATACCGGCTCTTGAGCTATTTTTAATATCTCTCTAACCTTATCAACTGGCATATCCATTTGCTTAGATAATTCTTCTGGAAGTGGATCTCTACCAAGTTCTTGTATTAACTGTCTTTGAACTCTTATAAGTTTATTGATAGTTTCAACCATATGAACTGGTATTCTTATAGTTCTAGCTTGGTCTGCAATAGCTCTTGTTATCGCCTGTCTTATCCACCAAGTAGCATATGTTGAGAATTTATAACCTTTTCTATAATCAAACTTTTCAACAGCTTTTATAAGACCTAGGTTACCCTCTTGAATAAGGTCAAGGAATAACATACCTCTTCCTACATATCTTTTAGCTATACTTACAACAAGTCTAAGGTTAGCCTCTGCAAGTTTCTTTCTAGCATAAACACTACCTGCCTCAATTTTTTGTGCAAGATCAATTTCTTCCTCTGATGTAAGAAGTGGCACCTTACCAATTTCTTTAAGGTACATTCTAACAGGATCATCTATAGCAATTCCATCTGGAACTGCTAGAGTTGCTGAATCCTCTTCTTCCTCTTTTTCACCTTCATTTATAACCTCAACACCCATTGACTCAAGAACTTCATATATCTGTTCTATTTGTTCTGGTGTTAATTCTATCTCCTCAAGCTCTTCCATTATCTCTTTATAAGTTAACGAACCACTCTTCTTACCTTTATCAATTAGCTTCTTTACTATTACCATTCTGGCATTTTTGTCTTTAACTTCTACTTTAGTATTACCCTTTGCGTTTGCTTTATCTTTCATGGGTTTGCCTCCTTCCGATTTAAGAACCATCTACTTCTTCAAACTCCTTAGTTTACCCTGTACTTCCTTCGATTGCTTTAAATATGATAAGGATGCTTCTATATCTCCTAATCGTTCACTATCCTTAAGCTTTTTCATCACGAATTCTTGTTCTTTCTTTAACTTGTGAGTTTTAATTATAAATATATAATCTTTTATTAAATTTTCCGAATCTAAGTTTTTACCTATATCAGCTAACTCTCTTATTTTCAAAAGTTCTTTTATAAGATCTGCCTGATCACATCTAAGCTCTAAATTCTTATATATGTCCTCGAATCCTTTACTAGCTATAATTTCTTCAGCTAAAGAATATAAACTTTTATAAAGTTCATCTATACAGTCATCCCTTGAAAATCTTTCTTTTATAAATTCATAATTGCTTTCACTAAGCATTAAGCAAAAAAGATTTCTAATTGATTTAACATATGCAGGTTCTATATATAATTTTGTTCCATAATATTCCGTATTATTCATATTTCTATTATTTTTATTAAAACTACTTAATTTAGCCTTAAGTAAATCATATATTGCCTGTTCCTTAATTCCTGTTTCCTCAGATATTTTTTTAATATAAACATCTTTTTCTACCGGATTAATTTTTGCTAAAACTTCCGTAATTCTGTCTCCATACTTAACAAGGTCCTCTTGTACTTTAAGATTTAAGCCTTGCTTTGAAACAGTTAACTTATACTCAATTAACTTTTGAGCATTCTTTATAAGCTTTAAAAAAGCTTCTTTTCCATTAACTCTTACAAACTCGTCTGGATCCTTCCCTTTAGGTATAGTAAGAACTCTAACATCCAATCCAACCTCTGTTAATACATCTAATCCTCTAAGTGTAGCCATTTGACCTGCTAGATCAGCATCATAAGATATAATTACTGTATCGGCATATTTCCTCAAAAGTTTACCTTGCTTAACTGTAAGCGCAGTCCCAAGTGATGCCACAGCATTCATAATCCCATACTGATGAAGTGATATACAATCCATATAACCCTCAACCATTATCATAGTCCTATCTTTTATACCATTGTTTTTTATTACAAAATTTAAACCATAAAGATTTGTACCTTTATCAAATATTAATGTTTCTGGTGAATTAAGATATTTAGGTTTAGAATCATCTAATACTCTTCCACCAAATCCTATAACATTTCCATAGACATCAAACACCGGAAAAATTACTCTATTTCTAAATCTATCATAAGAAGAATTTTTCTCCTCATTAAAAATAACAAGCCCTGTTTCTTTCATTATGTCTTTATTAAGACCTAAACCAGTTAAAAAGCCTAAAGTTTCTCTCCAGCCATCTTTAGCATACCCTATGCCAAATGACCTTAAAGTCTGTTCTGTAAGACCTCTTCTAAAGAAATACTCCTTAATTTTCGGGTCTTTCTGAAGATTTGCAAAATAATATCTTGCAGTTTCTTTATTAATTTTTCTAAGGACTTTCTTTTTTTCATCTCTTGGATCTTTTTCGCCTCTTTTAAAATCAATATTAATATTAACTCTTTCTGCTAGATATTTTAAAGCATCAACAAAATTTAAGTTTCTGACCTTCATTATAAAGCTAATTACATTCCCTGCTTCACCACAACCAAAACACTTAAAAATTTGTTTGTCCTCAGAAACACTAAAAGATGGTGATTTCTCATTATGAAAAGGACATAACCCAGAAAAGTTTTTTCCTGACTTTTTAAGCGTAACATATTCTGATATTACATCTGCAATATCATTCTCTTCTTTTACTCTTTCTATTATTTCCTCTGGAATTTTCAAAAAACTCCCACCTTACCTTTTAAACTTTTCCCTGAACTATTATTAATTCGACATTAAACTTCAAAATCCTCTTTTTATTTTAAACTTTATTTATTTTTCTTCACCTTTTATATATTTTTGTCTAATTAATAAAATTTAAATCATTTTTTTAATCATTTTTCTTTCTTTTTTTTCTTATAATCTTTATAGTTTGTAATATTAAACTTTTATATGTATCCTTTATCAGTTAATTTAACAGCAAAATGAACTATAAAATAAATTCTCCATCTATAATATTCTATAAGAATTCTCAAAATCCTCTTATTTAGGCATTTAATTAGAATTTCTTTCTAATTACTCCATTATTCTAATTAAATCTTCTTAGTTTAGTATAATATTTTACTCAATATAATATGTATATAATAGGTAATTTTATCTAGGAGGATTTACATGAATGGTAACAAAAAATCTATCAGCAGTGAGAAAGAACTTTTAAAACTTGCAACTGATTATGTTTTACCAGAGTATCAGATTAAAGATGCTACTATAGAACAAATTAAAATTAAGAATACTGAAAAGCATAGAGCCGTTTATAAAGTTTCAAATGCGACTGAAAGCTATTGTCTCAAAAAAATATATTTTGATGAAAAGAAACTTCTATTTATGTACTCAGCAATGCAATGGCTTCACAAGTATGGTTTTAATGTGCCTATACTAATGAAAACTAAAACTGGAAGTAGATTTGTAAAGACAAACAACTTTATATTTATTCTTACTCCTTGGGTTCCTGGTGGCAAATGTGACTTTGACAATCTCGAACATCTTACTCTTGCTGCTAAAAATTTAGCTTTAGTTCATAAAGCTACAGTAAATTTTATTCCTATAAAAGGATGTCATGAAAAAAAGGGGTATGACAATCTATACATATCCATAAGTAAACATTTCAACAAACTATTAGCATGTTATAATCTTGCTAATAAAAAAAAGGATCGTTTTTCAAAAATATTTCTTGAACATTTTGATGATAATATAGAACTCGCAAAATTTGCACTTGAAATTTCATCATCTATAGATTTTGATAATCTTAGCAAATCCCTTTGTCATGGTGATTATGTAAATAAAAACTTATTAGTAGATATTGATAATATTTATATGATAGACTTTGATAAATGTTCATATGACTATTCTATGAGTGATTTATCCTACTTTTTAAGACGATTATTAAAAAGAAGTGATACTAACTGGGATTTTAAAATTGCTAAGAATATAATCATGTCTTATAACAGCAAAAAAGCTCTTACAGTAGATGATTTGAAATATCTTATGGTTTATCTATCTTTTCCTCAAAAGTATTGGAGAACTTCTCGAGACTACTTTGCAAGTATCTCTAAATGTAACAAAAAATCTTCTCGTGATTCTCTACTATCAACCGTTGCTAAAACACCAAATCAAAGACTTATGGTTGAGCAATTCAAAGTTTTCTTTTCTGAAGAATTCAATATAATATTTTAAAAAAGAGCTACGCATTTTACTGCGTAGCTCTTAATTTTCATCTTTTATTTTTAACTTGTGCATGTGCTGCTGCAAGTCTTGCAACTGGCACTCTAAATGGTGAACAACTTACATAGTTTAATCCAAGATTATGACAGAACTCTATTGAAGCCGGATCTCCACCATGCTCCCCACAAATTCCAAGCTTGATATCTTCTCTTGTAAGCTTACCTTTCTCTACAGCAATTTTCATAAGCGCACCTACACCTATTTGATCAAGTTTTGCAAATGGATCTTGCTCATAAATTGAATTTATATAATAATCATTTAAGAACTTAGCAGCATCATCTCTTGAAAATCCAAATGTCATTTGTGTTAAATCATTTGTTCCAAATGAGAAGAATTCTGCTTCTTTAGCTATTTCATCTGCTGTTATAGCAGCTCTTGGAATTTCTATCATAGTTCCCACTTTATAATCAAGAACTACATTATTTTCTTCCATAACTGTTTTTGCCGTTTGCACAACAATATTTTTTACATATGCAAGTTCCTTAATTTCTCCTACAAGAGGAATCATTATTTCTGGAACTACAACAAAAGTATTTTTTTGCTGAACTATTATGGCAGCTTCAATTACAGCTCTTGTTTGCATTTCTGCTATTTCTGGATATGAAACTGATAATCTACAGCCTCTATGTCCCATCATTGGGTTAAACTCATGCAAGCTATCTATAGTAGCCTTAACTTCCTCAACGCTTATATCCATTTGAGTAGCAAGATTTACTATATCGCCCTCATCAGTTGGTAAAAATTCATGTAAAGGTGGATCTAAGAATCTTATAGTAACTGGTTTTCCTTCTAAAGCCTCATAGATACCAATAAAATCTTCTCTTTGTATTGGAAGAAGTTTTTCAAGCGCAACTTTTCTTTGAGAAACATCTTTAGATAAAATCATTTCTCTCACAGCTGCAATTCTATCTTCTGCAAAGAACATATGCTCTGTTCTACAAAGACCAATTCCTTCTGCACCAAACTCAACAGCTTGTCTTGCATCTTTTGGAGTATCAGCATTACTTCTTATTTCTAATGATCTTATTTCATCTGCCCACCCCATAAATGTTGCAAAATAACCACTAATCTCTGGAGTTTCTGTTTCTAACTTTTCTCCATATACATTCCCTGTAGCACCATCTATTGAAATGAAATCATCTTTTGTTAAAACCACTCCATTAACTGTCACAGTTTTAGCTACTTCATTAACTTTTAGCTCACCACAACCTGCAACACAGCATGTCCCCATCCCTCTGGCAACAACGGCTGCATGAGATGTCATTCCACCTCTAACAGTTAAAATACCTTGTGCTGCAATCATACCTTCAATATCTTCTGGAGATGTTTCAAGTCTTACAAGCACTACATTCTCACCAGCTTCTTTTCTCTCTTTTGCTTCATTAGCAGTAAATGCAATTTTTCCACAAGCCGCACCAGGAGATGCAGGTAGACCTTTACATAAGGCCTTAGCCTCTTTTAAATTAGCAGCTGTAAATGTTGGATGAAGTAATGTATCAAGTTGTTTTGGTTCAACTTTTAAAATTGCCTGCTCTTTTGTAAGCATTTCTTCTTCAACTAAATTAACTGCTATTTTAAGAGCTGCCTGTGCTGTTCTTTTTCCATTTCTTGTTTGTAAGAAATATAACTTTCCTTCTTCAATAGTGAATTCCATATCCTGCATATCTCTATAATGCTCTTCAAGTCTATTAACAATATCCATAAACTCATCATAGATAACTTTATTTTGCTCTTCAAGTTCTGATATTGGATTCGGTGTTCTAATACCAGCAACAACATCCTCACCTTGTGCATTCATAAGATATTCTCCATAAATTCCAGTATCACCAGTAGCTGGATTTCTTGAGAATGCAACCCCTGTTCCAGAAGTTTCTCCCTTATTTCCAAATACCATTTGCTGAATATTTACTGCAGTTCCCCAAGCTTTTGGTATATCATTAAGTCTTCTATATACTACAGCTCTTGGGTTATCCCATGATCTAAATACAGCTTTTATAGATTCTATTAACTGCACTTTTGGATCTGCTGGAAATTCTTCACCTTTTTCTTTTTTATATAAAGCTTTATATCTTAAAACCAACTCTTTTAAATCATCTGCTATTAAATCTGTGTCATACTCAACATTCTTTTCTTCTTTCAATTCATCTATTAAATCTTCAAATAATCTCTTTTCAACATTCATAACAACATCTGAGAACATTTGAATGAATCTTCTATAAGAATCATACGCAAATCTTGGATTATTAGTAAGTATTGCCATAGCCTCTGTAGCCTCATCATTCAAACCAAGGTTTAAAACAGTATCCATCATACCTGGCATAGAAACTCTAGCACCTGATCTTACTGATAAAAGTAGTGGGTCTGTCATTGATCCAAATTTCTTCCCTGTAACTTCCTCAAGTTCTGCAAGCTTTGAATCAATTTGAGCAATAACTTCATCAGAAATAACTTTTCCATCCTCGTAATATTTATTACAAGCCTCTGTAGATACAGTAAATCCCTGAGGTACTGGAATTCCTAAGTTAACCATCTCTGATAAGTTAGCCCCCTTACCACCTAGTAAGTTTTTCATACTTGTATTACCCTCACTAAAAAGGTATACATATTGATTATTTTCCATTTAACCATTCCTCCATTTAATAAGAATTTGCATTACTAAAATGTATCTTTATACTCCTATATTATTATTAAAGATATAACACTTATTCTTAAAAGCGGAAAAATTTTATTCTTTTTTTCCTAGTTTAACTAGCAATTTTGTTATGTTAGTTTTAGATACTTTACCAATTATTTTATAGCCAATACTCTCTCCATCTATGACTTCTTCAACTACTGGTATAGAATCTATTTCATGTGAAATTATTTTTTTTGCTACTTCAAAAGCTGTATCATTAATAGTAGCTGTAATTATGTTTGGCATTCTTGTCATTATCACCCCAACAGGAACTTTATAAATATCAGTACCACCTATAGCAACTTTTAAAAAGTCTTTTCTTGATACCGCACCTGTAAGTATACCTTCATTTTCTACAAATATAGTACCTACATCTTTTAAAAACAAATAAACTATTGCATCATGTACCATAGTATTTTCTTGTATAACACTTGGTTTTGACATTATATCAGCAACTGTAATCCCACTTATTTTTTCAAATATAATACTATTAGAAGGTTTATCTGAACAAATATACCCGACTTTAGGCTTTGCACTAAGTATACCTAGCATTGTTAAAACAGCAAGATCTGGTCTTAAAGCTGCTCTTGTTACTCCTAGCTTAGATGCTAATTTTTCTGATGTTATAGGAGCTCCTGCTTTTACTAAGCTAACTATTTCTTCTTGTCTATTAGTTAGTTTCAATCATACTACCCTCTTTCATAAAATTTAAAAGGAATATTTATCTATAGTTCACTTAATTAAATCTTTCAAAATTAAATAATATATAAATAAAATATTCCTCTTGGTCTCATATTAAATTAATTTACGTCTTCAAAATTCACTGTGTAAGAAAAATTAGAACTATTATCTAAATCTTTGATTTTTGTAGTCTTCATAGATTTAATAGTATCTATAACACTAATTTTTTCTTCACTATCATGCTTTGACCTCAAATCTTGTGCTTTCAACTTCATGAATGCTGTTGCAATACCTGCAACATTTTTACTTTTATCCTTTAAATCCGATGCTGTGCTTTTAACTATTTTATTTACAATTTCTACAGATCCATCAGTTTTAGTTATTTCAATAGTAAGTTTTGCACCTACTACTGCAACCGCTGCCACCACAAGAACTGGAGGTAATAAAATTGCGATAACTCCTGCTGCTATCCCTGTATTTACAGGCACATCTGCAAGAACACTATCATCTTTTTTAATTTTAATTCTAGAAACAGTTCCTTTATTTACAAGATTCATTATAAATCCTTTAAATTCATCTACGGTTTCTTCTTTCTTGCACTTACTCTCTTTTTCCTTTTCACAGTGCTCTAAATATTCACCTTGCTGACTTTCTTCAATATTAATAATTGCACTCAGAACATCTCCATTTGCAATTTCTAAAGCAGCTTTTGCTTCTTTATAAGTAACACAAGTTCTTTCAAGTATTTGATCAACTTTTTCTAGTGTAATTTTTTCCACTATAATCACTCCTTTATAAACTTTAACATTTCTAAACTTTTGGGTCTTCTTGAATAATTATTTGAAATTATAGCTTCTGTAACTCTAAATATTTCTTTTTTCATATCATCATTTAGATTTACTTTATAAACCATATCTAAAGTAGCATTATTTAAGAATCTTAAAGCACTAAAAGATGCTCTACTTATATAAATTCCATGATCTTTCTCGCAATTTTCACAAACTCCACCAAAATACGATAAACTCATATAAGTTGAACTTTGTAGCTTTTTTTTGCACATAACGCAAGTATCAAAGTTTAGTCCATATCCTGTTGCCTTTAAAAGCTTTAGCTCAAAAGCTCTTGTTAAAAGTTCATAATTTAAAGCATCTGTATCTAAAAGATATATAGCTGTTACAAACTCTTTATAAAGTGTAAAATTCTTATCCTCGTCTTCAGTTGAAATATCTATAAGTTCACACAGGTATGTTGAATAAGTTAACTTTTCAAGATCATTTAAAAGTCCCTGAAATGAATTTCTTATTTTCCCCTCTGATAACCTACACATCCCTTTTCCTTTAAATAAAAGATAATCACCAAAACAAAGAGGCAAAGTGACTGAAAATAAATCACTTTTACTTCTTTTAGACCCTTTTGCTACTGCAGAAATTTTTCCATAGTTTTCTGTATAAAGCCATATTAGTTTATCATTATCTTTATAATCTAAGGTCTTAATAACAATTCCGCTTGTTTTTAAAAGTCCCAAACGAAATCCCCCTATCTACTTTTTGTAGCCAAGTTCTTTTAAGAATGTATTATTATCTCTCCACTCTTTTCTAACCTTAACCCAAACTTTTATATTAACCTTTTCTCTTAAGAATCTTTCAAGTTCAAATCTAGCTGCTGAACCTATCTTTTTAAGAGTTTGGCCTTCTTTACCTATAATAATTCCTTTATGTGAATCTTTTTCACATATTAAATCAACTTCTATCTCATATTTCCCATTTTTAGCTTGTTTCATCTGAATAACATCCACAGCTATTCCATGAGGTACTTCTTCACTTAAACATTTTAAAGCTTTTTCTCTTACGATTTCTGAAACAACAAATTTCTCTGAAACTTCTGTTATCATATCATCTGGATAATACTTTGGACCCTCTGGCATATAACCTACCATAAGTTCTATAAGTTTATCTGTATTTTTAGCTTTAATTGCTGATATTGGGATGATTTCTGCAAAATCATACTCTTTTGCATACTGCATTAATGTAGTAGCAACTTTTTCTGGTTTTACTTGATCTGTTTTATTTAAAACAAATATAACTGGTGCTTTTTGAACTTTAAGTTGTTCTAAAATAAACTTATCACCTCTTCCAAGCTCTCCGTCTGGTGTAGTTAAAAATAATACAAGATCTACTTCTTTTATAGATGATGTAGCACTATTAACCATATACTCTCCTAATTTATGCTTAGGCTTATGTATTCCTGGAGTATCAACGAATACTACTTGATAATCATCACCAGTTAATATTGTTTGTATATTATTTCTTGTTGTTTGAGGTTTATTTGAAACTATTGAAAGTTTCTCACCCATTAATAAATTTAATAATGTTGATTTTCCAACATTTGGTCTTCCTACTATTGTTACATATCCTGATTTGAACATTCAAATCCTCCTTAGTTATCTAAATCTTTTTTTGAAAACATCCCTGGGACAATTTCCCCTATAGTTGTTTCAATATACTCTTCTTCTGATTTTACAATATAAATTTTCATATTATCATCTTTAGCAAACTCTACCATTACCTGTCTACAAATTCCACATGGATAAGTAAAGTTTTTAGTATCTCCAATTAAAGCTATAGCCTCTAATGTTCTTGCACCAGTTGCCACCCCTGTAAATATCGCAGTTCTTTCAGCACAGTTTGTTGCACCATATGAAGCGTTTTCAACATTGCAACCTGTATAAATATTCCCATCTTCAAATAGTGCAGCCGCACCTACTTTAAAATCTGAATATGGACAATAAGCTTTTTCTCTTGCTTCAATAGCCATTTTAATTAACTTTTTCTTCATAATCACTGCCTCCAAACTTCTAAATATTATAAAATGTACCCTATTGAAACAATAGGGTACGTTAATTATAGCACTAATTTATTATTTTATAAATTTTTTTAGTTAAAAATCTTAAATATAACAACAGTTACAGAAATTCCTAAAATAGCACCTACTATAACTTCGTTTACAGTATGTACCTTAGAATCTACTCTGCTTTGTGCTGTTATTAATGCCATAAAGTAACTTAGCATATATACTATCGGCTCATTAGATATCATTGATATACATGTAGCAACTGAAAATGCTATTGCACTATGACCAGATGGCATCCCACCTTGAAGTGGTGTACCCTCTCCCCAAATTGCTTTTGCAATTACAGTTAATATAGCAACAATCATTATAACTATAAAAATTAAAAAATGATCTTTATCTTTAATTTTTGTTACAAGTTCATAGGTTATCTGTGTAATCTTATCTCCAAATACTATATAACCTACTAAGATTGCATTTAGTGCTGTTAAAAAGACTGCACCTGCTGCTGTATCTTTAGCTATTTTAGCAAGTGGATGGTAATGATTAGTACTAAGGTCTATAACACTCTCTATTGCAGTATTTATAAGTTCTGCAACAACCACTAATGTAATACAAATTGACAATGCAATAAACTCAAGCTTACTTATATTATAAAAGAATGTTGCAAAAAGCACTATTAGGGCAATCCCAAAATGTATTCGCATATTCCTTTGAGTTCTAAGTGCATATATTATTCCATTTATCGCAAAATTAAAGCTATCTAAAAGTTTTTTCACTGTTTACCCATTCACCTCTAATCGTTTCTAGTCATATTAAGTTTTGACAGAATCTCTTCCTCTCTAGCTCTCATTACCTTTTTCTCTTCATCTTCCATATGATCATATCCTAAAAGATGTAATACTGAATGAACCACAAGGTATGAACACTCTCTACTAAATGAATGATTAAATTCTGCTCTTTGTTCATCAGCTCTTTCAAAAGATAATACAATATCCCCAAGAATTAATTCGTCACCATCAAAATAGGTTCTACTTAATTCTTTACCAGTATATGCATCTTTATACACTTTTCTATCTGGATAATCAATCATTGGAAAAGATAATACATCTGTAGCTTTATCTATCCCTCTTATCTCATTATTTATCTCTTTAATTGTTTCATTATCTACAAAAACAAGAGAAACCTCACAAATATTATCAACTAGTTCTTCTTTTAAAGTGAATTCTATAGTACTTTTTAAAATATTTTCAAATTCTTCATCCACTTCGAATTTATCTTGTCTGTTATCTATATAAATCAAATTTATTTCTCCTTCTCATCTTTTGGGTACTCAATTCTTTGATGATAAATACCATTTAGAGCTTTAAGGAAACAATTTCTTATATCCTCTATATCCTTTAATGTTAAATCACAATTATTAAGCTGTCCTGACTCTAATTTATCCTTAATTATAAAATTAACCATCTTCTCTATACTCTCAGGTGTATGCTCTTTGATAGACCTTACAGAAGCTTCTACTGAATCTGATAGCATAACTATCCCTTGCTCTTTAGTAGTTGGCTTTGGACCTGGATATCTAAAATCATCTTCCTTAACATCATCTGGATTCTCAGCATTATTTCTAGTGTTTATATAGAAATATTTAACTAAAGTATCACCATGATGTGTTCCTATGAAACTTTCTATATCTTTTGGTAAATTATGTTCTCTTGCCATCTCAAGTCCATCTTTCACATGAGATATTATAATTTTTGCACTAAGTTTATCTGAAATCTTATTATGCGGGTTTTCTATCCCTATTTGATTTTCTTTAAAGAAATATGGTCTTTTTGTCTTACCAACATCATGATAATACGCTCCAATCCTAACCATAAGTGCATTAGCACCAATTGCCTCTGCTGCAAGTTCTGCAAGATTAGCAACTAAAACACTATGATGATAAGTCCCTGGGGCCTCCATAAGTAATTTCTTTAAAAGAGGACTATTAGGATTTGATAATTCTAATAATTTAACAGTTGTTACTATATCAAACGCAGCTTCAAAAAATGGTAATATCCCAACAGCTAATACCCCTGATAATATCCCACCAATAACTGTATATCCAGAATTAACAATAACTTCCATAAAATTATTAGTTGTAAGAGAGCCAATTGCAAGAGTTGTTACTCCTGTAATTATTGCTATTATAAGTGATGCAATTAATATATCATTTCTTTGTTGCATCCGTCTAAGTATCACCGCCCCTATAACAGAACTTATTACAGCTATTAAAATAATAACAGGATTAAAATTAGTCGCGCCTGCTATAATTAATACATTTAATCCACTAATAACTAATGATATCTTATAATTTGTAAGAAGCGTCATTAATATCGGTGCAAAAGCAAGTGGAATTAAAAATGGTGAAAAAATTGTTGTTACTCTTGCTATTAGTATTGCTATAACATTTAAAATACTTATAAGTAAAAGTTTTGATATATTATCAAAAACCTTTTTATGATATTTATAAAGATATATATATTGCATAAGCATAACTATTAAAATTAATGCCCCAAGCGATAAATATATTGGCCAATTTGTCTTTGATGTATTTAATAAACCAAGTTCACTAAGTAAAGCTATTTGATTCTGCGTAACAGGCTCTCCATCACTAACAATAATTTGACCTTTCTTTACAACTACAGGTGCAACATCTTTTTCAACATTATTTATTGCAGCCTCTGTCATTGTTTTATCATAGAAAAAGTTTGGTTGAATAGCTACCAAATCTATTTTATAAACTATTCCAGCTAGAACATCATTAATACCCTCTGACTCTGTTTGTTCTAACGCTCTAATTCTTGCATCTTTAACTGTATATGATTTAATATCACCAGTATTTTCTGCGGTATCATTTGGATCGCTTATAGGACTTGCATAAGCAGCCGTTAATGAACTTAAAGTTATTTTTTGAAGTCCTGTAAGTTCCTCTGGTGTTAATGCTAAAATCGCCTCATATTCACTATTACTAATATTAAAAGTCTTATACGTTGTAGAAAGAGTCTTAATCTCATTTGTTAAATCACTTTGTGCTGTTGTTTGGTTATTTGTAGCACTTTCTTTATTTAAAGCATTCTGCTTAATAATTTTATTAACATCTACAAAAAAATCATTAACATTGGTTTTTGCATTAGTAAAAACTGTATCACTTAAAGAATACTGTTTATTAACTTTTGCAAGTTCAGCCTTTCGAAGTGCTTGTGTTGCATTCTCATCAACAATCTCTCTACTAGCTTTTATATTAATATTAGCTATATCTCCACTTTTCAAATCATACTTTTTATTTACTAAACTCGTAGCAAGTATTAAATATATAGCAATAAATACACCTACGAATAGTAATATTTTATTTGTGTCACTTAATATACCTTTGGCTTTTGACAAGTATTTCTTCACTTTACCTCACCTTCTCCTCTTTGATATATTAAAAATTATATTGAACTAAAAAGAAACTATATCCTGTTCTACAACAAATAAAACTTTTAGATTTATGCTTCCATCTCCTAAATCTTCTGTTTCAACTATTGTATCTACAATTATTGCCTGTTTACTTATTTCCTTCTCAGTAGCTTTTTTAAGCCTTGAAACAGCCTCATCTATTATCTCTTGTTCAGTCTTTGCTATTTCTTTTTGTTCTTTTTCATAATATATATTTCTATTAACAAAACTTCCTGTCTTTTCTATTTTATCATAAGATGCAAAATCTTTATTAGCCTTTTTCAAATAAATTTTTTTCCCAAATAAATTCAAGTAAATTTCCTCAGTATTCCCCCCCGTTCTAACTTCCTCTATGCCCTTTACCTTTAGTTCAACAATCTTTTCATAAAAAGTATCTGCAACTATAGAACCATCTGGTTTAACTGGCTTTCTAATATCCTCTCCATCAATAATTTGATCCTTTATAACCTGCTCTCCTTTTATAAGAACATCACCTTTTTTAACTATGTCCCCCTCTTTTACAATTGCAGTACCTGATGATGTATAAACCCTTTTTACAGTACCGTTCATAGTTGCAACTTTATTGCTTCCTATCTCACTTCCCTCATCATCATTAACTAAGGTTGCTTTCTTCTCCTCAAATTTAACCTTCATTGTAGCACCTTCTATTCTTATGTTAATCCACATTATCTCATCAATATTGTTTTCTATTTTCTTTTCTAATTCGTAAACATCTATTGAACTTTTACTAACACCTGGTTTAATTCCCTGTGAAAACAAGTAATTCCTTATTTCATATGGAGGTAAATAATTTTTACTCTCTATCTCTATTCTCCAAATAAAACTAGACATAATATATAATCCTAGAAAAAAAACAAATATTCCTGCAAATAAGCAAATACTATTCTTAATTGCTATAAACATTTTTATTTGACTCCCCTTAGAAAATATTTTTATTTTGCCACCAAGCTTTTTAATTATTCTCTTTACCTGTCCATAATCCTTATAAAAAATATCAAACCTAATTGTAACAGCATCAATATTTATTATGTTCCTAACTATAATATCTTTATTCCTCATAACATTTAGAAGCCCCTCCCGTTTAAAGAGTTTGACTTCAATTGTTATAATTGCTTCCCCCATAAATGCATTTTTCATCCTAATCTTCCCCCTCATATTCTAAAGATTTAAACTTACCTTCAATAACAAGGGTTGGACCATTCATAAATAATAAATTAAATTTCTCACCATAAATATTTAAAGTTCCTATTTTAGTTTTGAGTCTTACAATATCAGTATCAAACATTAATATTCCTGAATGATTTTCTACAACTATTTCATTCCTACCCCTTAATTCTACTCTTGGAATATGTTTTAATATATCCCTTGTTTTATTTAAATTCTCATTATTCCTATTCATAGCTTACTCCTTATAAATTAGTACCATAATAACTTATGAATAAGAATAGATAATTAGTACCGATTACATAACATTTCCTAATTATCACAAATTTTCTTTTAAAAAAAGCAAAAAAAAAAAAGAATCCGCTTTACAGCGAATTCTCTACTTACTTAAATAATCTTTTACAAGTTGACTAACAACCTTACCATCTGCCTTACCGACAACTAGCGGTCTTACATTAGCCATCAATTTTCCCATGTCTTTAATGTTACTTGCCCCAACTTGAAGCGCTGATTCTTTAATTATGCTTTGTATTTCTTCTTTACTTAACTGCTGAGGAAGGTATTCTAACAAAATCTTGATTTCAGCATTATTCTGTTCAACTAAGTCTTGTCTGTTTCCCTTTTCAAAATCAAGCATAGCTTCTCGTCTTTGCTTAATCTCTCTTGCTAAGATTTCTATTACTCTTTCATCTTCAAGAACAATACCTTCATTTTTTTCAATCTGAAGAACTGCAGATTTTGTCATACTTAAAACTCCAGATCTAAAACGATCTTTTGCTCTCATAGCATCTTTCCAATCTCCTTGAAGCCTTTCTTTAATAGTTGGCATATATATACCCTCTTTCAAAAAAATTTATATTAATAATTACTAAAAACTACTTGAATTTTCTCTTTCTTGCAGCTTCTGATTTTTTCTTTCTCTTAACACTTGGCTTTTCATAGTGTTCTCTTTTTCTTACTTCTGAAAGCACTCCTGATCTTGCACATTGTCTTTTAAATCTTCTAAGTGCTTGCTCTAGTGATTCATTTTCTTTTACCTTTATTTCTGACATTCTTTTTCCCTCCCTCCGCTAGCGTAAATTATAAATTAATTCACAGCTATGGGTTAAATAACACATTGTATATTATACAATAGGTCCTTTATAAGTGTCAATATTCTTCTTAGAATTTTTTTACTTAGTCTGTTAATATTTAACCAGCAGGCCAAGTTAATTCTCTTCCAGCCATTATATGAAAATGTAGATGACCAACTGTTTGGCCTCCATCTTTTCCGCAGTTTGTAACAACTCTATAGCCACTTTGAGCTATATTTAATTCCTTTACTATTTTATTAATAGTCATAAAAACATGTGCAACAACTACTGAATTTTCTTCATTTAACTCATTAACACTCTGTATGTGCTCCTTAGGTATAACTAAGAAGTGTACAGGAGCTTCTGGTTGGATATCATGAAATGCTAGAACTTTATCATCTTCATAAATCTTCTTGCTGGGAATTTTCCCTGCTGCTATTTTACAAAAAATACAATCTGACATTTTTTCACCTCCTACCTAAAAACTCTAAAAGTATTATAACACTTTTTTTCTATTATTTTAACTAATTAACAATTTATTTATCATTTTTTTTATTTTTTTACCTATTTTTCATGAAAATTCTAAATTAAGTCAAAAAAATTGGTAGATTTTTCAATCTACCAACCTTTATTTATATTAATTCACCAATTGCGATTTCATTTTCGCTACCAATTATTTTAACCTTTTGAATTTGATTTACAATATTCTCATAACCTCTTACTTCAACTTTTAAATAGTTTTCTGCATAACCTGAGAATACATTTCCATCATTTTTTGATTCAAATAAAACTTCTACTTCTCTACCAATGTTTTCTTTTGCAAAATCAGCTTCATTTTGTGCATTTAATTCAATAAGTTTTTTACTTCTTTCTTCCTTAATGTTTCCATCAATCTGATTTTCCATTGTAGCAGCTTTTGTCCCTTTTCTTGGACTATATTTAAATATGTGCATCTTAGTTAATTTAATTCTCTTTAAGAACTCATATGTTTCATTAAATTCCGCATCTGTTTCTCCTGGGAATCCAACAATAACATCAGTTGTTATTGAGATAGTTGGAAATTTTTCTCTAAGCATATTAACAGTAGCCTCATATTCTGCCGCTGTATATCTTCTATTCATTCTTTTAAGTGTTTCTGTACATCCACTTTGAAGTGATAAATGGAAGTTTGGACAAAGTTTTTTAAGGTTTATCATTCTCTCTACATTTTCTTGTGAACAGAATCCTGGCTCTATAGAACCAATTCTAACCCTCTCCATACCATTTATACCTTCTATTTGCTCTAATATGTCTACAAGTGTAATACTCTGCTCTAAATCATGCCCATATGAAGCTGTATGTATCCCTGATATAACAACTTCCTTAAATCCATCCTCAGCAAGTTTTGTTATTTCTTGAATTACTCTCTTTGGATTTTTTGATGCAAGTGACCCTCTTGTATATGGAATTATACAATAAGTACAGAATCTATTACATCCATCTTGTATCTTAAGGAAAGCTCTTATCTTACCTTGATATTCTTTAACATCAAACTCTTCAAATACTTTATTTCTAAGAACAGCGCCAACTTTAACTTGTTGTTTGCCTTCATCCTTAGCTTTATTTACATAGTATATGATGTCTCCTTTATTTCTTGTTCCAAGAACAACATCTACACCTTCTATAGCCGCAACTTCTGTTGGTGCTATTTGTGAATAACACCCAACTGCTGCTATTATAGACTCCGGATTTTGTCTTCTAGCTTTACTTATAAGTTGTCTTGACTTTTTATCTCCCATATTTGTAACTGAACATGTATTTATAACATATACATCAGCAATATCTGAATATTCAACAACCTCATATCCCTCAATCACAAATTTTTCTATCATAGCATCTGATTCATATTTATTAACTCTACATCCTAAAGTTGAAAAAGCAACTTTCATTATTAAACTCCTCCTAAATCTCCAAACTCATATTGAAGTAAACTAGCACAAGTAAACCCAGCAGTTTCTGTTCTAAGAATCCTTGGTCCTAATGTAACTATATGAGCATTTATATCTTTTAACTTTTGTATTTCATCCTCTTCAAAACCACCCTCTGGTCCTATCATAATAGCAACTTTAGTGAATTTTTTATCACCTATTTCATTTGCCATTGTTCTAATACCATAACCTGTAGCATTCTCATAAGGAACAACAATTAAATCCATTTCTTCCATCTTTATTAAAGCCTCTTCAAATTCAATCGGCGCACTTACCTTTGCAATATGACTTCTTTTGCTTTGCTTAGAAGCCTCTAATGCAATTTTATTTAATCTATCAAGTTTTTTAAAATCACCTTTAAGTTTCACATCAACTCTATCCGTAATTACAGGTATAAACTGTGTCATACCAAGTTCTACACCTTTTTGAACTATTAAGTCCATTTTAGCAGCCTTTGGCATACCTTGAAATAGATATATTTCAAGATTACTTTCATTATTTATATCAAGCTTTTCTATGATTTTAATAGTAACTTCTTCTTTAGTTACATCTTCAACTTCACCTAAAAACTCTTCTCCACAAAGGTTGTTTATAGCAACCTTCTCACCTTTAGTAACTCTTAAAACTTTATAAATATGCTTTACATCGCCACCTTGTATAAAAGCATGTGTCTGTGTAAAAAGCTCCTTTGGAGTAAAAAACTTATGCATAATATTTCTCCTTATAAAACCTATTTAAATTTAGCGATTATACAATCCCACTCGCCTTCCTCTGTAGCTTCAATTATTTCAAAGCCTTGTTCTTCAAGCTTATCTAAAACCATTTGTTTTCTTTCATGTATTATTCCTGATGAAATAAATAACCCATCTTTCTTTAATACTTTTTTAACATCATCTGTTAATAAACAAACTATTTCCGCAAGGATATTAGCAACAACTATATCAGCTTTACCTTCAACAACCTCTACAAGGTCTCCATAAACAATTTCTATATTAGTAACATCATTAAGTTCTATGTTCTTTTTAGCAGACTCAACAGCTACTGGGTCAAGGTCTACCCCTAAAGCATACTTAGCTTTAAGTTTTGATGCTATAAGTGCAAGAATTCCTGAACCTGTTCCAATATCAAACACTGTAGAATCTTCTTTAACATACTTTTCAAGTGCCATAGCACATAATCTTGTTGTTTCATGAGTTCCTGTTCCAAAAGCCATACCTGGGTCCATCTCTATAACCATTTCATTATCTTTTTTCTCATAAACTTCCCATGTTGGTTTTATAACTATGTTAGGTCCTATATTAGTTGGCTTATAATATTGTTTCCAAGTATTAGCCCAATCTTCTTCTTTTTTCTCGGTAGTGCTAACTTCACCTCTACCAATATCAAATCCCCACTCTTTTATCTCTTCTACTTTTTCTTTAACAAAAGTAACGATTTCTTCTATGTTATCTGTTTCTGCAAAGTAAGCTTTAACTACAGCACACTCTCCATTATGTTCAAATATATTAAGGTCTGCAAAATCCCAAGTTAAAGGACCTTTTTCTCTTCCTGTAACATCTTCTGGGTCTTCTATAGCTACACCCTTACAATCTAAAGTATAAAATATACCTGATACTGGTTCTAGTGCCTCACTTGTAGTAATTACTTGTATCTCAATCCAATTTCCTTGCATATGTACACATTCCTTTCTTCTTTCATCTAATGTCTATTTTAAAAGTAACTTAACTATCATTAAAATAATTAAATTTATTTATAATTCCTTTAAATATCAATATTTCTATTATAACCGTAAACAATAAAATTTCAAACTAATCTATATATTTTACTATCAATATAAATTTCCCAATATTTTAGTGAATCATAATTTATTGTGACAAGCAAAAACCTTGGTTATCTCAAACCAAGGTTTTAAAATTTATTTCTTTTTAAACATATTTCCAAGCTCATCCATTAAGCCTTTTTTCTTTGCATTTAATTCCTCTGTAGACTCTCCTAAAGTTTCCATAAATGCTTTTAAAGCTTCTGTTTGTTCTTTATTAAGTGCTTTTGGAACTTCAACAATAATATCAACGAATTGATCTCCTCTTAGCGTTGAGTTAACTCTCTTTGCACCCTTACCTTTTAATCTAAATCTAGTACCTGGCTGTGTTCCTGCTGGAACTGTATATTTAACATTTCCATCTATTGTTGGAACTGTAATTTCCTCACCAAGAGTAGCTCTAGTCATAGAGATTTTGTAAGTATAATAAATATTAGATCCATCTCTCTTAAATACTGCTGATTGTTTTACTGAAATTCTTACATATAAATCTCCAGCTGGACCGCCATTAGCGCCATGCTCTCCTTGACCCCTTAATGTAAGAATATTTGCTGTATCAACACCTGCTGGTATGTTAACAGTAATTTTTCTTTGTTTTCTAACAGTCCCTTTACCTCTACAATCTGTACAAGGTGTCTCTATAATCTCACCTTTTCCCCCACAAGCATCACATGATGCTGTAGACATGAAACTGCCTAGAGGTGTTTGTCTTTGAACTCTAACTTGACCTGCACCATTACATTTTGTACAAGTTTTCTTAGATGTCCCAGCCTTAGCACCTGACCCTTTACATGTTTCACAGTTTTCAGTTCTTGTTATGTTGAATTCTTTCTCAACACCTGTCATAGCTTCTTCAAATGTAATTGTTAAACTATATTCAAGGTCACTACCTCTTCTTGGCCCATTTTTTCTTCTAGCTGATCCGCCGCCTCCGAATCCGCCACCTCCGCCACCGAAGAATGTTTCAAATATATCTCCAAATCCATTCATGTCATTCATGTCGAATCCACCAGCTCCGCCGCCGTATCCGCCATTCATTCCTTCATGACCATATTGATCATATTTAGCTTTTTCATCTGTGTCAGAAAGCACTTGATATGCTTCATTTATTTCTTTGAATTTTTCTTCTGCTTCTGCATTACCCTTGTTTTTATCTGGGTGATACTTAACTGCTAATTTCCTAAATGCCTTTTTTATTTCATCATCCGAAGCCCCTTTTTCTATTCCTAGAACCTCGTAAAAATCTCTTTTTGCCATTTTTACACCACCTAAAATCAAAATATATTACTTAGAAAAGGGAAGACAATTTAGCCTTCCCTTTGAAATTCTTTTTTAATTATACCAAAGCTTTTACCGTTTTGATAGTTTTTAATTATTTATCTTCATCAACTTTGAAGTCTGCATCTACAACATTATCATCGTGTGGAGCTTGCTCTTGTGCTTGCTCTGCACCAGGTTGTGCACCTTCTGGGTTTTCTTGATACAACTTAGCTGATATAGCATAGAATTCTTGTTGTAATTCTTCTATAGCTTTTTTGATTGCATCTACATCTTCACCATCTTTGATAGCTTTTAATGCTTCAAGTTTAGCATCAACTTTTGCTTTATCATCAGCTTCTATTTTTTCTTTTAATTCTTCTAATGTACTCTCTGTTTGATAAACCACTTGCTCTGCTTGGTTTTTAACTTCTATTGACTCTTTTCTTTTCTTATCTTCTTCAGCAAATTTCTCTGCTTCTTTAACAGCTTTATCTATTTCATCATCTGATAAATTTGTTGAAGCTGTTATTGTGATAGTAGCTTCTTTATTAGTAGCTTTATCAACTGCTGATACTTTAACGATTCCGTTAGAATCTATATCAAATGATACTTCAATTTGAGGAACTCCTCTTCTAGCTGGTGCAATTCCACCAAGAGTAAATCTTCCTAATGAATTGTTATCTCCAGCCATTTCTCTTTCACCTTGAACAATGTTAATTTCAACTGATGATTGATTATCTGCTGCTGTTGAGAATACTTGACTTTTTCTTGTAGGTATTGTTGTATTTCTTTCTATAAGTTTTGTAGCAACTCCACCTAAAGTTTCGATTCCAAGACTAAGTGGTGTAACATCTAATAATAAGATACCCTCAACACTTGAATCTCCTGCTAATACAGCTGCTTGAATTCCAGCTCCCATAGCAACAACCTCATCAGGGTTAACGCCTTTTGATGGTTCTTTTCCTGTGAATTTCTTAACTGCATCTTGAACTGCTGGTATTCTTGTAGATCCACCAACTAAGATTATTTTATCTATTTCATTTAAGTTTACGTTTCCGCTACTTAAAGCTGTTTTCATTATGCTTATTGTTTTTTCTACTAAATCTTTAGTCATATCATCAAATTTAGCTCTTGTTAATGTCATATCAACGTGCTTTGGACCTGTTGCATCAGCTGTTATGAATGGTAAGTTTATCATTGTTTGTGAAGCTGATGATAATTCTATCTTAGCTTTCTCTGATGCTTCTTTTAATCTTTGAAGAGCCATTTTGTCTTGTCTTAAATCAATTCCATACTGAGCTTTGAAATCATCAGCGATGTAATCCATTATTCTTTCATCAAAATCATCTCCACCAAGTCTTGCATCTCCATTAGTTGAAATAACTTCGAATACTCCATCTCCTAAATCAAGTATAGATACGTCGAATGTTCCACCACCTAAATCATATACTAAAATTTTGTGTGCATCATCCATTTTATCTAAACCATATGATAAAGCTGCTGCTGTTGGTTCATTTATGATTCTTAAAACTTTAAGTCCTGCTATTCTACCAGCATCTGTTGTTGCTTGTCTTTCAGCATCATTAAAGTAAGCTGGAACTGTTATAACCGCTTCTGTTACTGTCTCACCAAGGTAAGCTTCAGCATCAGCTTTTAACTTTTGAAGGATTATAGCTGATATTTCCTGAGGTGTATAATCTTTTCCATCTATATTTGTTTTATGATCTGTACCCATTTCTCTTTTGATTGAGATTATTGTTTTATCTGGGTTTGTGATTGCTTGTCTTTTAGCAATTTGTCCTACTAATCTTTCACCATTAGCTTGGAATGATACTACTGAAGGAGTAGTTCTAGCGCCTTCTGCGTTAGTGATAACTACTGGCTCTCCACCTTCCATAACTGATACACATGAATTTGTTGTTCCTAAATCGATTCCTATTATTTTACTCATATTGTAATTTCCTCCTAAATTTCAAAATAATTTATATCTTATTTTGTTTTTTTATTTTTATTTAAATCCTACGCACTGTAAGATACTAATTAGCTACTTTTACCATTGTAAATCTTATAACTTTATCGCCTTTTCTATATCCCTTTTGGAATACTTCAGCAATTGTGTTTGCATCAAAATTTTCATCTTGAACGTGCATAACTGCTTGATGAAGACTTGGATCAAAACCATTAGCTGTATCTATTTCATCTACACCTAATTTTTGAAGAGCTTCCATGAACTGCTTAATAGTCATATCAACACCAGTTTTTAATGCTTCTACTGAAGTATCCTTAACTGCTATCGCTCTTTCTAAATTATCAAGTACTGGTAACATATTTTTAAGAACATCTTCACATGAATCTGTATAGATTCTTTCTTTTTCTTTATCAGTTCTCTTTCTATAGTTTTCATACTCTGCAGCTATTCTTGTAAGTCTTTCTTTATAAGCTTCATTTTCATTTTCAAGTCTTTGTTGCTTATCTCTTAGAACCATAGCTTCTTTTCTTAGTTCTTTTAACTCTTCACTAATAACTTCTTCTGAAGTTTCAGTTTCAGTGGCACTCACTTCTTCTGCTTCTTCTGTTTCATCTATAATTTCTTCTTTTATAACTTCTTCAATATTGTCTTTTTTATCTTTTTTATTCTTTCCCATAGCTTTCCGACACCTCAAATCCTATTTATTATATTTAATCATCTTCATTCAAAGCTTCATTAAATTCTTTCATTACTTTTTCCATGATACTTAAAACCTTTGAGTAATTAATCCTTCTTGGTCCTATAAGAGCTATTGTTCCCAAATCTCTACCACCAATCGAATAGTTAGCTGATATAACTGAACAGTCCTTAGCTTCTGGAATGAAGTTCTCATCACCAATCTTTATAGTTATTCCTTTACTTGAATCCATAAGACTTGTCATATTCTCCTTATTATGAAGAAGTTCTAACATTTCTTTAGCCTTATTTATATCATTGTATTCTGGATAATTAAATATATTAGTTGCACCCTCCATTATGATATCATTGCTACCAACGTTCTTTAATGTTTCATAAAGAGCAGGAAGTATTGCATCAAAAATATATGAATAACTTTCTAAATACATTTTAACGTTAGCAATAACTTCTAAATTAATTTGACTAATAGATAAGTTTTTCAATGTTTCTGTAAGAACTATTGATACCTTATTAAGAATATCCATTTCTGGAACCTTCTCTTTAATTTTAACTAATTTATTTTTAATAATGCTTCCGTCCATAACTATAACACAAAGAATTGTATCATCTGCTACTTTCATAAGTTGAATAGAATTTATACAACTTTTATTTACTGATGGCGGATTAACCAAACAAGTAAGGTTTGTAAGTTCTGAAAGAAGTGTACTAACTTCATGAATTAAAGCATCAATTTCATTCTTATGTTTTTCAACAAGTTGTTTTTTGATTTTTAACTCATCTGCAATACTAACACTCTCATACTTCATTATTTTATCAACATATAGTCGATATCCTTTACTTGATGGCACTCTCCCAGCTGATGTATATGGTTGCTCTAAAAGCCCCATATCCTCTAAGTCTGCCATTTCGTTTCTTATAGTAGCTGGACTTATACCAAGATCATATTTTTTAGCGATAGTCCTTGAACCCACTGGCTCACCTGTGGCAATATAATCACTTATAATAGCTTGAAGAATTTTTAACTTTCTTGCATCTACCATATAACTATCACCTCTTTTTATTAGCACTCATTAAGTTCGAGTGCTAATGACTATGTTTATAATATATAACTTTAATGATTTATAGTCAATTATCGTATTTTTTCAAATTTTGCTTTTAATAGGCTTTAAACTAAAATAAAACTCTCTTTCTTCTATTTTCTCTTTATTTCTTCTATTTCTATTTTATAAAAGCATCTCTGACATAACCATATTCGAATATTCTATTCCTTTTTCAGTTAAATAAATTCTTCTATTCTCTCTTACAAGAAGATTTTGTGATACAAACTTTTTCATTATATCCTTATACATAGAGTCAACTGTCCTTTTGAATCTTATTTCAAATTCATCCTCACTGATTCCTTCTATGAGTCTTAATCCCATAAACATAAATTCTTCGATATTTTCTTCTATAGTATTTACAGTATCTTCTTCTCTTTGAGATTCTCCATTTTCTATTTTTTCTATATATGTTTCTATTTTAGAAAAATTAGTAAATCTTTCACCATTCATATAAGAACTTGCTGCACTTCCTACGCCAAGCCAATTTTCCATTTTCCAGTATGCAACATTATGTCTACACTCAAGATCTTTTTTACTATAATTTGATATTTCATACTGAGTAAAACCATTCCCTAAAAGAGTCCTTTTAGCTAAATGATACATTTCTCTTTCATCTTCTTCATTTGGAAGTTTAAGTTTATCAGCCTCATATAATTTATTAAACCTTGTACCTTCTTCTATGATAAGACTATATGCTGAAATATGCTCAGGACTTAACGTACAAATCATCTCTAAGCTTTCTTTCCATTCTGAAACTTTTTGTTTAGGTAATCCAAACATCAAGTCCACATTTATATTATTAAAACCACATTCTCTTGCAAGTTCAAAATTTTCTTTAAAAACTTCATAGCTATGAATTCTTCCAAGGTCTTTTAACAATGTATTTTGAACCGCCTGAAGTCCCATAGATAATCTATTAACTCCATATTTCTTCATAACCTCAAGTTTTTCCCTAGTGATACTTCCTGGGTTGCATTCAACAGTAAATTCTATATCACTTGCAAAATTAAAATTCTTTACATTACTAAGTAATCGCTCTAGCTGTTCTGCTGATAATGAACTTGGAGTACCTCCACCTACAAATATAGTATTTATTATGTATCCTTCTATATTTTGATTAATTTCTTTATTTAAAGCATCTATATATCTATCCTTTAAATCGCCCTTGCCTGCAAACGAAGGAAAATCACAGTAGTGACACTTTTGATCACAAAACGGTATATGTATGTATAATGATATGTTTTTCATCTTTCCCTCCATAGTAAATATTTTCTATATATTAACTATATATTATCTATATATATTTGTCACATTTATAGAGTCTATCTCAAGTCCTACTTAATAATCCATTTTTTAATAGCATGTCCATTTTGATATATTTCTAAACAAAAAAATGTCCCTTTTAAATTAGAGACATTTTAATATTCCCAAATTAGACTATAGCTTCAAAATCTATGTTTATAATATTGTGTGCTATAGGCTCTTTTTCTACCTTTACTACTTTAACTTCGATTTGATTTCCTTCAAACTCTAAAGTTATATTTTTTTTGATACCTGATTCTTTTGCATATTTATCAATATCTGAACCTTTTATTGATATCGGTATTACTTGTCCATCCTTTTTTAATGAACCTGTTGCAAGATTACTTTTTCTTAATCTTTTGCAATTAATTTTTACATCTCTTAATTCTAATTTCATACTACACCTCATTATTAAAATAAATACTTTTGAATTCTTCTCTATAATATATTTATTAAAAACGGAATTTATAACTACTTTACATATTTTTTATTTTTAAAATACAAAAAAAAGAGCCTAGCTTTCGCTGGCTCTTTTCTTATTAATCTATTTTTAGGATTGACATGAATGCCTCTTGTGGAACTTCTACACTTCCGACTTGTCTCATTCTCTTCTTTCCTTCTTTTTGCTTGTTTAAAAGCTTTTTCTTTCTTGAAATATCTCCACCATAACACTTAGCAAGAACATCTTTTCTCATAGCTTTAACAGTTTCTCTAGCTATGATTTTATTCCCGATAGCTGCTTGAATTGGAACTTCAAACATTTGTCTTGGGATAATTCCTTTAAGTTTCTCTGTGATAGCTTTACCTTTACTATATGAACTTGATTCTGGAACTATCATTGATAGAGCATCAACTATATCTCCATTAAGAAGTATATCAAGTTTTATAAGAACTGACTCTTCATAACCTTTAAGTTCATAATCAAGCGATGCATATCCTCTAGTTTTTGATTTAAGAGTATCAAAGAAATCATATACAATCTCATTAAGAGGCATATCATATTCTATAATAACTCTTGTTTCTTCGATATACCTCATATCGATATAGTTTCCTCTTTTAAGCTGACAAAGTTCCATAATAGCCCCTGTATAATCTGATGGTGCTATTATTGAGGCTTTAACCATAGGCTCTTCCATCTTAGCAATTTCTGCTGGGTCTGGAAGGTTTGCTGGATTTGTTAAATCAAAATGCTCTCCATTTGTTTTAGTTACTTTGTATATAACTGATGGTGCAGTTGTGATTATATCTAGGTTAAATTCTCTCTCAACTCTCTCTTGCATAATTTCCATATGTAAAAGACCAAGGAATCCACATCTAAATCCAAAACCTAAAGCAAGTGATGTTTCTGGCTCAAAAATAAGCGCAGCATCATTGATTTGAAGTTTTTCAAGTGCATCTCTAAGTTCATCATATTTAGAACCATCTACCGGGTATATACCTGAAAATACCATAGGCATTGCTGGTTTATATCCTTGAAGAGGCTCAGCTGTAGGATTATCTGCATCTGTTATAGTATCACCAACTCTGGCATCTTTAACATTTTTGATAGAACCTGTTATATATCCAACTTCTCCTGCTGAAAGTTCATTTACTGGGAACATCCCTGGTGTGAATACTCCAACTTCTGTTACTTCGTATTCTTTTTCAGTACCCATAAGTTTAATTCTTGTTCCAACTTTAACTTTTCCGTCTCTAACTCTTACATAGCATACAACACCTCTGTAACTATCATAGTATGAGTCAAATATTAAAGCTTTAAGTGGCGCATTTTCATCGCCCTCTGGTGCTGGAACTTTTGCTACTATCTCTTCTAAAACATCTTCTATGTTAAGACCTGTTTTAGCTGATATAAGTGGACAATTTTCTGCATCAATTCCGATTACATCTTCAATCTCAGCTCTAACCTCTTCTGCCCTAGAACCTGGTAAGTCTATTTTATTAATTACTGGTACAATTTCAAGGTCATTATCTAACGCAAGATAGCAGTTAGCAAGTGTTTGTGCTTGTATTCCTTGAGTTGCATCAACAACAAGTATTGCTCCCTCACAAGCTGCAAGACTTCTTGAAACTTCATATGTGAAGTCTACATGTCCTGGAGTATCTATAAGGTTTAATATATATTCTTCTCCATTTTCTCTCTTGTAGATAAGTCTAGCTGCCTGAGATTTGATAGTAATACCTCTCTCTTTTTCAAGCTCCATAGTATCAAGAACCTGTTGCTCCATCTCTCGCTTAGTTAGAGTTCCTGTCTTTTCAAGAAGTCTATCTGCAAGTGTTGATTTACCATGGTCAATATGTGCTACTATTGAAAAGTTTCTAATAAATTGCTTTTTATCCATATTCAAATCCTGTCCTTTATCCATTAATTTAGAACAGTGTTCACCCCCATTGTAAAATAAGTCAAGTTAGATTATACCATAACTTATATTATAAATGTTAGTATTATATTTTAATAAATGGTGTCGTAAACAAAGTCTTTAAAGTTATCAATCCCTAAACTTATTGTATCCATAAATTTTAGAAACACACACCCAATTGCAGTTTCACTCAAATTAATTTTATAATCTCCAAAAATAACAATAAAACCTTCTTGTGTATCATATGTTTTAAAAAAACTTTCATCTTTACTTAAATTTTCTATATCAAGCCCTATATCCTCTTTTATCTCTTCATAATCAATACTACTTCGTTCATATTTATCACTATTAAAAGCTTCAGTCGCCTCTATATTTATAGTAAAAAATCCACAAACAAAAATTACTCCAATCAAGCTCACTATAATTCCAGTTAAACTTTTTTTCAAAATTAAAACACCCCCTAGATTTTCAGTTATCTATAAGGGTGTCCATATATATTAGATTTTATACAATTTATGGATTATTTTCTTGATAATGAATTTCTTCTGCTATAAGTCTTGCAATATATTTTGCTGATGCTTGTGCTTCTGCTGGTGTATTAGGTTCTGCTCCAACTTCTATAAGAGTTGTATTTTTAAAAACTTCTTGATTGTATTTAGCAAGACCATAATCAGTTTTTCTTATATACCGTCCAAGCCCTGGAAATAATTTATTACAATTCTCCATCATCCTCTGATTTATAGCTGTTGTAGTTGCATAATTTTCTGGCCCACTATTTGTAGTTTCAACAAACATAAGCCTTGCTAAACTCTCACTATTTATAGTTTCTGTAACCACATGTTTTTTATCTCTTCCAACTCCATCTCTATGAATATCAACAACCATATTAAATTGGCCTTCTCCATACTGCTCTTTGTATTTATGAAGAGTTTCTTTTGACCTATCGTATGATACTTCATAAAAAGTATCATGTTTTGTCTTATCTAAAATTGTTGCTATACCATAATATTCTTCTAGCTCTTTAGCTATAAGCTCCCCTACTCCAATAACATTTTTAGTTGGATCATCGCTTCTATCTTTAGCTTGTCCAAAAGCTTCTGCTGTATGAGTTGTATAAAGAAGAACCTGTGGATTCGTCTGATCTATATTTTTTACTATATCAGGATTTCTAATTCCACTTGGATCTGCTTCTGGTTTTTCTGGCTTTTCTTCTTTTTTAATACTTTCATCATTTAACACAAATGAATTTATATCTTCACCTTTTTCTATCTCATTTTTCGCAAACTCATTAAAATTCCCAAAGCCTGGAATCTGTACTGCAAGTATTGTACTTGGATTTATTTTATCTAACCCTAAAGTTTCTTTTACTAAACTATCTATTGTAACTATAGATTCTTCATATGCTCTTTCATCATAATATGTCCCCTCAACAAGTGGCATTCCTAAGTTTAAAATCTGTATGTAAGCATGTGTTCCACCAAAATCATTATTAAGAGTAATTTTTACGAATCTAACCATAAACATTACAGTTACACCTAAAAATAAAAGCAACCCTACCGGAAAATCTTTCTTTCTATTAGCACTTTGTCTTTGTATCACAAATTATCCCTCCTCTACACTTTCATATATATGAGGAGGGATAAATTATTATGTTACCTAATTTAAAAATTCTAAAATATCTTGCGAATCCATATTAGGTTGTAATGCTATATTAATTCCATTAGCTACAACTTTAGAAACACATTCTATAACTTCATCAATTTCTTTTGGCGTTACCATCAAATCTCCAACATAAGGACTTAGTAACCTTCTAATTAAATTTGATTTTTCTGCCTTATCTATATTTTTAAGCATTGTATAAAATTCTTTATTATCTGATTGGGCTATCATTTCATCTATAACCAAATCAATTGCATCATTTGCTATGGTCCCTGCATCCACTACCGTTGGGACTCCTACTGCAATTACTGGAATCCCTAGATTTTCTTCATTAATTTGCATTCTTTTATTTGCTACTCCACCACCGGGTGCAATTCCTGTATTGGAAATTTGAATACTTCTTGAAACTCTTGATAAACTTCTTGAAGCAAGTGCATCAACACAAATTACAACTGCTGGTTTTATTTTATCAACTATAGATTTTATAATCTCTGCTGTTTCAATTCCTGTAGTTCCAAGAACGCCTGGGCTTATTGCACAAACTGACCTTAAATCCCCCTCTATCTCTTCTGGCATAAGTGCATTTAAATGTCTTGTTATCATAATTTTTTCTACAACTTTTGGACCAAGAGCATCTGGGGTTACTCCTGCATTTCCAAGCCCTACGACAAGCGCTACATCATCATCATTTAAATTTATTATTCTTTCAAGGCTTCCCGCAAGTATATGAGATACAGACTCTCTAAGGATAGTATCATAGCTCGTACATATCGGCATCTCAATAGTAATATATCTACCAATACCTTTCCCCATTTTTTTTGCACCATCCTCATTTATTATATCTACTGTGGTAACTTTAACTTCATCTATATTTTCTTCCTCTATTACAATTCCATCAATTTCTTTTTTAAAGCGTTTTTCATATAGTTCTCTCTTTTCAACTGCTAAATCTGTTCTAACATTAAACATATAAACACCTACTTTAAAGTATTTTTATTAGTTTCATACTTATCTTGTCCAATTTGTTAATTATTTATGTTTTTTTAATTTTGAAAACCACTTGAACTTATAATCTTAAAATGCTATAATTACCTTTGTTAAATAATGAACTCGTGTGTAGTTTCCCCAAATTGCACATATGTTAAAATTTGAAGGGGGTGAAATAGAATGGCAAATATTAAATCAGCTAAAAAAAGAATCAAAGTAACTGCTACAAAAACTTTAAGAAATAAGATGCTTAAATCAGCTCTTAAAACTGCTATAAAGAAATTTGAAGTGGCTATTGATACTAAAAATACAGAAGAAGCTAAAGTTCTTTACACTTCTGCTGCTAGAACATTAGATATGTCAGTAAGCAAAGGTATAGTACATAAGAACATGGCTGCTAGAAAGAAATCAAGATTAGCAAGCAAGTTATCTGCTATGGCTTAATAGTGATGGTGTTAGATATCTAACACCTTTCTTTTTTAGATAGACTGTTTTTAACGTTCTTCTAATAGAAAAAGAAGTGCTCGTTTTTTTAAACGACACTTCTTTTTTTATAATTTCTATTAAATTTAAACTAATATATTTATAATCATAACTTCCATTTCAGTTCTTTTATTAAGATGTGATTTACTCTTTAATCTCTTTTCTGTTTCAAGAGTTAGACTAAGAGCCTTCTTTATGATAACATCACTAAATCCTCTACCTTGCTTTGAAAGCTTATCTACTATAAAGTTTGGCAATCCCATATCTCTAGAAATTTCATCAGTTCTCATCCCAGCGTTTGATGCTACCTTGATAGTATATAATTTTTGAAATTGTCCCTGAACAAGTCTTAAAACTGATAAAGGTTCATCACCTTTATTAAAAAGTTCATTCATAAGATCAATAGCTTTACTAGGCTTTTTCATAGATATTAAATCAATTAAATCAAAGATATCATCTTCACTATTTGACTGTTTCATTATATCTATATCAGCTTTTGTTATAGCTCTCCCATCTGTATAATTAACAAGTTTATCAACTTCTCTTTCAATTATATCAAAGTTGCTATGTACAAGTTCACTAAAGTATTTAAGCTCTATCTTTCCTATTTCTTTGCCTTTTACTTTAAATATTGACTCTATTCTATTATAAAGTTTTACACCTTTAAGCTTTTCTACCGCAATTACTGTGCATCCTTTTTTCTCAAGTGCTGCAAGTTTTCTTACTTTATTTGCTCTATCTCTCTTATCATTTAAAAGGAAATATGCAATAAGAAGTGTACTTTCTGGTGGATTTTCAAAATATGTCTTCGCTTTTTCATAAAAGTTTTTGGATTCATTGTCACATTTATCCTTCAAAAAGTTTGCTCTAGAAATAACTACAGCTCTTTTCTCTGCCATAAATGGTAATGTTTCACAAGCATTCATAAACATATTAAAATTCAAATCAATTGCATCATACTTAACAAAGTTTAAATCTTTGAATGTAGGGTCAATTGACTTTGCTATAATTTTATCTATAGCTTCTTTGATAAGTATTTCATCTAATCCACAAAATACATATGCATTTTTAAGCTTACCTGCTTTTAGCTCCTCTTCTAATCTATCTAACTCTATCACTTTACTTTCCTCTTTCATCTATATAAATTCTATTTTTTATCAAAACTAGATTTTCATCCTTATTTAGCAAATCAATTATACCATAATTATTCCCTCTTAACATTATAAAAGACTCATCTATCTTAGGTTTTATCAAAATCTCTCTTTTATACCCTATATCTAGTTTCATATTCTTCTCAACTTTTTTTATATTGTTCACTTTACACTCTTTCCCAAGACTATTTATAAAGTAATCAGACTTACTATTTGTATATGCTATTTTAGAAAATCCATACTCAACTATAATTGCCCTACTAAAACTTTTTTCATAAACTGAAATAACTGGTACTATATTGAAAATTGTAACAACAATTCCAATTACTAAGAGATATGATAACTTATAATATCTTTTATCTATATATCCTTTATATATAAAGTAAAAATTCATTAATATAAGTATATATACCACTGCAAATATCTCATGGCCATAATAACTAGGTGCTGCATAATACTTTAGATACTCCATCACTAAATTAAACATTCCAAATCCTACTGACATTAAATTATCTAAAATCGTAATACTAACTCCTAGCAAAAATATTATAAGTGATACAAGTCCTATTGGTAGTAATAAATATATTATCGGTGTAAGTATAAGTGAACCTAATATAAAATTAAGTGAAAATTCTCCAAAGCAAATTATCATTATTGGATATATAAAAACTTGTGCACATAAACTAAGGCTTATAGATGTTACTAGAAAATTTGGCATAAAATACAAAAGCCTTTGAATTTTATCATTAAATAAAAGTATCCCAAGCGTTGCAAAATAACTTAGATAGAATCCTACATCTACTATAAAATCAGGATTAAATATCAAAAGTAATACCGCTGAAAGTGCAAGTCCATTACGAGAATTATAATTTCTTTTCACTAAAAGACTAAATTCTAGAACAACTAACATTATATAAGCCCTCATCCCTGATGCGGTAAGTCCTGTGATTAAAACATATAAAAATGTAAGAGGTATAACTACTGACTTTGGTAAAAACTTTCTAAGTATGCTATAAATAAAAACTATATGAAACCCTGATATACAAACAAGATGCAATACGCCTGTATCCTTTAAATCTTCTTTTGCATCCATCTCTAAATAATCTTTATTTCCAAAAACAAGCGCCGTTGCAATAGCTGACTTCTCTTCTCCTATTTTCTCTTTCAAATCCTCATAATACCTACTACTCAAATTTCTAATTTTATATAGCAAATCTTTTTCAGTTTTTATTATATTTTTCACAAACAAATGACCTACATATGCTCTATCTATATCAATTTCCTTTTTAAACTTCCCTCTAAAAGTAACTTTTTCATGTAGTTCTAACTTTTTATCTGAATAAAGATAAAACTCTCTACCTTTTGAAGTAGCCATATAGTAATCTTTATATTGTTTTTCTATCCTAGCTGAAAAAATACCTTCTCTATTTTCTCCAAAGCTATAATAATAACTTGTACTAAGAAATCCTAAAACCATAAAACTTACTACTATCAAAAAACATTTTCTATCATATAGAAAAAATAAAAACACAAGGATAGGTATAGCAAATAAAACTACACCTTCTTGCGTTAATTCAAATATTATAAAAGTAATTATTCCAATTATAACTGCAATTAATATATCTAATATTGGATTTCTAAACTCTAATTTATCTTTAAATAACTCTCTCACTAAATCACCCTAGCTAGATTTTTGCCATTTTTTCAAAATAAATTCACTAATTGTATAAATAATGATTATAAATATGAAAATTAATCCTTCTCTAACCTTAAATGCATCCATGAAATATATATAAGCTGAATTTATTAATACAAATGCACCTATATTTATTCCTATAACTTTTTTAATATCATCCTTATAATCATTAATACTTACTATAGATGATACTAATAATATTGAATATAATACTATAAAGTTTGCAAACTCTATTCTAATATTTTCTTTTAAGAAAGTTACAATTAATAAATAACTTATAGCTTTTAAAAGACCTGAAAATATCACACAAGTAATACTCGTTGTTTTTTCCTCTTCTTTTTTATAAAAACAACTAAGCATTATAAGTGGTACTACTATTAAATTAAAAATTAATACCATTGAAGTTGTAAATGTATTTTGTTTTAAGAAATTTGCATTATAAAAAATCACAAGAAGCTCAACCATAAATATTGTTCTACACATATCCAAAGCTTGTCCTATTCCATTTGATAATTGCTTTCCTTCTTTTATCAATATAAGAAACTTCTCTAAAATATTATCTTTTATATTTATATTTGCCATCTTCTTTAAAAGCTTCGCCGTCTTATCACCTGTGCTAATTCCTATATCTGCAAGGATTACACTTGGAATATCCGATAAATTTTCTCCTGTAGAAACTACTGAATACTCCTCTGTTGTAAATAATGAAACTATCTTGCTTTTAATTGCTGGTGTTATTCTACAAAGAACTCTTACTCTTGATAGAACTTCTATAAACTCATCTTTTTCTAAAGACAATAACTCAACACCAGATATAACCTCTTCCATGCCTTTAGCAATTCCAAGTTCTATTGCATGTCTTGTTGCAACAATTTTATTATCATCAGTTATCATAATAGGTAAAACATTTTGTTCCTTTAGCTCTTGCACCATAATTTTTGCATTTTCTTTTTTAGGATTTTCAAAACCTACAATTCCGACAAAAACAAGATTACTCTCTATATTCTCCTCCTCACTAGGCTCATAGTTAAAACTTCTATATGCAAACCCAACAGTTTCATAAGCTTTATTAGCTATATTAAAATCTATCATTCTAATTGTCTCTATATCTTCCTCACTTATATCTCTCTCCATTCCATCTATCATTATATATTTGCACTTCTCTAAAATTTCATCTACATGACCTTTTATATTCGCCCTATAATTTCTTTTAGCTCTATTAACACTTGTACTGATACCTTTTTCTTGATCATATGGAACTAAGAATACACTTGGATTCTTAGCAAGTGCTGCACTTTTAAACATCCCTTTTTCAGTACAATATTTTGATAACCCAGCATCAATAATATTACCTGTAAATCTATTTTCTTTTCTGCTAAACACAGAATTATTATTAAGAATACCTATATCTAGAATCCTTGCAATATTAACATCTTTTGCATCAATACTATTTACATCCTCAAAAAGATTTTCTGATGTATAAATAATTTTTACATTCATCTGTTCCTCAGTTAATGCACAAAGTTTTGGTATAAAGAATATATCTGTATTCTCAAACCTTTCTAACATATGCATATCAGAAACTTCTATCCCATTCTCTTTAAGACTTTTACTTTTCTTATAACTATAAATAAACTCACTTATAAATATATTAGCTGTTCCTGCTAAAAACCAAATTGCTATTATATTATTTTGGTATCCTTCATACTTAAAACTATAAATATTTAAACTATTAAATACTGAAAATAGAAAAATGCTATTATTTATATTTCTTGAATCTGCCCCTAAAGTTTTACCTATAATCTTACTTCTTAGGTCTGAAACTTTCAAATAATTTAAAAGCCTACCAATTTGAGTATCATTACCAATTCCAACAACTACTCCTACAGCTCTGCCCCCAGTAACTCTAGTTCCTCTAAATACCATATTATTGATTTCTGATAAAGTTTTCACCCTATCAATTCTTGTATTATATTTTCTAACATCTAAGTCATTTGATGTTATATTTCTCTCATTAACAGTTAAATTATTAGATTCTATAATTCTTATATCAGCCGATATTATATTTCCTTTTTCTAAAAAAACAATATCTCCAACTGTCAAAATTTCTGCCCTAACACTATCTCTAACTCCAGCTCTTAAAATATTTACATCTGTATAATTTAACGCTGAGAGTTGTTGTGTCTTTTTCTTTTTATCTAAGTACTTTTTATAATTAAATAAAAGCACTCCTGCTATTAGACATACCAAAGCTACTGTGTAAATATAACTTTCAAAAGCTATTGATACTATCAGTCCTATTACTAAAAGATATAACTCCCTAAAATTGAAAATTTCTTTTAAAAAACCACTTTCAATTTCTATATGTATTGTATTTTCCCCATATGTATCTGTGTTCTCCTGAAGTTGTTTATATGACAACCCTTTATGCTTATCAGTATTAAGTTCTCTTATAACTTCATCAACAGTAGAACTATAAAATGTTTTCACCTTTTAAATTCCCCCTTAATTTTACACAGTTAATTATATTACTTTTTTTACCTTTTTTATGTTTTTCTATGAATTTTTACAAATTATTCACTTTGGTTTAGGATTAAATATTAATGCCATCAAATAAGCAACCACTATCGCAGCTGTAATTCCAGCTGATGTTCCTTTAATCCCACCTGTAAATATCCCAATAATCCCCTCTTCTCTAACAGCTTTCATAACCCCATTTGCAAGTGCCATTCCAAAACTAGGCAAAGGTATGCTAGCCCCTGCACCTCCAAACTCAATAATTTTTTGATATATCCCAAAAGCTCCTAAAACCAATCCTACTAGCATAAAAGTAACTAATATTTTTCCAGGGCTTATTTTAGTCATATCTTTTACAATTTGTCCTATAACGCAAATAATTCCACCAACTATAAAAGCAGAAATATAATTCCACATCACCTTACACCATCCTTTTTATACTCCACTGCAACAGCGTGTGCTATACCAGGTATACTTTCTCCCTGCATAGTACAAATGGGGCTTAAAAGAGCTCCTGTTGATACTATAAGCACCCTTTTGAACTTACCATTCAAAAGTTCTTTATAAATATAAGAACAACTCATAACAGCAGAACAACCACAACCACTTCCACCAGAAAAAACGCCTTGCTTTTCTTTATCAAATATCAAATCTCCACAATCAATATAAATACCACGAATATCATAACCATATTCTAAAAGTAATTTTTCAGTCATCTCTTTTCCAAGATGCCCTAAATCCCCCGTTGCTATAACATCATAATCTTTCGCACTTCTATTAGTATCAATAAAATGCTTATAAATAGTATCAACAGCAGCAGGTGCCATTGCAACTCCCATGTTTTCTGGGTCTTTTACCCCATAATCTTTAACCACCCCGGTAGTAATATGAGTAATATATGGGTAATCACCCTCACTACTCAAAAGCATTGCCCCTGACCCTGTAACAGTCCACTGAGATGTTTCTTTTCTTTGACCTCCATACTCTAAAGGAAATCTAAACTGCCTTTCAGCAGATGAAAAATGAGATGAAGTTGCTATAGCTACATACTTTGCATACCCAGCATTTACAGTCATAGCTCCGAGTGATAAAGATTCTGACATTGTTGAACATGCACCATAAAGCCCAAAGAATGGAATATTAAGCTCTCTTGCCGCAAAATTTGAAGCTGCTGTTTGATTAAGTAAATCGCCTGCAAATAAATAATCTATATCCTCTTCTTGTAAATTTTTCTTTTTAAGAGTTTCTTTTATCACAGTATAAATAAAACTACTCTCAGCCTTTTCATAACTTTTCTCACCATTATTTTCATCACTTAAAATAATATCAAAATAATCTTTATACGGACCTTCACCCTCTTTTGGACCAACAAGGCTAGTCGCCTCTATAATTCTAGGCTTATTTTTTAAAAATAATGTTTGCTTTCCTCTCTTTGCATCAAGCATTAAATAACAACTCCTAGCTTTAATAAAATATAATATATAATCCCTAAAATAAATGACCCTACAATCCCATACACAAGAACTGGTCCTGCAATGCTAAACATCTTTGTTCCAACTCCAATAACATAACCTTCTTTTTTAGACTCTATAGCTGGTGCAGTCATTGCATTAGAAAAGCCTGTAATAGGTACTAAAGTACCAGCACCACCAATTACAGCTATCTTGTCATAAACTCCAAGCCCTGTAAGAAGTCCCCCTAAAAATATCATTATGACTGGTAAATAAATACCTATTTCTATCTCTGAAATCCCAATATAAATCATTATATTTTTTATAACTTCTCCGATAATACAAATACTTCCCCCTACCCAAAAAGCATTAAAACAATTTTTCAGAAGTTTAGGTTTAGGTTCTATCATATTACTTAACTCATCAAACTTTTTTTTAATATTCTCATCACTTTCATATAAACTCATAAGCATCATCCTTTATATAGATCTAATTACCCTTATTATTTATCTTATTTCCACTATTATTCATTTAAATGCAAAAAAAAAGAAAAAGCATACCTATATCTACATAGATAACTTCTTCTTACTTAAATCTGTCCATCATTTCTAGTCCTCTCTGAGCTTTTCCTTTATAATAACAAGTATCTTTTTCTCTATCCTTGATACTTGTACCTGACTTATACCTAAAAGTTTTGCAACTTCGCTTTGTGTCTTATCTTTAAAGTACCTAAGTACTATAATTCTCCGAGCTTTTTCATCAAGACTTCTAATAGCTTCTTTTAAAGCTAAACGTTCTATCATGTCTGTATTTTCCTGCATATTCTCGCTAAGCTTATCTATAAATAATATTGGTGCACCTTCACTTTGATGTATTGTATCATGTAAGTAATGCATATTATTTGCTGATTCTAATGCATATAGAACATCCTCTTGATTCATCTTTGCATAATCTGCAAGTTCCGAAATAGTAGGTTCTCTCCCCATTTCTTTTGCTAATCGCTCTTTATCAAAGTATAATTTTTGTGCAGTTATCTTTACATTTCTACTTACCTTTATAATTCCATCATCTCTTATGAATCTTTTAATCTCACCAAGAATCATAGGAACAGCATAAGTAGAAAACTTAACATCATAAGATGTATCAAAATTTTGAATAGCTTTTATAAGACCCATAGCTCCAAGTTGAAAAATATCATCATATTCATAGCCTCTATTAAGAAATTTCTTACAAAGAGAAGATACAAGTGGTGTGTTAATCTCTATAAGCTGATTCATAGCTTCCTTATCACCAGTTTTAGCTAGAACAACTAACTCTCTGTTTCTTTCATAATTAGGTTTTGGATTAGTAGTGACGTTAATATTCACATTAGACGTTTCCATATTCATCACCTATACTACTTTTTTTATTTTTTTCTTCATTATTAATTTAGTACCACAATCTTTATCACTTTCAACAACTAGCGAATCCATAAAACTTTCCATAACAGTAAACCCCATACCTGAGCGTTCTAAATCTGGTCTTGATGTATATAAAGCTTCTTTAGCTTGTTCAACATCTTCAATCCCAATACCTCTATCAAATACAACTACCTCAACTTCATCATCCTGAATACTTATATCTATATAAACTGTTTTTGTTTCATCATTTTGATATCCATGAATTATAGAATTTGTTACAGCCTCTGAAACTGCTGTTTTTATATCTGCAAGTTCATCTATTGTTGGATCAAGCTGTGCTACAAGTCCTGCAACTGCTATTCTAGCAAAAGATTCATTTTCAGATTTTGCTAGAAACTCTATTTTGACTTTATTATTCATACTACATTCCTCCATAATTTATATATTCTTTAATGCCTCATCAACACTTGAATATACCTTAATAACTTTAAATATACCTGATAAATCAAATATTCTTTTAATACTACCCGAAACACCTGCAATTACAACTCTGCCTTCTCTTACAGAAAGCTTCTTATATCTACCTATTATAACTCCTATTCCTGAACTATCCATAAAAGTAACCTCTGAAAAATCAAAAATTAATTTTTTTACATTAAACCTATCAAGCCTATCATCAACCTTAACTCTTACCTCTTGCGCGCTATGATGATCAAGCTCACCACTTAGCTCAACAACTAAAAGATTTCCTTTAGATTTAAAATCTAAATACATAAGAAAACACCTCCTAAAACTAAGTAATTACTTTTACATATTTTACCATATTTATTTTTATGGGTCAACATAATATTAAATATTTCTGCATATATTATACGTGAAGATAAAAAAGACACCTAAATTTTATGTGATTAAAATTTAGGTGTCTTTTTAAATATTTACTTATACTTCTCTAGTTCTGAAGTTATAGCACCTGCCACATCCTCTAAAGTTTTATCCCCTGCTATCATAAGTGCATCAATGGCATCATTTATATTTTTCATAGTATAAATATGGAACTCACCATTTGTAATAGCAGTTTCAACCTCCTTGCTTAAAATAAGTTCATTCTTATTACTATCAGGAATTATAACTCCCTTCCCAATATGAGTGTCCATTATATCGCAAGTTTTAAAGAAACCTTCTATCTTCTCATTCACACCACCAATAGCTTGAACTTCTCCAAACTGATTTAAAGAGCCAGTTACAGCCATAGTTTGCTTTATAGGAATTTTACTAAGTGAAGAAATCATTGCAATCACCTCTGCAACTGATGCACTATCTCCATCAAGACCGCCATAAAGTTGTTCAAAGCTCAAATGAAAATCAACAGGTGTAGCTTTATAACTATCCAAATAATTATTTAAAAAGCCTTTTAAAATATTTATAGACTTGCTATGAATAGCACCACTCATATTACTTTCTCTTTGAGTATCAATTATTTTTCCCGTTCCTTTATATGCAACGCAAGTAATTCTTATAGGCTTTCCAAAACTTAAATAGCCAGCATCTATTACTGATAAAGCATTTATACTTCCAATAATCTCATCTTTTACATTTATAAGAATTTTATTATCCTTATACATTTTTTGATATTCTATCTCTAATGTTGATGGTTTATATGCAACATCAATTATATCCTGTGCTTTTATAAGTTTTCTCTTTAATCTTTTTGCATTATTATTTGCAAGTATCAATATTTTTTCGACTTCATCTATATCCCACAAAATTCTATTTCTACACCCTGATTTTCTTGCAAGATATTTTCCAAGTTCATTTATAGCTTTATCTGTAAGTTCAAAAATCTCACCTGAATATACTAAACTTTTTACATGCTTAAAAAATTCAATTTTTGCTGATTCTTCTATATCAATAATTGATTGAACCTCTGCTCTTACTCCAAAAATATTTGCAAAATCTTCATCATTATTATATAAAAGATCATAACTAGAGTAATCACCAATTAAAATAACCTTGAGATTTATAGGAATTGGCTCTGGTTTTAAACCATTTAAAGATAAAAGGTCAAGATATGCCCCTCTATCATAATCTAAGCTCACCTTGTTATTAAGAAGTGCTCTTCTTAGATAATAATATCCATTAGGGTGTAAAAGAAGTGAATTTAATCTCATTATAATGCACCCTTCATTTGCCTCTAAAAGCGAACCTGCTTTTATAAGTGAAACATTTGTTGAATATGCACCATTTACACTTTCATACTCTATCACACCAAAAAGATTACTAATTGATGGATCTTCCTCAAATAAAACTTTAGGTCTATTTACTTTACTATTATCAACTAAGACATTAACAACATATCTACCTAAGATTTCTGCAAACTTTTCCTCATCATCCTCATATGACATAGAATATATTTCAATAAAATTATCTTCAATATTCTCACAAACATCTAAAAGATATTCTTTTGCCTTTATTATTCCCTCATCGTTTTTCTTATCAAACTCTTCTATTATATCTTCTTTGATATGCTCACTTTCTTCAACTAAATAAGTTCTTAAAAGTACTCTTAACTTATCAATTGAATCCTCTTCCATATCTTTTAGTTTTTCTAATATTTCTTCTGCACTATCTCTTAGTTTTGTTATTTTCTCTGTCATTTCTGGATCTTCTAACAACTCCTCTTTCTCTTCATCTGCATCCTCTATTGGAATAAAAGTTATCCCAACTGTGGTTACCTTAAGTTCAAATCCTTCTTCTTTTGCTGCTTCGATTATCTCTTCAATATAATCATTTCTAAGCCTACCTACAGTTGTTATTATTTGTTCTTTTTCATCATTAATATCAGAATTATAAAACGCATAAATTTTTTCTGTATAAAGAGCTATTATTTTTTCTAAGTAACTTTTAATTTTTACGCCATATGAATTTTTAATCACAAGAGCTTTAGGTTCTCTATGATCATCTAAAGTAACATAGCAAATATCTTTTGGTTTTTCCTTATCCTTCATAAACTCATCTATCTGTGTAACTACTTCTTTTAATTTTTTATTTGAGAAACTATCAACTAGATAAATATGAAATCCATCTTTATCTATGCTAAGAGCCTCCTCAATAGTTTGATAAACTTTATTATTCTCAAATGAAGACTTTGTTCCCATAACAGATTCATCTACTACAAAACTATTATTATAAATTATTTCCCTTGGAGTTAACTCTCTTTTCATAAAAATTCTACTCGACAAATTAATCCTATTATTAATAAGTTAATTTATTAGAGCAGCTCCCTCCTCTAAAGTAATATATTATATTAATATTCTTATACCTGTAATTTAGCTATTCTTTTATAGAAACTTTTCTAAATTTTCTTTTCGACATTTTTTACACACAAAAAAAGAACCTCCCTAGAATTCTAAGGAAGTTCTCTATTATTTATTTTAGTAGTTTGAAGTTGAAACTCCACCCTCACATATTATTATTGATGCTGAAGCTCCTATTCTTGTAGCTCCATTAGCTATTACAGCCTCTGCATCCTTGAAACATCTAACCCCACCTGAAGCTTTAACTCCAAGATTTGGCCCTACTGTTTCTCTCATTAATTTAATATCTTCTGGTGTAGCCCCACCTGTTGAGAACCCTGTTGAAGTTTTAACAAAATCAGCTCCTGCTTCTTTTGCAAGCTCGCAAGCTTTAACTTTTTCCTCATCAGTTAATAAGCATGTTTCTATTATAACTTTTGTTAAAGCTTTATCTTTTGCTGCTTCAACAACTGCTTTTATATCATTTCTTACATATTCATAATCTTTATCTTTTAATCTTCCAATATTTATTACCATATCTACTTCATGAGCACCTTTAGCTATTGCATCTTTAGTTTCAAATGCTTTAACTTCACTTGTGCTAGCTCCTAAAGGGAATCCTATTACTGTACAAACCTTAACGTCGCTACCTTCTAATAACTTAGCTGCTAGCTCTACATTGCCTGGATTTATGCAAACTGAAGCAAATTTGTATTCTGCTGCCTCGCTACATATTTTCTCCACATCACCTCTTGTTGCGTCTGCTTTTAAGACTGTGTGGTCTATCATTGATGCTAATTGTTGTTTATCCATTGTTTATTCCTCCTACTTGGTAAAAACTCTATCTCCATTATAAAATAGATAATGTAAATCGTCTACACTTTGCGAAGTTTATGTGGATTTGTTCGTTTCTTCTTATATTTCTGTACATTTTATTAATAAAATATATACCTTTGTAGCCTGATTACTTATGTAAAAGCAGTTTTATAAATTTTCTCCTTATGTTATAATAATCTATATATAATTTATAAAAAAATGGAATCATAATTTTTATTGTATTGAAAAGGAGTATTATATATGGGATTTAAAGACAAAATATCTAAATATTACACAGATTCTTACTTAAAAAAGTATGGAGATAGATTAACTCAATTCCAAGGAAATGTTTTATCTGCTAAAGTAGAAGAAAAAACTATCTTAGGAATATTCAACAAGATAACTGTTACTCTAATGGTTAGACCTGAAAGAAGTAAAGTTGTTTCTAAATGTATTTATAAAAAGAATAGATGGTTCAAAAAACCTACATTCTTATCAATAAGACAAGGTAATAATGTTGTAGTACAAGGTTTAAAGTCAGTGAAAGATAATAAGGAATATATAGAAATAAGTAACTTACTTAACTTAACAACTAAGCAAGACTTAATTCCTGTAGATCATTCTCAAATGAAAAAGCAAAGACAACAAACACCAAGAATGAGATAATTCAAAAGCCGCTTCTATTAATTTAGAAACGGCTTTTTTCATCTTATATTATTTTTTTACTTTAATTAATAAGAACACACTATTTACTAAAGCTATTATAGATGAGAAGAATACTACAAATAACCAATGCTTTATTCCAAGAGGTACTGTATGGAATATACCCGCAAAGAATGGAATATATAAAATCCCACAAAGCATTAGCATTGAAATAGCTACTGCCCCAACTAAGTATGGATTAGTAAATAATTTTATTTCAAATATAGAATGTCTCTCAGATCTACACTCAAATACATGAATAAGCTGTGACATTACAAGCGTTGATAAAGCCATTGTTCTGCAAGTGTCTATATCAAATCCATAGTACATACCAACTAAGAATGATAAAAGTGTGCAAAGACCTATTAAAGCTCCTCTTACCATTATCTTTTCTTTAAGCCCTCTAGCAAATATACTCTCATTTTTCTCTCTAGGCTTTTGACTCATTATATCAGGGTCACCTGGGTCAACTCCAAGTGCAATAGCTGGAAGTCCATCAGTTGCAAGATTTACAAATAATATCTGTATAGGTAGCATTGGTGATGGAAGTGCAAATAAAGTTGCTAAGAACATAGTTAAAACTTCCCCAAGGTTACAAGATAAAAGATATCTTATAAACTTTCTGATATTATCATAAATAGTTCTTCCCTCTTCCACTGCTGAAACTATTGTTTCAAAGTTATCATCCATAAGAATCATAGATGATGCCTCTTTTGTAACATCAGTTCCTGAAATCCCCATAGCAATTCCAATATCAGCTTCCTTTATAGCAGGAGCATCATTAACCCCGTCCCCAGTCATGGCAACTATATTACCTTTTTTCTTAAATGCCTTAACAATTCTAAGTTTATGTGCAGGGCTAACTCTTGCAAATATTCTTACATTATCAATTTGTTTTCTAAGGTCTGAATCACTTAACCTTTCAAGTTCTTCCCCTGTTAAAACTTGATTTTCTGTATTAACAATACCAAGGCTTTTTCCTATCGCATAAGCTGTATTTCTGTGATCTCCAGTTATCATAACTGGCTTAATCCCTGCCATTTTGCATCTTAGAACTGCATCTTTAACTTCTGGTCTTGGTGGGTCTATAATCCCTACAAGTCCAACAAATATAAGATTTTCTTCTACACTTTCATCTCTTTTAACTCCATTTTCTTTATAAGCACCTGCAATGCATCTTAAAGCTCTTTTACTCATATTATCCATAGAATCAATTATTGTTTGCTTCTTTTGAGGTGTAAGTTCTCTTACTCCACCATTCTCTAAAATATGCGTACACTTATTTACAACTCTCTCAGGTGCACCTTTTACATATGCGATTTCTTTACCAGACTCTCTTATAATTACAGACATCATTTTTCTTCCTGAATCAAACGGAATATCAAAAACTCTTTGAACATTTGACATTGTTGCTTCAAGAAGAGGTACATCTTTAAAATATAATTTGATAAGTGCTGTTTCTGTTGGGTCACCATGCAATGCTTTTTCTATATCTTTTTTAGAAAAATCATAATTACAATCATTACAATATACAAAACTTTTTAAAAGCTTCCCATTCTTTGGCACTTCCATTTCATCTATTTTATAAAACTTTCCATCAACAAATACTTCTTTAACAGTCATCTTATTTTGAGTTAATGTACCAGTTTTATCACTACAAATAACCGAAGTACAACCTAAAGTTTCTACAGCTGGAAGTTTTCTAACAAGTGCTTTTCTTTTAAGCATTCTTGAAACTCCAAGTGCTAATGCTACGGTAACTATTGCTGTAAGCCCCTCTGGAATAGCTGCTACTGCAAGACTCACTCCAAGAAGAAACATATCTCCAATAGGATTTCCTCTTAAAACTCCAATAAGCGTAACTAAAGCACAAACTGCTAAACATATTACTACAAGTACTTTTCCAAGCCCTTCAAGTCTTTCCTTTAAAGGTGACTTTTCTGACTCTATGTTATCAAGCATATTTGCTATTTTACCCATCTCTGTATCCATAGCAATAGAATTAACTCTCAAAGTTGCTTTTCCTTTTAAAATAGTTGTTCCCATGAAAAGTGTGTTATTTCCTCTAGCATCACTTTTATTGACTCCAACTGACTCTCCTGTAAGCAATGACTCGTCAATCATTAAATTAGTAGCCTCAATAATTTCACCATCAGCTGGAATTCTATCACCTGACTCTAAAACAACTAAATCACCTAAAGTAATTTCACTTGTAGCAATTACTTTTACATTTCCATCTCTAATAACTTTACAAGTTGGTGCTGCCATAGCTTTTAGTGCATCTAATGATTTTTCTGTTCTAAACTCTTGTATGAATCCTAAAACTGCATTAAGAACTACTATCACACATATTGTTATAGCATCTGCTATATCCCCCATAAGCCCTGATATTATAGTAGCTCCTATAAGTACCCATGTTATAAAATCATTAAATTGTGCAAAAAATATTTTAAATGCTGATATTTTATTAGTCCTTGTTATTTCATTTAATCCATACTGTTCTTGTCTTTTTCTTGCCTCTGAACTTGATAACCCTCTTGAAACTAGTTTTTCTGCCTCCAAATCTTCCCCTCCTATATTTTTAAAACTTCATTCAAATATATGTTATGTATACTAATATTTAGAACTGCTAATATTAAGTTATTCCCCTTAAAACTTTACATTTTATGCTACAACCATTAAAATATAATTTAGAAATAAATTTGATAAAACCAAAAATTTATATAGATAGTATTAAAGGAGATTTTTTTATGAAAGATGTAATTTATATTTCAGGACATAGAAATCCTGATAGTGACTCAATCTGTTCAGCACTTTCATATGCTGAGTTTAAAAATAAAACTCAAAGCATACCTGCTGTACCAGTAAGACTTGGAAATGTAAGCCCAGAAACTCAATATGCGCTTGACTACTTTAATGTAGAAGCACCTATGTTTATAGATACTGTTAGACTTAAAGTTGAAGATTTAGATATCGATGCAATAAGCCCAATAGATCCTCAAACTTCAATAAGAAAAGCTTGGACACTAATGAAAGAAAAAAATACAAAAACAATGCCTATATCAAACGGTGATAGTAAACTTGCTGGTATTGTAGCTACATCAAATATCACAGCTACTTACATGGATATATGGGATAGCCAAATAATTGCTAAAAGTAAAACTACTCTTGCAAATATAGTTGAAACACTTTCAGCTGAAATTTTAACAGAGTCAGAAACTAAAGTATTTACTGGTAAAATAACAGTTGCTGCAATGCAAGCTGAATCACTTGCTTCATTTATTGAAGAAGGCGATATTGCTATATCAGGTGATAGAATTGATGCTGTTGAAGCTCTTATAGCTCAAAAAGCATCATTAATAATTATTGCTGGTGGTCATAAGATTTCTGAAGAACTTATTGAACTTGCTAAAAAAAGCAATATCACAGTAATTTCTACAAACTATGATTCATTCACAACAAGCAGACTTATTGTTCAAAGTATACCTGTAGAGTATGTTATGACAAAAGAAAATATAATAACAATAGCTAGTGATGAGTTAGTTGATGAAGCTAAAAATATCATGAGTCAATCAAGACACAGTAGTTACCCAGTAATCAATAATGATGGGGAACTTATTGGAATGGTTGCTAGATATCACTTAATTTCAAACAAAAAGAAAAAGCTTATCCAAGTTGACCACAATGAGAGAGGTCAGGCTGTTGATGGTATCGAAGAAGCTGATATTCTTGAGATTCTTGATCACCACAGAGTTGCTGATATACAAACAAGTTCTCCTCTATACTTTAGATCAGAACCTGTTGGATGTACTTCAACTATCGTAGCTAAAAGATTCTTTGAAAATGGAATTAAGCCTTCAAAACAAGCTGCTGGATTAATGTGTTCTGCAATACTTTCAGATACATTAATATTTAAATCACCAACTTGTACACCTGAAGATAAAGTTATAGCTTTAAGACTTGCTGAAATGGCTGGAATTGATGCTTATACTTACGGAAAAGATTTACTTAAAGCTGGTACTTCATTAAAAGGTAAATCAGTAGAAGAAATCTTTAGCCAAGATTTTAAACCATTCGTAATTCATGGTAAAAAAGTTGGAGTTGCACAGGTTAACACAATGGATATCGAAGGATTTATGAATACATTAAAAGAAGAAATGCTTGATCACATGACAGACAAAGCTAGTGATCTTGGTGCTGAAATGATGATGATTCTTCTTACAGATATAATCGAAGAAGGTTCACAAATGTTAGTTGCTGGTGTAGACCCTGCAATCGCTGAAGAAGCATTTGGAGTTAAACTTTTAGAAAATACTGCTTTCCTTCCTGGAGTATTATCAAGAAAGAAACAAGTTGTACCAAACCTTACAAACGCAATTTCAAAAAGATAATATTTAAAGGATGCACAAAATAGTGCATCCTTTTTTTATTATATAATTTTGCAATCAAGAAAAAAGAAGCACTATGCGTACTTCTACTTCGATCTAAGATTATTAACCATTCCCCACATTTCATCAGCAGTTGTTATGCTTTTTGAACCTAGTTGGAATGCTCTTTGTGTCATTATCATATCTGAAAATTCCTGTCCTATATCTACATTTGAAGCCTCTAAAAGTCCTTGATGCATAATAGTATCTCTAGTTTCCATCATTACTGCTCCAGCCTTTGGCACAAACATATTTGAACCTACTGAAATATATGGGTCTGTTCCTTCTGCTGAATATAATGGAATCTTTCCTACATTTATAGTTTTTTTATCATTTAGAAGCTGAATTTCACCATCCTGTGTTATTTGAAAATTTCCTTTTTGCAAACTTAAACTTCCATTTCTTTTTAAGTCTAAATACTCATCTGTATATTCAACTTCTAGCATATTTCCCGCTGAGTCTACTATATCACCCTCTAAATTAAGAGTAAATGAACCAGCTCTTGTATATAATTCTTGTCCATTACTTCCTACTACCTTAAACATACTTCGCCCTTCTAAAGCTAAATCTGTTGCAAGACCTGTTTCCATTAAAACACCTTGATAAAATTCTTTTGAAGTACCACCTGCAATAACTCCTGTCCCTATATGAGCTACTCTTTCCGTTTTTGGCATTCCTCTTCTATCTAAATTTTCACTCATTGCTTCATTAAATTTAATATCTACTCTTTTATACCCTGTTGTTGCCATATTAGCTATATTATTTGATATTGCATCAAGCCTTATTTGATTGGCATTCATAGCACTCTGTCCATTCCATAATATCCTATTCATAAAACTTCCTCCTTACTATCTTACTGCCCCAATTTCGTTTGCTGCTTTTCCAAGAACCTCATCCATAGTCTGAACAATTTTTTGATTAGTTTCAAAAGCTCTCATTACACCTATCATATTTGCCATTTCATCAACTAAATTTACATTTGATTTTTCTGTATTTCCCTGCGCTATATAAACTCTTTCATCAAAATTTGGCTGCTTATCCTCATCAAACTTTGCTGTTAAAATTCTATATTCCGCTGGCTTTCCATTAACGCTAATTTCATTATTAGTATTCATTCTAAAATCATCATTACCAACAAATATAGGTTCAAATTCTCCAGTTCTTATATTCTCCCCCATAACCCTTTGACCATTTGAATTAAACATATATCCATTTGTCCCAACTTTAAAGTTTCCATTTCTTGAATAATTATATTCATTCATACCTTCAAATACAAAATACCCTTCACCATCAATTGCAAAATCTGTTGTATTATCTGTTGTACTCATAATCCCTTGGTCTTTTCTTTTATAAGTCCCATCTATTTCTACACCAAGACTAATTCCACCAATATCTCTCTTTTGATTTTGCTTATTATCTTTATTTTGCAGCATAACCTCATCAAATGACTTTAATATAAGTTCTTCTGCCTTATACCCTGTAGTATTTATATTTGCAAGATTATTTGTTATAGAAGCCTGTTTTGCCTCTAAAGTTACCATCCCTGAAACAGCTGTATATAATCCTCTTATCATCTACTTCACATCCCCACTAAAAATAACTTTACACTCATCATCATAATGCATACCATAAACCTTAGCCTCTTGTTCTATCTTTCCTTTAGATATCTGACTTTCATACCCACTAAAAAGCATAGATATTGAGCCAATTAGAATTCCTATTCCAATCCCAAGAAGTAATTTTCTATCTGATAAAGCATCTATTATTTTTTTTCCTAGTTGTATAATCCTTTTATTAATAGTAATTCCCCCTTACCAATACTAAGTTTTTTGCATATATCATCATCTGATAAACCATTGCTTATTAAATTTTTTATTTCTTCAATTTTGAGTAAATTTTCATTTTCTTTCTTATTATCGGTATTATGTTTTTCTACTTCAGATTTTTCTTTATTTTCTTTATTTAAATTTTTATTATAAGCATTTTTTTCACTCTCAGATGCTTTCACATATTGATTTGTAGCTAAAGTATTTATGCTAAATTTTGCTACTTCCTCTTTATCTTCTTTCATTTTAAACTTTAAATAATTTACCTCTTCCTTTAAATCTACTATCTCTCTTTGAAGTTCTACAATTGTCTCACTTAAATCTTTTCTAATCTTTAACATTTCTACCGTTGTATCTGTAACTGTTTCTTCCTGATTCTTCAAGATAGCAGAAAAGCCATCTGGCTTTTCTTTCTGTCTTGCTCTTATATTAAAAATTATTAAAATTGCTGAAATTACAACTAAATATATAATCATATGTCCACCTACTTAAATGTATTTTTCTTCTTTCATAACTTTTCTTAAATTAACAATAGCCCTTGCATGTAACTGACAAACTCTTGATTCTGAAACAATTAAAATTTGTCCTATTGATTTTAATGTAAGCTCTTCATAATAATATAAATTTAAAACAAGTTTGTCTTTTTCATTTAACTTATCTAAACACTTAGCTAAAATATCTATTTCTTCATTTGCTTCCACAATAATCTCTGGTCTAGGGCTTGATTCATCCTCTAAAATATGTGTAATAGAAAAATCATCATCTGAATAAATCATACTATCAAGTGACATCATTGATATATAATTTATATATCTCTCTATTTCTGAAACACCTTTATTATTAATCCCAAGTTCTATTCCTATTTCTTGTGTTGTTGGTTCTCTTAGTAACCTTCTTTGCAACGCATCCATAGCCTGATTATATTTATTAAGCTTATCCATAGCACCTTTAGATATCGGACTACTTCTTCTCATCTCATCAATCATTGAACCTTTTATCCTTATAGATGCGTAAGTTGAAAACTTCATACCTTTCTCTGGCTTAAATTTTTTATATGCATCCATAAGCCCAAGCATCCCATACCCAACTAAATCCTCATACTCTATGTATTTACTTTTCCCAAGTATAACTTTTCCTGCTATATGTTTTACTAACGGAATATATTTTTCTACAATAACAACCTCATTATTTACCACTTCAACCTGTGCAATCATCTAATTTCCCCCCTTAGATAAGTTCCATCTGCTTTCTCATAATCTCAAATACTATTTTTATAATAGCTTCTCTCTCTTTATTGTGAATATCTACAAACTGTACCCCTATAACATTAAACTTAGAATTTGTACTATCCTCAATCCTAATAACTTTACCTTTTGCCTTAACTATCTTCTCATTATTTCTTATACTAACAATTATCTCATCGCCTACTTTTAGCTCTTTTGAGCTTTTAAGCCTAACTCCACCACCACTTAAATCTAAAAGAAGTGCATCAAAATTAGAATTTTCACTCTCACATTTTATAACTCTAGTAATATTTACTCTTACATAATCTCTTCTTTGTATCTTCTTAACCTCATAAGCTTCACCAAGTTCATAAACTTTTACGTTACCATCTTTTCCACGCCCAAGTACCCTAGATGATAATTCATATACAACAAGTTCTTTTGCATATGTCATTATTTTTATATCATCCCCCTCGTGTAAAACAAGGTACTCATTATTATGTAATGGTATATCTATGTATATTTTATTATCATCTAAACTTTGAATTTTACTTTTATAAATTACTCCATCTATTTCTACTTCAACCCTATCATTGACCCTTAACTTATCCACTTTATAAATCCCCCTTAAGAAAATATCTTAAATAACTTTTTGAAGAACCCTTCTGCCCCAATTGAGTTATCTATCTTTTCACCTATTATTAAATCCGAAATTTTTCTAAGACATTTAGCCGAATCAGAATTTGGATATGCTATCGCCACCGGCTTTTGCTTCCTTACAGACTCTACAAGCTTTCTGTCATCAAATATAAACCCTATATATTCTAAATCAAATGAAATAAACTTATCAGCAACATTTTTAAATTTATTATAAGTCTCCTTTGCTTCCTCTTCTGTAAAACTTCTATTTATTATCACTTTTGCTTTTTCTTTAAGATCAAAATGCTTTACCGCCTTTATTAGACTATAAGCATCAGTTAAAGATGTTGGTTCTGGTGTAGTCACTAAAAGAACTTCATCACTTGCAGCTATAAATCCTAGGACAGTTCTACTAACCCCCGCTCCTGTATCCATCAAAATATAATCATAATCTGATAACCCTGTAAGTGCATTTATAAATCTATCTCTTTTTCCCTGTGATAATTCATCAATTTTGTTAAGTCCTGAACCTGCTGATAAAAGACTAACTCCCTGCCCTGTATCAATTATCGCATCCTTTATTGTTACAGTTCCTTGAATTACATCATAAACATTATATTTTGGATAAACTCCAAGTATTATATCATCATTTCCCATCCCTATATCTGCATCAAATATAAGAACCTTTTTTCCTTGTTTCCCAAGTGTTATACCTAAATTAACAACTATATTACTTTTTCCAACTCCACCTTTTCCAGAAGTAATTGTTATTACCCTTGCTTTTCTTATCTCTGAAATATCAGATGTTTTTTCCTTTGCCCTAACTAAATTCCTAAGTGCCTGTGCCTGATCTAACATACCGATGTCTCCCCTAAAATCTCACTTATAATTTTTTTGCTTGAACAATTTTCTATATCATTTGGAACTCCTTGACCAGTAGTTATATACCTAATAGCCTTCTCACTAAGATGAGCTATATTAAGTATTGTTCCATTTGAAGCTGTTTCATCAATTTTAGTTACGATAATATCCTTGTACTTTAACTGCTTATAGGCATCTATTATTAATTTCAAATCCTTATTTTTAGTTGTAGCTGAAACAACCAAACTTATATTATCCGCATTTGCTTTTTCAACAAATGCTCGAAGCTCTGAAATTTGCATTATATTCTTACTACTTCTACCCGTTGTATCAATAAGAATTACATCACAATCTTTCATATTTTTAATAGCCACTTCCATTTCTTGAATATTAATAACAACCTCAAAAGGTATATTCATTATTTGAGCATATGTTTTAAGCTGCTCTACAGCACCTATTCTATAAGTATCTACTGTTATAAGCCCAACTTTTTTATTTTCAATAAGTGATAACCTACCTGCAAGTTTTGCTATAGTAGTAGTTTTTCCAACCCCTGTTGGTCCTACTAAAACTGTTATCCCCTCAAAACCTGAGTTTTCCTCTTTTATAATTTTAGAAATCCTCTCTTTTGCAACCTCATCACTTGATGTCCCATCAAATACTTTTTCTATAATCTCATCTAGAACATCTTCATCCCTCAAACTTTTCTTTAACCCTTCATCCTGATTCTTTGCAATCTTATTTAAAATTGCTTTCATTTCTCTAACCTCATCATGAAGTTCACTACTTACTTCCTCTCTTTTAGGAGGTTCATATATTTTACTAATTTCTTCCGACTTAGTATCAATCATATTTTTTGACATTGCAGCTTTAAGAACTGACAAAACTGCATCTTCTGATTTAGTTTCTTTAAATTTACTTACTTCTTTCTTTTTTTTATTATCCCTCGCTGCTGTAACTTCTATCATTTTTTTTCCAAAAAGCCCTTTTATGCCTACCTGTCTAACTTTTCTCTCTGATATTATTATTGCTTCTACTCCAAGGTCCTGTCTTATTCTTCTCATAGCCTCATTCATATTAGAAACTAAATATTTTTTAATAACCATCTAGACACCAACAACCCCTTCTGCCTTAATTTGAACGTCATTTGGTATTTCATTAAGTGAAATAACCATCACATGCGGGAAAATCATCTCTATAAATCTTCTAAATGAAGCTCTTATATTTGGAGAAACTAACACTACCGGTTGATTATTATGGAAGTACACTGTTTCTACCTTTTCTTTTAATGCATTATATATTTGTGTACTTGTATCTGGATCTATAGCTGGGAATGAACCCTGTGTAGATTTTTGAGTTTTAGAAGCTACTAGCTCTTCTATTTGCCCATCTAAAGTAACCACTGTTATAGCTCTTTCTTCATCAACTATCTGATTACAAATAGTTCTTGATAATGCAAACCTAACATACTCAGTTAAAACTTCTATATCTCTTGTATTTCTTGCATTATCTGCAAGAGATTCCATTATAGTAACCATATCTTTAATTGGTACTTTCTCTCTTAGAAGATTCTGTAGAACTTTTTGAAGCTCCCCTATACTCAGAAGGTCAGGTACAAGTTCTTCTACAACCGCACTATATTTCTCCCTAGTATTATCAACTATTAATTTAACTTCCTGTCTTCCTAAAAGCTCATATGAATGTGACTTAATAGTTTCTGTAAGATGAGTAACCATAACAGTCGTTGGGTCAACTACTGTAAGCCCTCTTATTTCTGCATCTTCTCTTTGACTATTATTTATCCAAAATGCTGGAAGTCCAAAAGTAGGTTCTATAGTTTTAATCCCCTCTATAGGTCCACCTTCACCTGTTGGATCCATGCATAAAATCATCCCTGGCATAATCTCTGAACTAGAAATTACAGTACCTCTCAGCTTTATAACATACTCATTAGTTTTAAGTTGAAGATTATCTCTTATTCTTATAGGTTGAACTACAATCCCCATTTCAATTGCACACTGCCGTCTAACAGATGCAATTCTTTGAAGTAAATCTCCACCTGATGAATCATCAGCTAATGGAATTAAACCATATCCTATTTCAACTTCTAATGCCTCTACTGCTATAAGATTCATAACATTCTCAGGCTCTTTTCTTTCTTCTTGCTGACTTTCTTCAACTTCTTTAACTATCTCATCTTCTTCTTTTTTAACCTCATCCTTATGAACAAAATAAGCACAAGCCCCTGTTGCAACTCCAAGAATTAAAAATGGCATTTTTGGCATCCCTGGAACAATCGCTAATGCAAACATTAAAAATGATGCTATCGCAAGTGCAATTGGAAAAGCTGTAAGTTGTTTTGTTAAAACTGTACCAAAATTTTCTGATGAACCTGACCTTGTAACTAAAATACCAGATGCTGTTGAAATTAAAAGTGCTGGTATCTGACTTACAAGACCATCCCCAACTGTTAAATTCACATATGTACTCGCTGCTTGTCCAAATTCCATTCCAAGCATCGAAACTCCAATTATTATTCCTGCAACAATATTAATTACCGTTACTATAATACCTGCAACCGCATCTCCTTTTACAAACTTCGATGCACCATCCATAGCCCCATAAAAATCTGCTTCAAGTTGTAAATCTCGTCTTCTTGTTTTTGCATCATCCTCATTAATCAGACCTGAGTTTAAATCTGCATCTATACTCATCTGCTTACCTGGCATAGCATCAAGCGTAAATCTTGCTGCAACCTCTGAAACTCTTCCCGCCCCAGCTGTAATAACCATAAACTGAATAATTACTATAATTAAAAATATAATTATTCCGACTACATAATTTCCACCTATAACAAAATCTCCAAAGGCTGCTATAATACTACCAGCTTCTCCTTCACTTAAAATAAGTCTTGTTGATGATATATTAAGACCAAGTCTAAATAATGTCGTTATAAGTAATAACGTTGGAAATACTGATAATTGTAAAACATTTGTTGTAAACATAGTAATAAGTGCTATAACCACTGAAATTGTTATGTTAAGTGCTAACATAACATCAAGCAAGGCTGGTGGTAATGGAATAATAATCATAAGAACTATTCCTATAACTCCAAACGCAATTATTACATCAAGATTAGCCTTAAAACTAAATTTTTTTAAATCCAAAGTTTTCCCTCTCCTTTCCCTTAGTGATTTTATTTATCAAGTTTATATATTACTGCAAGTATTTCTGCTACTGCCTTATACATATCTGGTGGAATCTCTTGATCTACCTCAACAGTCTCATACATAAGTCTTGCAAGTGGTCTATCTTCTATAATTGGAATTTTATTTTCTTTTGCAATTTCTTTTATTTTAAGAGCAATATTATCTGCACCCTTTGCTATAATCTTTGGTGCCTTTGCATTTTCACCTTGCTCATATTTTATTGCAAGCGCTAAATGTGTTGGGTTTGTTATAATCACAGTAGCATCTGGAACCGCTTGCATCATTCTATTCATTGCCATTTCTCTTTGCTTTTGCTTTCTTTTCCCTTTTACATGAGGGTCACCCTCTGATTGTTTTGATTCCTCTTTAACCTCTTGCTTAGACATTTTCATATCTTTATTGTGCATTTTCCACTGCATAAAATAATCAGCAGCAGCCACAACTACAAGAACCAAAAGAATCTTTGAGAAAATACCAACCAAAAGTGATTGAAACTCTACTCCAAAACTTGGAAAATATAATCCCCCAAGTTTCATTATTCGCTCATAATTTTCTGATACAAAACCAAAACCTACATATCCAAGACATCCTACAAGAACAAGATTTTTAACTAAATCAACAAGTTTCTTGCCTGAAAACATATTCTTCATTCCCTTTATAGGATTTATTTTGCTAAGTGATGGCTTTAATCCCTCTGTGCTATTTATAAATCCAGTCTGCATAATACTTGCTGCAACCCCCACAATCATTATTGGAATTGCTATTGGTAGAAATACCTCAGCAAATTTCATAGCAGATGTTACAAATATATTATTTATTTCATTTTCAGTTAAAGTTATTTGAAAATCAGTCGAAAAATAATGTATCAATACACTTTTTAAATTATTTACTATATATGATCCAAGCGATATTATAATTAATAATATTGTCCCAAGACTAAGTACTGTACCAATTTCCTTACTTCTAGGAACTTGTCCTTTTTTCTTAGAATCAGACTTTTTCTTTGGAGTTGCCTCCTCAGTCTTTTCTTCTGAAAAAATAAATAATACTGGTATAAGTGTAAATAATTTTTCTATAACCTCTGGAATTACATTAAAACCAGAAACTATAAGCTTTATGATAATCGGTAATGATATTATAAAACTTGCAAGTCCAACCATAATCTTAATTGGCATCCCAAGAATCATAATATTAAGTTGTGGTACACTTCTAGATATTAATCCCATAACAACATCAGATATTATTATAAGTAATACTAGAGGAATTGATATTCTTAAACCTAGTACAAAATAATTTATAAAAGCTTCTATCATCACACCCATAGTATCTTGGCTTAATATATTATGACCAAGTGGGATAATTTCAACACTTTTGCTAAACATTCTTATTAGCATATGATGTCCATCTACTATAAAGAAAATAATAATAGCTACCCAGTGACTTATATTTGCAAGCATTGTAGAATTACTTTTAGTATTAGGATCAAACATACTTAGCATAGCAAGACCCATTTGCATATCTAAAAAACTACCTGCCATTTTTATAAAGTAAAACCACATCCCTACTGCAAGACCTAGCATCACACCTGAAAAAGCTTCATTAAATATTGATAAAACTAAAGTTAAATCATTTGGCATTTCTGTAACTGGCACATTCTCCATATTTATAGCTAAAAATAATGCTACTATTATAGAAAAACCAGCCTTAACTTGCTTTGGCACTGATGGTGGAAAAAATATTGGTGTTACCATGATAAATGCTGATATTCTTACAAGTATAAAAATAAGAGCTATGATAATTGAAACATCCATCTTTCTCCCCCTAGTTTGCTATAGTTGATATAATTGTAAATATTTCCTGAGTAAAATTAACTACTGTATGAAGCATCCAAGTTCCAAGAAAGAGTCCTATTGCTCCCATTCCTAAAAGTTTTGGAACAAAAGTTAATGTCTGTTCTTGAATTTGTGTTGTTGCTTGGAAAATGCTTATTATAAGGCCTATAATAAGTCCTACTGCTAAAAATGGACCTGCAACTTTTAATGCAACTATCATTGCTTCTTTTATAATCCCTATAAGCATAGTATCTGTCATTTTTCCTACCTCCTATCATATAAAACTTAAAACTAAAGATTTTATTAATAAATGCCATCCATCTACCATTACAAATAAAAGCAACTTAAAAGGCAGTGATATCATAACTGGAGGTAACATCATCATCCCCATAGACATCAGAACACTTGCTACAACCATATCTATAACTAAGAATGGAAGATAAATTAAAAATCCTATTTCAAATGCTGTTTTAAGTTCACTTATAATAAAAGCTGGAACTACAACAGTTAACGGAACATTTTCTCTTGTTAAATTTGTTTTATCCATTTTTGACATATCTACAAAAAGTTCTAAATCTTTTTTTCTTGTTTCTTTAAGCATGAAACTTCTTATAGGTGCTGTCCCTTTTTCTATCGCAACTTCCTGTGTAATCTCATTATTCATATAAGGCTTTAACGCATTTTCATTTATATCTGTGACAACTGGTGCCATTACAAATATAGTTGTAAAAAGTGCAAGTCCTACTAAAACCTGACTAGGTATTGCTTGTTGTGCCCCTATTGCACTTTTAAAGAATGATAAAACAACTGCTATTCTTGTGAAACAACTCATCATTATTAAGAATGATGGAAGTAAAGTAAGCATTGTTAATACCATCATAAGTTTAAGGCTTCCAACATATTCTTTTGGGCTATCCCCTAAAGAAATATTTATACTAGCCTCCTGTGCTGATACCCTTTGGCTATTAAATAAAATAATAGCTAATAAACTAAATGCTAAAACCATAAAATACTTTTTCTTCTTCATCATTCTACCTCTTAAATTTCACTAAAAATTTTCCTGTACTCTTTTTAAGCCCATCAATTCCGTTATTACATTTTACTGTCATCTCTTCATTGAACTTTTCTTTTTGATTCTCTATCTCTAGAATTTCTTCCTTTGATAAATCTTTTACTTTTTCCATACCTTTAACAGATGAGAGAACAACACTTCCTTCTTCCCCCATTTTAAAAACATAAATAGCCTCTGTTTTGCTTATTTGTGTTTTTTCAATTATCTTTACATACTTTCCACTTGATAACTTATCCATTTTCTCTTTAGTTTTTCTTAGCAAAACTACTAATATTAATAGTAGCCCTGCTGAAAAAAATACTAACTTAAATATAAAAAAGAAGTATTCTGTAAATCCCATGCTGCCTCTCCTCTTGTGTATATTATTGAATTAAAAAGCTTTGGAAGTAAGCATCTACTATTGTAGAGTCTACCTTTAACTGTTTGTTAAGCTCTTTTACAAGCTCATTTTTTAGTCCATCTAAATCTTTTAATTGTTCTTCTGTTCTTCCTTTTAAATAAGTTATAGTTGCATCCCTTAACACAACTATATTTTTATCTAATTCTTCTATAAACTTTTCATCTTCAATATTATAAGCAACTGTTACATTTGCTTTTATATATCGCTTAGTACCAACCTCAGCAAGATTTACTATAAAATCCTCACCAAGTGGAAGATGTTCTGTTTCTATAATTTTTTCAGCTTCCTTAACTACTTTATCTCCTGCTTTATCACTATTTTTATTCATCATAAATGATACACTCATAAAAGTAATCACAAATGTTAAAATAAGAAATACACTACCTATAAGCATCATTTTTTTAGTAGTCATTCCGCTTGATTTTTTATCTCCATTTTTATCTTTAGCCAAATTAATCCCTCCCTCAAAAAATTAATCATCTGAAGATACAAATAATACCGATACTCGTCGGTTAGCACCTCTGCCCTGTGGTGTACTATTATCAGCTATTGGCTTATACTCTCCATAACCTACTGCTGATAATCTACTAGCTTCTACTTTCTTACCCTCTATAAAATATCTAACAACATTTACTGACCTCTCTACTGAAAGTTCCCAGTTACTTTGTCCATTTCTATTTAAAGGAATATTATCTGTATGACCTTCAATTTCAACATCCCCTGTTGTTTTTAATATTACTTCCGAAATTTTATCTAATATTGCTGTATTACTAAATTTTGATTCACCAGACTTAAATAAGACATTTTCTCCAAGTTGTAACATTATCCCATCTTTTGTTCTTTCAAGCGTAATACTACTCTCTAATTTATTTTCTTCTATATATCGCTTTAACTCTTCATATGTATAATCTTCTTCTGACTCATTTGGAATTGTTGGAGTTTCTAATTCAGTTTCTCCACCTACAATAGGCACTTCTCCATCATGCAAATCAAATTCATGTATAGAATCTGCACTTTGCCCTTGAAACACTTCTTGAAATGCTACTGACATTTGCTTAATCTTTTCAGAATCAACCTCTGCCATTGAATATAGAAGTACAAAAAAAGTCATAAGAAGGGTCATAGTATCTGCAAAACTTGCAAGCCACCCACCACTTGCTTGAGGCTCTTCACTTTTTTTTCTTCTCTTTCTAGCCATTAATCAATATCCCCTTCTTCCACTTTCTTACTTCTATTTAAATAAGCAAGCTTCTCTGTTGGTGTAAGATATGTAATTAATTTTTCTTCAACAACTCTTGGGTTAACTCCTGCTTGTATTGAAAGTATCCCCTCTAGCATCATTTCTCTTCCTGAAACTTCTTTTTTACTTTTTAAGTCTAGGTTATTTGCTATTGGCAAAAATACTAAGTTAGCAAAAACTGAACCATAAAATGTTGTTATAAGCGAAATAGACATCCCTTCTGCTATTGCAGATGCATCTCCACCAAGGTTTGAAAGCATTTTTATAAGACCTAAAAGGGTACCTACCATACCAAAAGCTGGTGCATACTCTCCCCAAGTTCTAAAAAGGGCAACTCCTTTTTTATGTCTTGCTTCCATTTGCTCTATTTCTAGTTCTAATATTTCTTGAATTGTTTCCCCATCAACTCCATCTACAACCATTTGAAGTCCTTTTTTCATATATAAATCTTCCAAAGAATTTACTTCTTCTTCTAATGATAAAAGTCCTTCTTTTCTAGCTTTTGTTGATATAATAGAAAACTTAGCAATAAGTTCTTCCCCTGAAGTTGTAATCTCTTTTGTACTTTGCCCAAATAATTTACCTATTGATTTAATATCATTAATTGAATAAGTAATTAAAAGTGCTGCAAATGATCCCCCTATAGTTATTGCTAGAGATTGCATGTCCCAGAATATTCCCAGACCAGACTCTCCCATCATCCCCCAAACTATCATTCCTACACCAAGTATTACACCGACAAAGGTAAGTGCATCTGATTTTTTCATCTGATACTCCTCCTAAATTAAAAATCACCCTTAAAAATTCTTTTCTTGAACCTAACAATTAAATCAATTACTTCATCAATTGATTCTGTAACTATATATTTCTTACCATTACTAAGAGTTAACACAGTTTCTGGCACCGATTCCATCTTCTCTATATGGTCTGGATTTAAATAAAATTCTTTATTATTTAAAGCTGTTAATATAATCATCCTTTTCCCTCTCTTTATACTACTAGGGAGTTTTAAACTCCCTATAGCAAAATTAAAAATTATCTGATAATAAGATATTAATTATCTTTTAAGGTTTATTATATCCTGTAGTATCTCATCACCTGTATTAATTATCTTTCCACTTGCTTGGAAAGCTCTAGTAGTTGTTATCATATCTGTGAATTGCTCTGCTAAATCAACATTTGACATCTCTACCATTCCTTGAATAGTCGATGCATATCCCTTTGAGTTATCCTCACCTGTTGTCCCAACTCCACTTCTAATAGTAGCATCACCTGAGTTAGCTGATTGTGAATAAAGATTTCCACCCATTTTTGAAAGACCCTCTGGGTTTTTAAAGTTAGCTATAGCAAGTTGACCTACTGCTGCAACTGAACCATCTTCTAAAATACAATTTATAACACCTTGTTGGTCAATATTAAATGATTTAACTCTAAGTTCTACATCACTTCCTGGCATTCTAACTGTATCTGGAATTTTTAAAGTTTTAAGACCTTCATCATAAGCTTTAACATTTTGTGTACCATCAACAAAATTAATAATTCCATCTTCTGTTAAACTTTGTACTGGTGTCCCACCTATTATGTCTTCAGTGTCCGTAACTCCCATATTTTGTGGTTCTCCTGAAACTGTAACTCCTTGATTTATACCTTTTGCCTCTAAAGCTTTGTTTATAACATTAGTTACCGATCTTGCTGCATTATTACCTACATTCGTAAAATCTCCACTTAGCACAATAGTTTTATCTGTTTCAGATATTTTTGCATCTATTGCTGTGTTCTGAGAAATATCTCCCATCACTACTTTGTATCCATTTAAAGCTGCACCTTCGTCAAAAGCAAAATCGAATCCAAATACTGATTGATTTTCTGGTGATCTAAACTCTGCTCCACCATCAATCATTTCTGACTCAGAATCCATATCAATCTTAGCTCTACCTGAGATAGTAACACCTTCAAAATTCGGATTATTTAATTCTGTTTTTAATAAATCATTTATTTTATTTTCTAATGTATCTGAGTCTAACATTCCACTATCAAGGAAGTTTCCAGATATTCTAATAGTTTCTATTTTTCCATTTTTCGAAATTATTTCTGTATCATCTACACTACCTTCAATATCTACGATCTCAAAGTTAATTCCATTTAATTCTTCACCTTTAGGGAACTTTATGCTAAATCCACCAACTTCTATTTGCTCTGGTGCAGTCTTATTAGCTCCCTCTTTTACACTGTAAGTTTTCCCACCAAAACCATCTAAATTAATTTCATTTACAGCTACATCTGGGAACCACTTTTTTATATTCTCAAGAACCTGAGCTTCATCTGTTGCTGCATCTTTATAATCAATCGTAATAGTTTTTTCATTTCTATTTATATCAGTTTCAAATTTATCACCTTTACTCACTACAAACTTATAACCATTTAATGCTCCCATATTTTCTGATAAAATATCCTTATCAAATCCTATCAAAACTTTATCATTATCATCTACAACATTAGATGGTTGCTTTCCATTTTCTCCACCATCAACTTCACTTTTAATCCCTGGAATTTGTGCTGGGTTTCCTATAACTTCTACAGTTTGATTAAAACTTTTTGGAAGTGCTGCATTTACTGCATCTAGTATCATATTTTTATCTATTGCAGATGCATCTAAGAAGTTAGCATTTATAGTAACAACTTTTTGATCTTCATCAAAATCTGCACTTGCTTTATCTGCTTGAATATCTCCTATTTTAAATGTATATCCATTAAAATCAGAACCCTCTGTGAATGTAAATGTCATTCCCATAAGTGATACTGAATTTGGTGAGGTTGCATCTGAACCCCCTTCAACTCTATCGCTTCCTAAATTATTAAACTCTGGAATTTTGCCAAAAACATTCATTCTTTGTGATATTCCAGCAGTTGAAAGTGCTTTATTTGCAGCATTTTCAATGGCATCTACTTCTATAGTAGAACCTTTTGAAAAATCACCACTAATTTTTATTACTTTGCTTTCTTTATCAACAATCGCATCCGTCACAGTCCCAGGCCCTACAGCTCCAAGCTCTACTTTATATCCATTAAGTTGTGACCCTGGGCCAAATCTTATGTCAAGTTCTCTTAGTTTTACTGCCTCTGGAGAATTCCCTGTTGGCGCCACTGCATTATCATCATTTGTTACAGGGTATCCCATTACTCTATAACCATCAGATGTTAAAAGATTTCCAGCTTGGTCTAAAATAAATGTACCAGCTCTTGTATACATCATTTCACTTCCACTATCATTTGAAGAAAGTGTATGTGAACCTGGCTTATGACTTACTTGTAAATCATCATTTTCAAAAACTTCTGGTCCTTTACTTACCATAAAGAATCCACCGCCATCTAGTGCTAAGTCAAGATTTCTCCCTGTAGGTTGAAGCATTCCTTGAGTCATAACTGTATCAATACTTGCAAGCTGAACTCCTAGACCTACTTGCTGTGAGTTTACTCCCCCTTGACTTGCAGTTGGTGCTGTGGCATCTGCCATATTCTGTGATAGCATATCTTGAAACTTAACTGTTGATGCCTTGAACCCTGTAGTTCCAAGGTTAGCAATATTATTACCTATAACATCTAATTTTGTTTGATTGACCTTCATACCTGATATTCCTGAATACATTGACCTTAACATTTAAAAATCCCCCTAAAATTGATTTGCATTAATTAACTTTATTTCAATCATTCCATAAAGTTTTAAGCCTCCATATTGGTCCAGCTTATAAAATTACTGCACTATCTATATTTGTAAATACATTATCATCTGCCCTATTCTTGTGAACTGCTGTTATTATTATATTATTTTCTATACTTGCAACAATCGCAGAATCTCTATAAACAATAACTGTATTTTTCGACCCTTTTTTCTTAGCTTTTTCCATAGCATTTTCTATATTTTTATAATCTCTATCTGTAAACCCAAGCTCTCTAAGCCTTTCACTTGCATGCTTTGAAACTTTAAAGCTATAACCATTGTTGTCAGTAAGCTTGCCATTTAATATTTCAGAAAAACTACTTTCCTCTTTATTAATCTGAATTTTATTTTGACTTAAATTATCTGAATTTAAATTATCAATATTGTATGCTCCATATGGCCTTCCATTAATAATTCTATAATTCAACTATCTCACCTATACTTATTCTTGATTTTCGTCTGGCTTTATTTCTGTCGTTTCATCTTTGTCTTCTTCTGGCTTAGTTTCTGTGTTTGCTTCTGTATTTACATCCCCAACACTCACTACTTTATCAATAGTTACTGCAATTACTTCCTCACTATCTTCAAGTTTTACATTTACTTTTATTACCCCATTATCCTTAAAAGCACCTATAACACTACCCACATAATTTTCATCACTACTATTTTTCTCACTAAGTTTTACCTCTTTTCCAATAAATGAACTTGCAAGTAAAAATGATGTATTACCATTAACATTATTTATAGCTGGCAGCGAGAAGTTTGGAACTTCTAAAATTGAAACTATTGATTCTACTGGAAACTCTTTGTATACATTTTTTCCATTCTCACTAACTTCCATAGATATGCTAGTTGAACTTCCCTCTGTATTTACAGACTTAACTATCCCTGTGTAAGGCTTTCCATTTGAATCTAGGACATCTACTGTTACCCCTTTTCCAACTAAGTTTTGCTCTGAATAATCTGTCATAGTTTTATTTAAATTTTGCATTTGCTCCATTGTTGAAAACTGTGCCATTTGTGTAACATACTGAGTAGAATCTTGATCCCCTGCCATAGGGTCTTGATTTCTAAGCTGCGCTGATAATATAGTAAGAAAAGCATCCTTATCCATATCCTCACCAGGCTTAACTATTGGTGTTCCTCTATCAGTAGTATTATAATTTGCATTATTTTTTGCTATTGCTCTACTAAAATCCATCTTATCCCCCTAAATTATGATATCAAGTGATGATAGACTAATTTCTTCCTCTACCTCATCCTCAAACTCCATAAACTCATTTTTTGATGACCCATTGTAATTTCTTTTTGACTCATCCCTACCCATAAACTCGTTTGATTCATTAAAGAATGTTGTATCATCTTTATAAAGTTCTATTTCAACATTTGAAATCTTTATGCTTTCATTTCCAAGATATTGCTTTATATCTTGTCCACTTATAAGTGCATAAGTTTCTCTTGAACTTACTTTTATAACTGCCTTCATACTGTCAGCCTCTGCAATAAGTTTTATAGATATTTCTCCAAGATTACCTGGGTTAACTTTTACAATAAGCTCTTTCATATTAACTTTTGTCATATGCACCATAGTATTTTTAATATCGGCATTTATACTTTCTTTATTTATAGTAAGTTTTGAATCAGTTTTTTGAACACTAGATAAATCTTTCACTCTTTGCAAGTTCATATCAAAGTTTGATTTATCACCTGCTAAAAGTTTTGATAAAAAATCATCTTCTTTACTTGATTCTTGTTTTCCAAGTTGACTTTCTTTAGTATTCGAATCCTGCAAATTTCCATTGCTTTGTTTGCTACTATCTACCTTTGTTTTTATATCTAAAACTGTATTCCCTTCTTCATTTGAAATTACTTTAGCTAATACTTCTGGCTTTTTTGTAGCTTTAGAAACTTCTAAGCCTTTTAAACTAATATTAAATTCTTTTATGTCCTCATTACTTAATCCTTTTTCATTTAAAGCTTTAATTATCATCTCTTTAAACTCATTATCTTTAGGATTTATACTTTTCAGACTTTCTTTTATATCTTTACTACTTAAATCCATTTTATTTAAAACTTCGATTATCTCTTCTTTAAATTCAGGATTTTTAGGATTTATATTTTCTAAACTTTCCTTTATATCCTGACTACTTAAATTCATAGTATTTAAAACTTTGATTATCTCTTCTTTAAATTCACTATTTTTAGATATTTCATTTTTAAAAGATTCCTTTATATTAGTTAAATTCATTTTGCCTAATATATTTTCTAAGAAACCTTTTACATCATTTAGTTCATCCAAATTCAAATCTATTCCTTCTAAAGAATTATTTGGAAGTTTATTTCCTAAAAAAAATTGATTCATTGTTTCTTTTACTGAATCTATTATTTCTTTATTATTCTGTAAATCTGGAACAGCAATACTTTCGTTATTACTCACTAAAAACAACATGCTTAAAAGAGATACCATATCTACATCTTCTAACTGATTATTAGCATTTTCTATTGTTTCATACTCTGGAATTCCTATGACATTATCTATCCCAAGGATATCCATTATAGAATCAACTGTTAATTCATCAGTTTCCTGTATTATCTCTTCACTTTCTATATTATTTTCTTTTTTAAGATTTTTTGAACTTACCTTTTTATCAAAATTATCTTTGCTACCTTTTGAATCTTTAATTTCTCTATCATTTTTTGATGCATTTCTTTTAGCTAACATATCTTCAAATGATGTTTCATCTACAGCCCCATCATATTTTTTATCACTGGCTTTATTATTTTTTGAAAAGTCTACTTTTATAACATTAACCGTATTAAGTCTCATATTTCTCACCTCCTTTCAAGATTTCTAAAATGTGCAAATAATGCAAACTCATCATTTGCAACATTCTCTAACCTGTTTCTTTCCTCAATAAAATTTTTGTACTGCTTCTCTTTAAGTTTTTCTACAGTCTTTCTCTCTATCTGCTTATTTAGAACATCAACTCTTTTTTCTTCTACAACCTTATGTTTTTGCTCTAACTCTTTTTTAGTAATCTCAATCGCTTTACTAACATTTTGCATATAGATTCTTTTTATCTTTTGGTAAACAACAGTATCTGAACTTGAAAGTTTATTATGCTTATTAAAATCACCTTCTAATGAATCAAGTTTATCTTTTACTACTTGCTTTGCTCTTTGTGCATTTTTAAAAACAATTGCACTTTCTTCTTCTTTCTTTAATCTCATATCAAGAATTTTTTCTAGTTTAAATTTAAATCCTGCTTCCATTTAAATTATCTCCTACCTAATACATCTAATGAATTCATTGTGTTATCAAATTCTGCTTTTTCATCTATCTTTTGTCTTAAGAAAGTTATAATATGTTGATTTAAATCAACTGCTTTATCAAGTTTTCTATTAGCTCCTCTTGCATAAGCACCTATATTTATCAAATCTTCCGATTCCTTATATGTAGCAAGCATATCTCTAAGATTTGAAGCTATATCTTTATGTTTATTTGTTGCAATACTTGGCATAAGTCTTGAAACTGAATTTAAAACATCAATAGCTGGATAGTGGTTTTTTTGAGCTAAACTTCTTGATAAAACTATATGTCCATCAAGGATACCTCTAACAGTATCAGCTATAGGCTCATTAAAATCATCTCCATCAACTAAAACTGTATAAAAAGCAGTTATCGAACCTTTTTCTGAAGTTCCTGCCCTCTCCATAAGCTTTGGAAGCATTGCAAAAACTGAAGGTGTATACCCCTTTGTAGCTGGTGGCTCACCAATAGCAAGTCCTATCTCTCTTTGAGCCATTGCAAATCTTGTAACTGAGTCCATCATAAGAATTACCTTCTTATCTTTATCTCTAAAATATTCTGCAATCGCTGTGGCAGTTAGTGCACCTTTAAGTCTTTGAAGTGGAGATTTATCTGATGTAACACATACTACAACCGATTTTTTCATACCCTCTGGTCCTAAATCTTTTTCTATAAATTCTAGAACCTCTCTACCTCTCTCTCCTATAAGTGCAATTACATTTACATCTGCTTTTGCTTCTCTTGCAATCATCCCAAGAGTTGTACTTTTACCAACTCCACTTCCCGCAAATATTCCAATCCTTTGACCCTCTCCACAAGTTAAAAAGCCATCAATAGCTCTAACACCTGTTGGAAGAATATCTTTTATTCTTTTTCTTTTCATTGGATCTGGTGGAAGTCTATCTAATGGATAATAATCTCCATTTTCAATTCCCTTACCATCAAAAGGTTCTCCAACTCCATCAAGTATTTTCCCAAGAAGTTCATCACTGCATCTTACACTAAGCGGCTTTCCCTCTGGTACAACCTTACAACCTGGGGCTATTCCTTGAAGTTCACCTATGGGCATTAATAAAAGTTCCTTCTCCCTAAAACCAACAACCTCAGCTTTTATTTCATTACCATTATCAGTGAAAATTGTGCAAAGTTCTCCCATAGCAGCCCTTATGCCCTCTACCTCGATAGTAAGTCCTATAAGTTTAGTGACTTTTCCCTCATAACTATATGCTGTTGTTTCTTTTATCTTCTTACTCATTAAAGAAAAATCAATATCTAACATACTTCCTCCTATCAAGCTAAAATACTTCTTTTTTTATACTCTCAAGTGCATTGTCTATTCCAACCTCTACACTTCCATTTCCTAGTTGAATAGATGCATTTCCCATTGTAATATTTTCATCTGCTCCAAAAAATACTTCTGTGCTAATTCCAAGTGCTAATTTTTCTTTATTAATTCTCTCCTTAACAGACTCTATCTGCTCTGGGTTACACCTTATAGCAAAACTTTTACTACTCTTAGAACTTATAAAAATTTTTGCTACAAAATCATTTATACCATCTTCCTTTTTAAGTTCTTTCTCTAAAATATGCTCTGTAACCTGATATGCAAAATCTATAACTTCTGCTTTCTTTGCTTCAAGATATTTTTCATATTCAATATTCGTATTATCTAATATTTCTTTAGCATCTTTTATAAGTTGTTCTGCAATTTTTATATTTTCTTCGTAAGCTTCCTTATATCCATCTTCCCTGCCATTAGCAAGACCTTCCTTATAAGCTTTTTGATAAGTTTCTTTCTCTATAGCCTCTGCTTTTTCATAAGCAGTTTTTACTATTTCTTCTTTTTCCCTATTAACACTACCTAGAATTAATTTTCTCATTGATTCAAGACTTTCTTTTGCTCTTACAACATCTTCATCTGTATCCATAGCTATATTCTGAGGTTTATACCCATTAGTATATGATGTCTTTATATCTATGTTTTCCTTAACCTCAACCGCTGGACTTTTTATAACACTATAAGATGATTGCATCTTCTCCACCTCTTGCTAATATAATTTCGTTTGCCTCTTCAAGTCTTCTTATAATTGAAACAATACCTTGTTGTGCTTTCTCAACATCCATAAGTCTAACCGGTCCAAGGAATTCCATATCTTCTTTAAGCGACGCAGCAGCTCTTTTGGATTGATTCTTAAATATAGTTTCTGCAACCTCACCTGATGAGCCTTTAAGTGCAAGTGCAAGTTCTTTAACATCAACCTCTCTAAGAATTCTTTGAATATAAACATCATCAATACTAATAATATCTTCAAATACAAACATGCTACTTTTAACCTTGTCAGCAAGTTCTGAATCTTCAATCTCTAGTGACTCTGTAATATTCTTTTCTGTTGTTCTATCAACTTGGTTAAGCATTCCTACAAGAGTTTCAATTCCACCAATTTCTGTGACTTCTGTACTTACAACTGATGATAATTTACTCTCTAATACTTTTTCAATTTCTTTAATAACATCTGGTGATGTATTTCTCATTGTTGCAATTCTATATGCTACATCACTTTGCAAACTCTCTGGAAGTTCTGCAAGTATTTGTGCTGCTTTATCTTGCTGCAAATAACAAAGTATTAATGCTATTGTCTGCGGATGCTCTCCTGAAATCACATTAAGTATCTGTCCTGCATCTACTTTTCTTGCAATTCCAAATGGTCTATTTTTTTGAGTTATTTCTGTTATAGTAGAAATAATTTCATTTGCTTTTTGATTTCCAAGAGCTTGAGATAAGACTGTTCTTGCATAGTCTACCCCACCCTCCTTAACATAATCTCTAGCCTGATTCATCTGTAAAAACTCACCCATAATTACTTCTCTTTGAGCTGAACTTACAGAATTTATATTCGCAATTTCATATGTTATTTTTTGAATCTCATGTTCTGGTAACTTTTTTATGATTTTAGCTGAGGCATCTGGTCCGAGTGTTATAAATAAAATTGCAGCCTTTTGTATGCCTGTTAACTTTTTACTTTCCTTAGCCAAAGCTATCACCTCTCCTCTTCATTTAGCCATGACTTAATAACATCTGCTACTTGTTCTGGCTTTTTGTTTGCATAGTTTTTAATTTCACTCTCTACATGAGTTTTCTCATCTTTTATATCAAAATCAATTGGATCAAAGTTCTTCATAGAATCATCATCTATAACAACATTAAGTCTTCTTGAATCTTCTTCCTCTTCATTTTCATCTTTCTTTCTTTTTACTCTACTAACTAAGAATGCTAATAAGATTATTGCTATAACAAGAATTACTCCTATCACAATTGCTTTTGTAATCTTTTCTGTTTTAGCTTGTCCTGCCATAAGATCAAGTTGCTCTTTTGCAGCTTCTTTTTCCTCTTGGTCAAAAGTCATACTAAGCACAGAAATCTGATCTCCTCTACCTTGCTTATAACCAATAGCAGTTCCAACTAATTCTTTTATTGCCTCAATAGTGTTTTTATCAAGTTTTCCATCAATAACTACTGATGCTGTTACTCTTTTAACTTCCCCTGGAGCACTTATATTTTTAACTTCTGTTTTACCAATTTCATACTCTGTACTTTGCTCTTCTCTATTAGAACCAGTCCCATCAGTATCTTCTATATTATTACTCATATTATCATCAACTGGCCCTGTACTTATTGCCCCTGAACCATTTGACTCTTTTATAGTAGTTTGGTTTTTTATAACCTTATTAGGGTCTACTGTAACCTCTGTTTTTTGCTTTGAATCAAAATCTAACTCAACACTTATTTGTGTTTTTATTTTACTTGAACCAATAACAGGATTTAATAAATCATAAACACTACTCTCAAGTTCTTTTTCATAATCAGCCTCAAGTTTTCTTTGATTTGAAATAGCCTCGCCTGATGCTATTGTCCCCTCACCCTCTTCACTAAATATCCCCTCTGATAGAAGCTTCATATTCTGGTCAACTACTTCTATATTCTCTTTTGGAATATTAGATACTGATGATGATATAAGTGCTACTATTGACTTAACTTGTGATGGTTCTAAACTCTCACCATATTTAAGTTCTATATAAGCAGCCGCTTTTCCATCTTCTGTTTCATCCACAAAAACGGTTTCTTTTGGAAGTGTTATATGGACTCTAGCATTTTCTATCTGAGGAAAACTTTTAATTGTTTTCTCTATTTCACCTTGAGTCATTCTAAGCTTTTTAAGTGCAAACTCTTCTGATGTTATACCAAAAGAACTACCCTCATCCATTAATTCATAACCTATACTTCCTCCACTTAGGCTTGGAGCAAGTTCTAACCTTAAACTATCCACTTCTTTTTTTGGAACAAGTATAGTATCATCTTTTACCTTTAAGTCTACTTTTAATTCCTTAAGTTTTTCTGTTACCATCTTTGCATCTTTACCTTCAAGACCTGTAAATAAAACTTGATATTTACTATTCACTGAATATGCAACTGCTAAAATAATACCTATTATTATAGAAATTAAAGCAACTATAATGGAAATCCTAGCTACTCTTCCCATTGCCTTAAACTTCTCTAGAATACTATTAAGGAATCCTTTAACCTTTTCCATTATCTCTTACCCCTTACCAAAGCTAAATTTGAGTTCTGTTTATCTCTTGGAATGCTTCAACTAATTTGTTTCTAACCTGCATAGCAAGTTGTAATGAAACCTTTGCCTCTTCTCCCGCAAGCATAACATCATGTATAGCTATGTCCTCACCTTGAATCATTTTTTGTGTAGCAATATCTGCCTCTATCTGTTTATTATTTACAACATCTAATTGTTCTTTTAAAGCCTGTGAAAAACTAATTGCTCCACTTCCATCTTGTTCTTCTACTTCATTTGTTTGTTGTAAAAACAAGTTATTATTTATATCTGAAACTTTATTATATTGATTTGCTAAAATATTATTTACTTCCATATTACTCTATCCCCTATTTCCCAATTTCTAATGCTTTCATAAACATTGATTTTGAAGCATTCATTGTATCAACATTTGCCTCATAACTCCTTGAAGCTGCTATAACATCTGCCATTTCATTTAAAACATTAACATTTGGCATTGCTACGTACCCTGTTTTGGGGTCTGCATCTGGATGACCTGGGTCATACTTAAGTTTAAGATCTGAATCATCATTTATAACTCCAACTGCCTTAACACCATTCATTCCCATAGCATTATCTAAATTTTCTTGGAAGACAGCTATTTTTCTAACATAAGGTTTCCCATCTTCACCCCTAGTAACTGTATGATTCGCCACATTAGATGCTATAACATCCATTCGAAGCTTCTCTGCTGCAAGTCCACTAGCACTAATTCGCATTGCTGCAAACATACCATTTGTCATACCTATCTACCTCCACTTATTATGTACTTCTTAGTTGAAAGCTTTGAATTAGCTTTTCCTATTAAAGCATTATATAAAAGCGTATTTGCTGCCTGATTTGTTTTTTCTACCTCAAGGTCAACATTATTACCATTAGCGCTCATTGATGTTGTTGTATCTTTCTTCATTTCTATACTTCCAATTTCTTTTTTACTAAGTTCTACTCTTCCATTCCTACGAAGTTCAGAGCTTACATCAGTTAATGTATCTTCAAAACTAATATTATATTTTTTATAGTCTTTAGTATTTGCATTAGTAATATTATTAGCTATCGCCTTTGTTCTCATATTAGCTGTATCTAGCCCTTGTTTAATTAATTCGTACGTATAAGAACCTGAATCCATATATACAGACATTTTCTCACCCCATATGTGTATTTTGTAGTTTTTTCCCTTTTTATAGACATAATTCCATTAATATTTTCTTATTGCTATTATACCCTTAAAAGGTATAGTTTTCTATACATAGACGTTTAAAAATTTGTATACTTTTTTGTCTATACTCTAAATTTATTCTCAATTTATTAATCATTTATTAATTATTAGGCTTATTTTTTACCATTTGTTTAATTCTCTTCAAGCTACTATTTAACTTTTTTTACCATTAATTTATTTGTATATACTTTTTTAAAGATATAAAAAAAATTCCGACAAATTTCTTACGAATTTTATCAGAATTTTTAATTTAATAAACTTTTCAATAATACATTTTTTTACAAAAATTACACTTTGTTCACACATAATTTCCCTAATTTCGCTAAAGATTTGTATAAATTAAATTACAATCTAATTTTATATTCTTTCTATAGCTCTTAAAGCTTCATTTGGAAGTTCATTAGTCTGTGCCATCATATAATTACTAGCCTCTATTAAAATATTAGTTCTTGAGAATTCTATCATCTCTTTTGCCACATCAGCACTTGTTATATTAGAATCTGCTCTCTCAAGCATCAAACTATTACTCTCATGCATAGCACCAAGATTTTCAAATCTATTCTCAAGTGCACCATACTTACTTCTAATATCACTAACTGTTTGCATTGCTACATCAATAGTTTCTAATGCCTTATCAGTATCTTCATTCACCACATCAACATCAGATAACTTATTTCCATTTTTATCAGTAAGCACACTACAATTTAAATTAAAACTTGGAATAAATATATCATCACCAGAATTAATACCTGCTGCCATTGAATGTGATGATGGATTCTCATTATTTGTAACACCCTCATCACCTAAAAGTTTAACTCCATTAAACTCTGTATTAGTTGCAAGGTCATTAATACCCTCTTTTAACTGTTCTATTTCATTTTGAATAACTTTCTTATCATCTAAACTTAAAGTATCATTTCCAGCCTTAACTGTAAGCTCCCTCATTCTTATAAGAGATTCTGACATACCAGATAAACCTCCATCAGCAGTCTGCATCATAGAAACTCCATCCTGAACATTCTTCTTAGCTGCCTGAAGTCCTCTAAGCTGTAATTTAAAGTTTTCACTTTGCCCAAGCTTCCCTGGGTTATCCTTTGCACTCATAATCTTACTTCCTGAAGATACCCTTTTAAGTGCTGCTGCATTATCAACTAAATTATTTTGGTAGTTCTTAAAAACATTAAGTGACATCATATTATTATGTAATCTCATAATTAACCTCCATATATATATCAAATTTTAATTTCGTATTTTCCTAATATCTATATCGTCACTTATCTACCTTATCTTTAATTTCTCCTAAAAAATGCATCAAAAAAAAGAGAGCTGAACATTCAACTCTCTCATATAAATAATTATCTTATCAAATTAACTAAAACACCAACTACATCTCCACTAATCTTAGATAAAATTTGTAGTTCTGATATAAGAACATCCACACCCATTTTATTATGGTCAAATGATCTACTACTAAGAGCTACTATATCCACAAAATTTTCATCTGTAATTATATCTTCCTTAACAGCTTTCATATAAGTTTTAAATATCATATACTTAATTACTAATAAAGTATAACTATCCATAACCTCATAACTTGTAAATGGAGTTCCTGAAGAGTAAACTGCATTTACTAAATAGTTCTGAATATAAACACTATTATTCTTTTCATACAAATCATACTTCTCTTTAAACTTACCATCTATTCCATTAGCACTCTCATCTAAAACATTTAATAAGTTTACTAAGATTTCTTCTAACTTGCCCTCTAAATTAAACTTTGAAATTTCATCTAAAACTACTGTTTTTATCTCATTATGCATACTTGTAGCTTCCATCTGTGGTATTATACTAGAATCCTCTATCATCTCTGTATAAATAGCTATAAGTCTTCTAACCTCTTCAAACTCTCTATTAGTCATAAGTGGATCAAAATTACTATAAGCAAGACCTATCACTATAAACTTTTCCTCAAAACTTATATAGTCACTTTGAAGTGCTTCTATTGTAAACCCTCTTATCTCTTTAAATAATTGTTCCTCAATCTCTGACTCAAACTCAATAGTCTTATCAATCTCTTCCTTATCATAATCATTCTCTAACATCTCAAAAGTAAGCTTATCATTATTTAATAAAAAGCCCTCAACCATAGCAGGACAAGAAGAATATAAATGCTTCTCTATAACCTTTCCAACAACATTAATTCCCCTTGGGTAAATTCTACATGTATCACATAAAAAATCCTCACCACACTTAGAATGAAGCTCGCACAGAAAATCCTTCTGTAAAAAAGTACAAAAACCATCCTTAGTAAGCTTCATAGAAATAATATCGCCCTCTTCTTCATTTCTACCCTTAATAAAATTCAAACTCATATCCTTCTTTAAATATGTAGAATCCTCATACTTCTTATAAGTCTTATCATCTATATTTATCTGCCATCCCATACAACAAGTGTGTCTGCACTTATCTGCTGTACACTTAAAATCATTATATCCTCTATACTGTATTGTTTCTTGTTTCAAATTTCTTTTCCTCCAAATAGTTACTTCTTAATATAACTTTATTAACTCTTAAAACTATAACACATACAGATTAAAACTTTGTAACTTTCAATACTTTTTAACAGATATTTTTTCAAACAAAAGATTCTTTCCACTATTGTTTGTGAAAAGAATCTATATTTTCTTATTTTAAAATTTTTCTTAATGCTGTTATAACATCTTCTATATCTTTCTTTTTCATTTTTGGATATAACGGAAGTGTTATTATTTTTTCATAAAACTCTTCTGTATTTTCACACAAACCTTTTTTATATCCTAAATCTTTATAATAAGGATGATAATAAACTGGTATATAATGAACATTAACACCTATATTTTCTGCTCTCAGTTCTTTAAATATCTGATTTCTTGATTTTTTAATCTTATCAAGTTTTAATTTAATTACATATATATGATAACCTGATTTTGAATAATCTTTTTCAATAGGTGTTTCTATACAATCAAATTCTTTTAAAAGCTCGTTATACTTTTCAACTATACTTCTTCTCTTTTTTATAAAGTAATCTATTTTTGTTAATTGACTAATTCCAAGTGCACAATTTATATCTGGAATTCTATAATTATAACCTAAAGATTGTTGCTCATAGTAAAAAGCTTCCTCTTCTTGATTTTCTAATATACCACTATCTCTAGTTATTCCATGAGTTCTATACAATGATAGTTTTTTATATAACTCTTCAGAATTGGTAACTACCATACCACCTTCACCTGTAGTTATAGGCTTTACTGGATGAAACGAAAATGTAGTCATATCTGCTTTATTACCAACTTTTATTCCATTATATTCACTACCAAGTGCATGAGCTGCATCTTCAACTACTATAAGATTATGCTTTTTTGCAATCTTCATTATTGAATCTATATCAACTGCATGCCCCGCAAAATCTACTGCTATTATAGCTTTTGTTTTACTTGTTATCTTTTCTTCTATTTTACTTACATCAATATTTCCTGTATCTTTTTCTATATCAATAAAAACTGGAGTTCCACCACAATATAAAATACAATTTACTGATGCTGCAAAAGTCATAGGCGTTACTAAAACTTCATCACCTTCTTTTATATTTGATGCAAGCATTGCTATATGAAGTGCTGCAGTCCCATTTGTAACTGCGACTGCATATTTGCAACCTACATACTTTGCAACTTCATTTTCAAACTTTGCTACCATAGGTCCTGTTGTAAGATATCCACTTTTTAATACCTTTATAACTTCCTCTATATCACAACCACTTATGCTTTGTTTCCCATAGTCTAAATATGTGTCCCTTACCGGAATCCCTCCATTTATAGCTAAATCACTCATTTAACTCACCTACTTTACATATTTGATTGTATCCAAATTTCTGTTTCCTTAATTCCCTCTTCAAGAGTATAGTTTGGTTCCCAACCAAGTATTTCTGTTGCTTTTCTTGAATCACATAAAAGTTTCATTATCTCTGCCTGAGGATGTATGTGTTTTACATGATTAACTCTAACTCTATTTTTACTAATAATATCTGCAAGTTCATTTATATTCACATCTCTACCTGTCCCTGCATTTACTATCTCTCCATCTATTTTGCTATTTAATCCTGACATTTTTATGAATTTAGCACAGTCTTTTACATATAATAAATCTCTTGTTTGTTCCCCTGTTCCATAGATATTAATATCATTATTCTTTAAAGCTGAGTTTATAAATATTGCAACAACTCCACCTTCTCCACCAGTTTTTTGATGTGGACCATAAGTGTTAAATGGTCTTATAACAACTGTTGGAAGTTTATATGATAAGTAATATGAAACAACTAAATTTTCTGCTCCTATTTTACTTGCCCCATATGGCGAAACTGGCTTTGTTGGGTGTAATTCATTTATTCCATCTGGGTTATCACACTTATCAAATACCATACATGTACTCATAAATACCACTTTACAAGGATAGGTTTTTACTTCATCTTTTATAAGCCACTCTTCTCCATCCATATGAGAATCCTTTCCAAACATTTGCCACTTAGCTCTTTCTAGTATATTAAAAGTTCCAACTGTATCATTATAGAAAGTAGTCTTTGGATCATCTATTGAATCTTGAACATTTATAGATGCTGCAAGGTGATATACTATATCAAACTTTTCTTCAAAAACTTTATCTAGTAAAACTTCATTTTGAATATCTCCCTCTACAAAGTTAAAGTTCTCATTATTTTTAAACTCTTCTATATTCTCTAAGCTTCCATTAGATAAATTATCAAAAGCTAAAACTTTGTAACCATCCTCTAAAAGATTTTTAACAAGCCATCTCCCTATAAATCCGGCTCCACCTGTAACTAAAACATTTTTCATGTTATTTATCCTCCTCAGTTATATCTACTAAATTCCATTTTACTGGAGTTCCTTTTTCTATATTCCTTGTAGATTTTTTTCCTAAAATATCATTTATATATTTTGTTGCTATTCCAAAGCCAGGTCTTATACTTTTTACATTTTCATTTGTAAAAACTTCACCTGCTTTTATATCTTTTACAACAAATAAACTTCTTGAATGTTCTCGTGAATTTTTCTGCTTTTCACTTAAATCATAAGTTACTTTTCCCATTGCCCTCTCAGTCATTCTTATAGCATCAACCATTTCTTTAAACTCTTCTGGTTCCATCGAAAACTGACTATCAGCACCACCATCTTCTCGTCTCAAAGTAAGATGCTTTTCAACTATTTTTGCTCCCATTGCTACTGAAGCAATTGAAACTGTAGTTCCCATTGTGTGATCTGACAAACCTGTTATTAAATTAAATGTTTCTTTCATATTCACCATTGTTTTTAAGTTAATCTCATCAACTGGTGCTGGATATGCTGAAGTGCATTTTAGAATAGCAATTTCTCTATTCCCCATTCTATAGCAAGCGTCTATAGCATCTTGAATATCTCCAAGTCTAGCTATTCCTGCAGACATAATAACTGGCTTTCCTTTTGCTGCTATATATTCTATGAATGGTATATCAGTAATTTCAAATGATGCTACCTTATAAGCAGGAATATCTATACTTTCTAAGAAATCTACTGATGTAAAATCAAAAGGTGATGAGAAAAATACTAATCCTTCTTCCTCTGCTATTTCTTTTAGCTTTCCTTGCCACTCCCAAGGTGTATATGCTGTTTGATATAGCTTATGTAACGTAGTTCCATCCCATATAGTTCCTTGCTTAATTTGAAAATACTCATTATCACAATCAAGTGTAATTGTATCTGGTGTGTAAGTCTGTAACTTAATAGCATCAGCACCTGCCCACTTTGCTTTTTTTATAATTTCAACTGCCCTATCAAAATTTTGCATATGATTCGCTGACATCTCTGCTATGATAAAACATTTTTCATTTCCACCTATTTTAACTCCATCAATTTCAAATAAATTACTCATATTGTCCCCCATTTCATACTATCTCTAATTGAATTATCGAAAATACTCTTTATTCCTTAATAGACTTTAGAATTTCATTTGCAACTCTATATTTTCCTTGTCCGTCAATTGATTTCTTCATATTCTCACTTAAATTTTTTCTAAGCTCATAATTCATAGATTTAATATTTTTATTTATGTCCTCAATTTTTGAAATAATAGCTATATTATTCTCTGATATATACTGCCCAAGCTTTTCTTGATTATCTACTATAACTATTCCAATTGAAGGAACTCCTAAAAATGAAAGTTCATATATAGTAGACCCACAAGCTGATATTGCTAAATCTGATTTTTTCATAAGTTCTGTCATATTAGCATTTTCATGAAATATTATATTTTGATAATCTTTAAAGTCACCCATTAAAATTTCTTTATCATTAAAAGCTGGACCAATAACTACATTAATTGTACTACTAAAGTGTTTAATTTCTTTTAATATTCTATGAGTGAAGTTTAAATTATCACTTCCACCAACAGTTAATATTATATTATTTATATCTTTTTTAATTTCTATTGGTTTGTTATCTAAAAATTCATCTCTTAAAAGTGAATACTCTCCACCTACTAGAATTTTTGTATTACTATTAGCCTTATAATTCAAATTAACTCCATGTAAATTTTGATTTAGAATTATATCTACATCATAATAAGGTAGTAAATTATTATCATCAAAAACCATAAGTAACTTAACTTTAGACTTATAAAAAACTAAATCATTTTCTGTTAAATCATATCTATCAATAATTAGAATATCTTCTTTTGATATTTCATTTAAAATATCTTCTTCATATATATAATTAAACTTTTCATCTATGACCTTTTTAATTGCTGGTTTAAACTCTTCTTTATTTGTTATTACATATATAACTGGTATTTCATTTTTAAGTTCTTTACCTAAAACTAAAGTTCTCATTATATGTCCCATCCCAATCTTAGTCCCACCATTAGCCAAAACAAATACTTTCATAAAATAGCCTTTTCTATAGAAATAAAGATATAAAATCAAAACCTCATACCTCTATTTCTTTAATATATATATTACAACCTTTTTCACTAAATTTAGTGTATCCCAGTTCTATAAAAATCTTATTTGATATATAATTTTCTTTTTTTACTTTTGCAATTATCTTTTCACTTCCCAACTCTTTTTCAGCTAAAGTAATAATTAATTTACCATACCCCATCCCTCTAAAGTCTCTATGAATTGCGTAATTTATATTGTAACCATTATCATCTTTTATTAAATAAATGCTTCCTATCACATAAACTCCATCAGTTAAAATATAATACTTATTATTCTGTAAATCTCTATCCTCAAACCATTGTTTATGACTTTCCTTAGATATAACCTCACTGTTAAATGAATTTTTTCTCACCTCTGAATCATTTCTCACCTCTAAAAGTAAATCTATATTTCTCTCCTCAACGCACCTTAATAATATTTTTTCTTGAACTTTCTTTTGTTCTATCTCATAATTACCTACATTCTCGCCTAATTCCTTCAGATATTCAATTACTTCTTCGATATTTATATCATTTAATTTATAAAATTTACTATAAATATCTTTTATCACCTCAAAGTCCTCAATAGTATCCAATGTAATTCTTATATTGCTATTATCACTATCTGATAAATAATCTCCTATCTTAAACATATTTTTTCTTTTCCAAATATATGGTGTTACATGTTCCTTCTCAAAACTTAAATTTGCTTTTTTATATGCTACTTTTAAAGCTTTAAAACTAAATACTTCAACATCCAGTCCTCGTGGAAAACTTCTTTTTATTGTATTGCTATAATAATCAAATTCATTTTCCTTATATATTTCTACCATTTTGTCTATTACTCTATAATCTATAAGAGGACAGTCACTTGTCACTCTGATAATTATATCTGCATTAAATTTTCTAGCTGCTAAATAATACCTTTCAAGTACATTTTCCTCACTTCCTCTATAATAATCTACTCCTTTTTCACTGAGTAGATTACTAATTACATCATCATGGTTTTTATTCGTTGTTGCAATAACTATCCGATTTATTGATTTAGCTTTTGATACTCTATCTATTACATGTTCTAAAACTGTTTTCCCTTTTATACATTTCATAATCTTATTAGGTAGCCTTGTTGATCCAACTCTAGCTTGAATTATACATACAACATTACTCATAAACTCTCCTAGTTTAAAACTTTTGTTTTAATAACTTCATGCAAATTTTCTAAAACAGGTAAAACTTCATAATTAAATAAGTCTGAAACTAATATATAATCCTCATTTTCTAAAGCTTCAACTATTTCCGAAAGAAAATTATCCATCTCGTCTATACCTTCAGCTTCACCAATAATGTCTGAAGTCAATCTAGCAACATCTAGTATCCATCCAATCCCCTCTGCAACTTCTGATATGATGCTACATCCTTGTTGCTCTTTTTCTTCATTCATAAGCAACACTAAATTCTCTATTCCACCTTTTAAATTAACTAAATACTCATTCGCTGTATTTAAAACTTCTATTTTTTCATTCATAATATCACCTATAATATCCCTTCACTAATAATTAAATTTCTCACTTCTTGTTTTTCTATATCTTTAATAAATTCTGCTGAATAACTTTTAAACTCACACTTATCATATTCTTTATAATAATTTTTATAATAATCATTGTTATATGATGTAGGCATAACTGCTATCATATCCCCTAAATCTTTAGCGTAGTGTGATTCATCTACTGTCATCAATTCTTCATGATACTTTTCTCCAGCTTTTGAACCAATATAATCTATTTTTACCATTTTTTTGTCTATATCATACTTTTTACTTACCTCTTCAACTATGACTTCTGACATAATACCTATATTCACAACTGGCATTTTCAAAATAAATAACTCTCCACCAATTGAAACTTCACAAGCTTTCATCATAAGATTTACTGCATTACTGAGACTCATCATAAATCTATTCATAGTTGGATCTGTTACTGTAATTCTTTTTTGCTCTAAAATCTGTTTTTTAAATAAAGGAATTACTGAACCTCTTGATCCCATCACATTTCCAAATCTAACTGCAATAAATTTAGTTTGAATTTTCCCTTTACTATAATTAGCTGCCTGTACTAATTTTTCTGCAAGCATCTTAGTTGCTCCATATGTATTAACAGGATTTATAGCTTTATCTGATGATGTAAATAAAACACATTCAATATTATGTTTTATAGCTGCCTTTATAACATTATTCATTCCATCAACATTAGTTTTTATAGCTTCTGTTGGATTATACTCACAAGATCCTACATGTTTCATAGCTGCAAGATTAAATACTATATCTATACCTTCCATAGCTCTTTCAACTCTCTCATAATCCCTAACATCACCTATTAAAAATCTAAAATCTTTATAATCACTAACAAAATCAGAATGATTCTGTATTTCAAATTGTTTATATTCATCTCTACTAAAAATTCTAATAACACTAGGATTTTGTTTTATTAATTCCTTAATAAGACCTTTCCCAATAGTACCTGTACCACCTATTATTAAAATTGCTTTTCCACTAAAGAATTTTTTCATAAAGTTACCTCTTTTTTTAATTTTCACTATAAATTTCATTTGAATTTGTATATAAAACTATACCATACTAAACCTTTTGAGCTACCAAAACTTTACAAAATTCATTTTTTTTTAACTATTATTAATATTCTGATTCGTATTTTCATCAATTAATGTTTTTTCTACTTCAGTTTTCACACAAGCTAAATTTTCTTTTATTATTGAATAGATTTTTAAATTTTTTTCATATATTTTTGTAAATTGTATTTGTTTTGATTCATCTGCTTTCAATAAGTATTTCTCTTCTCTTTCTAGCTTATAAATTTCTTCATATGTCAAGTTATCTAAAAGACTTATTTCTCTAATATTCTTTTTCATTTTCAAATCTAATAAATCTAGTCTTTCTAAATTTTTTTCAATATCTATTTTTTTAATATATTTAATTTTCATTCTTTTTAATTCTAAAATGCTTTCATTGCACAATTCATTACAATCATCAATTTTTTTTAAAATACCTTTTAACACTATACCTATTTCTTTACTAGCCTGCTTAATATCTACTTTTCTTTTTATATTCCCTTTAATATCTATCTCCCTAAACTCACTAATAACATCAACTAATTTTCTATTTTCAGCTCCTTTTATATTAGCTCCACCCTCTGTCGCATTTATAAACTTTATTTCACTATTTCTTTCTATTAGCTCTTCAAATGATAGTTTGAAAGCTTGAAATACTTTGTTAGTTCTTATCAACTCGCCATTTATATCCTCTGTATATACAGCATCTGATTTTTTAATATTTTTTATTCTTTCCAGTTCCCCTTCTAAATCACTTTCATTGTATGCAATTTCAGCATGATTTTTTTCATTTGTATAAGCCAAATCTTGACCGATAAATATAATAGGGTTACACCCTAAATATATAGCTAAAGATGTCATACTATGAGCAACAGATCCTCCTGATACCAGTCTTGGTAACTCAACGCCCCAAATATCATCCACTATTTTATTACCCGAAAATATGACTTTAGGTCCTTTATGTTCCTCAACTATTTTACAATTGGTATTTTCATTAAAAACTAACGGAATATTTATTTGAGATATTCTATTTTTAACAAGTTCATATGATGTTTCACCTGAATCAATAATACATAATAAATCTGCCTCTATATCTTTTTCTTGCAATGCCCTTAATGTTCTCCCACCCGATATAATTAAACCTTTATCAAAGCCTTTTAAATAGTCTATATTATTTGAAAGTGAGGGACCCGCCGAAACTATAATTGCTGGAACATCAGAAAATTTTTCTTTATAATGATTAAGTTCTATAGCATTTTTTCCATTCTTTATATTTTGTAAAAGTGTCTTAAACCACTCTTCTCCAAACCTTAAACTTGTATTCCTATTTACTATAATTCTTCCTACAATTTCTTTCATAAAATCAAATGTAGCCTTAACTTCACTATTATATACCTTACTATAATTTAGATAATGATGAATTTTAATATTATCTACTAAGTGACTTTTTATGCTTTCAAGGAAATTTTTAATTTTAATGAAATCACTTGTTATAAAAATTTCATTAAAATCAATTTCTTTTTCCACCTTAAAAAAATTCAACATTAAATCTTCATTGTATTCTATAATTAAAATTCTATTTTTACTTTTCTTTTTCTTTATCAATTCTCTTATATATCCACCATCTGCCAAACCAAAAATTATATAAATATCATTATTAAAATATTCTATTTCCATTAAAAACTTATCGATTTCTCTTTTCTGATTATACTTACTACCAATATAAATATTTTTATTATTTTTGGTAACCTTTAATATATTTAAACCATCTTTTGATTTTTCAAGTATCCATTCACTAGTCATATTCATATCTCCTATCTACTTTTCATTCTTTTTATTATCGTTTTCTTTTAAATAAACTAAAATAAGAGTAAGGTTTCCCCTACTCTTATAATAAAAAATTTATAAATTATCTTAATAATGATAATACTTGGTTTGGTTGTTGATTCGCTTGACCAAGCATTGATTGAGCTGCTTGAACAAGAACGTTATTCTTTGATAAATTCATCATTTCTTTAGCCATATCAACATCTCTAATTCTTGATTCTGCTGATTGTAGGTTTTCAGCTGAGTTATCTGTTTGAGCTATTGTATGCTCTAATCTATTTTGAACTGACCCTAAATCTGATCTGAATCCTGAAACATTTTCAATAGCTGAATCTAAAGCTGTTATTGCCGCCTGTGCATTTGTAGCTGTATCAACTGATATTTCTTTAGCCCCTGATAATCCTAATGCACTAGCACTCATATCTTTTAAATCAACACTTATTTGTTGACCTTCATTGGCACCAACTTGGAAGTTTACAGTTTTATCACCTGATAATAAATCTTGTTTATTAAATTGTGTTTGAGATGCAATTCTATCTATTTCTGATTTTAATTGAGTAAACTCTTTATTAATTTGACCTCTATCATCATCTGTATTTGTTCCATTTGCTGATTGAACTGATAATTCTCTCATTCTTTGCAGAATAGCTTGACTTTCATTTGCAGCTCCCTCAGCTGTTTGAATCATTGAGATACCATCTTGAGCGTTGCTTGAACCTTGCTCTAATCCTCTGATTTGTCCTCTCATTTTCTCTGAGATTGCAAGACCAGCTGCATCATCTCCCGCTCTGTTGATTCTTTGTCCTGAACTTAACTTCTCGATTGACTTACCTTGGTTACCTGTGTTGATACCCATTTGTCTATGTGCTGACATAGCGTTCATATTGTGATTAATAATCATTATAAAATCCTCCTTGATTTTGAACCTTGACATCCTTGTCTTAGTTTTCTTTTTTATTTTAAGAAGTTTCCTTCTTGTACTTATATTATCGGTTGTTTTATATTTTCTTTAGTCTTTTTTGAAAGTTTTTTTTATTTTTTTCAAAAAAGTTTTTTTATATCTTAGAATTTACAAATTGCATTCTATTTCCAACATTAGCATACGCATTATTAGTCGCTTTTCTAGCCTTTACTTCACTTATTTTAAATTTAACTTCATTTTTTTTCACACTAATTTTTTCTATAATTTTTTTATCCAAACCAATAATATCTAATTTGCATAAAACTTCTTTTACTTTATCAGTATCAAACTTCATTACTTCACTTTGAATATTCTCTTTTAATTCTAAAAGTTCCTCAAGTCTTGGAAATCCATCTTTATCTAATTCCTCTAGTATTTCTACTGATAGCTGTCTATATTCTTTTAAAAGTCTTTCCATTTGCTACATTCCACCCATACTCATAAATTGTCCCATCATTGCATTAGCTTTATTCATAGAAACCTCTAATCTTGCAAATTCTGAATAATATCTATCTTCTCTTATTTTAAGAGTTCTTATTGCTTTAGTATATTCTTTCTGTTGTAATTCTATCTTTTTACTTATTTCATTATTAAATGCACTTACTCCATCAGTTGCCCCTGCTCTTTTGGCAATTTTTGATGTAGAGCTTATAGCTGTTTCATTCAATGTATCTTTTATTTTATTAAATGTGCCTGTTAAAAGCTTTCTTGTTTCTTCTCCATTATTTTCAAATGCAGTTGCTAACTTTTCTGGATCAAGAGTTATTTTCCCCTTTTGAGTTCTATAATCTGCATTAGGCGTTATACCTATATCTCTAAGATTTAATTCTGACCCACTTCCACTTGTTATGTGTCCTAAAAGTTCATTTGCTGCCCCATAAAGAATATCATCATTTCTCAAAAGACCTTTTTTAGTTTTTTCTTCCCAAAGTTTAATTTCAGACTCTGACATATCTTTCTTCTGTTCTTCTGTAAGAGGCATAAAGCTTTTATCTCTCTTTTCTCCCATAAGCCCATTCATCTTATCTATTAACTTATTATAATCTTCTACAAATCCAGTTACATTTTCTACTATTTTACTGGCATCAGCTTTCCCTGAAAGTTTTGTTGTTTTAACTGTCCCATCAGTATTTTTTTCAGATACTCCATTAACTGAGTACTCCACATTATCTATAACAAACTTATTATTCGCAAACTCTTTTGTAGCTTTATTTCCATAAGCATCCATTATAGTAACTTTAGCATCTTGTCCTTTGTCTTCTGGTTTTTGCTCTATAATTTTATTTGTTGAATTAGTAGCTTTCATTACTAAGTCATTTTCTTTTCCTGTTTTTTTGCCTTCTATTCTTATATTTCCACCAAGCTCTGAACTTGTTACATTAACATCAATTTTAGTAGCTCCATCAACTTTATTATGGTCTTCAATTGCCTTATTAATATTTTTTACTATTGCATTTGAATCTCCATTTGTATCTTTTAATGAAACTGATACTTTTTGCCCACCAACTTCTAGTTCAAAACTATCACCTGTTAAATCTGCTTTATCTATACTAAGTGAAGCTGCTTGTGCCTTTTGTTCTACTGACACTTCATAATTTCCTGTTTTAGCTCCAGCAAGTCCTCTAGCTGAAATTACACTTTCATCACTACTAGAAAATTTAACAGTATCATAATTCCCACTCATTATAAGGTTTGTATCTTTATTAGCTGTTGATGTTATATCAAAATACTTAGTATACATACCTTTCATATCTTTCATAACATCTCTGTAAATATTCTGTTTATACTCTAAAAGCATTTTATCTTGCTTAACCCTGTCCGCCTTCATTTGATATGGCATCATAAGTTGCTTTACCATTGAATCTGTATCAAGTCCTGATGCTAGTCCACCTAATCTCATATATTTATCCCCCTTAAATTTTAAGCCTAGACTTTTTAAAATCTAGGCTCATTTTTTTGCATTTAATTATATATCAGTCATTACCCTTTTAAATTATGCTAAACAGGCAACTCCTGTTTATTTTATTTACCTTGTATTTTGCTAAGTCTGTATGCTTCATGCCACATATCTCTTACTTCTACAATAAGTTCTATAGCTTCATCCACTTTTTTAATATCTTTTTTCATATTAGCCTCTGCAAGTGTTTTATTTATAAATCTGTATATTTCTAATATCTCTGTTGTCCATGCCCCTGCATCTGGATCAAGAGTTACCATTAACTCTGTGAATATATCTTGTACTCTTACAAGACTTTCATGTGCCATCTTGATGTTTTTTTCTTCTATTCCAAGTCTTCCTCTTTTGGCAAATTTAACTGCTCCATCTACTAGCATTAATAGTAATTGCTCTTTTGACGCACAGTTAACACTGTTGTTTTTATAAATATTGTGTGCATTTTGCTGATACATTTATTTACCCCTTTAAATAACCCTACTTTAAATTTTTTAGTACATCTAAATTTAAACTTATAGCTTCTTTATTTTCTGATTTAACTTCTTCTACAAGCTCTTTTCTTATTATCGAAATATTTCTTGGTGCATTTATAGCAAGTTTGACACTTCCATCCTCAAGTTTTACAACTGTGATTTCAATATCATCCCCAATAAGTATTCCCTCATTTTTTCTTCTAGTTAAAACTAACATATTACGCCTCCATTAATGAATGTTTTATCTTGAACTCCTCTGTCTTTAAGATAACCTGTTCTGCTTTTTTATTCAATACATTTATAACGATTGGCGCTCTAAGATTTGTTGTAATCTTAGATGGGTCGTTATGAAGTGTTACTGTATTGAAAAGCATAACGTCACTTTCATTTTGTATGTTTAGTCTTTCTATTACCTCTTCTTCTATATCAATTTCATAGCTATCTTTAAACTCAAATGGGTTTATAACTACAAAAGCAATTTTACTATCTTCTACTGAATGTAAAAGTCTAAAACTTTTATTTTCTTCTATTTCTCTTATAATAAACTTTTTTAAATCTTCAAAACCTAAAAGTCCTTTTTCAAACTTTATAAGTTCACTTTTATCATAAGCTATTTTTCCATAATGATAACTTTCTAATATCAACTTATTTTCTTTAACTAAATTACTATCTAACTTCATAATTTTCTCCCCCACTTATCTATCTAAATATAATCTAATAGTGTTTGCTGTATTACCTTTGATGCTGTTTGAAGTGATGCCATGTATACAGTCTGCATTGTTGCTGACTCCATTCTTTTTTCAGTAAAGTTTATGTCTTCATTTCCTGATAAAACTTCTGTTAAGTTAAAGTTTTCTTCTTCATTTTTAGATTGTGCTGATTCCATTCTATTTTGCTTTGCTCCAACCTCTGCTCTTAGAGTTAAAAGGTTATCTATTGTTCTAGTCATATTTTCAAGATTCTCACCAGTAACTTTTGATGATTCCTCTTCATTTTCTGAACCAATATTTCTTGTAATATTACTTAAAAGATCCATAACATTTTGGCTATTGCCCTTTGAATCTTCAAATTCTAAAACATCTTTAGCATTTACATTGTATTCTATTGTAACTCCTTGTGAAATTTCTACTGATAAATCTTTCCCAATCATATCAAGCTGTGCTTGTTCTAGATGATTGCTAGTATTAAGAGGTATTTTACTACCATCTTTACCTGCATAAGATATATTAATATTTCCATCAGCATCTTTTTCAGTAGTTACAGGTCTTGATGTTCCCTTAGTCCCACCAAATATATATTTTCCATCAAAGCTTGTGTTAAGTATTGTTCCTACTTCTTCAATTCTTTGATTTATCTCATCTTTAATAGCATTTTTTTCATCAGTCCCATAGGCTGCATTTCCTGCTGTAACCATAAGTTCTCTAACTCTTTGAAGAGTATCTGTAACTTGCCCAAGGGCTGTATCTGTAGCATCTAGCCAGTTAGTTGTATCTTTAATATTAGTGTTATACTGCTCATTAGCTGAAATATCACTATAAAGTTGCATACTTCTAGCAACTACAAAAGGGTTATCAGAAGGCTTATTTACAAGTTTTCCTGTTGTAAGTTGCCCTTGAACTTTTTGCATATTATTAAGATTTCTGTTCATATCATTTAAAAAACTAGAACTCATCATTCTATTTGTAACTCTCATTTAACTTTACCCCCTAATCTATATTAGACCATTAACTACCACATCTAAAAGTTCATTTACAGTCGAAATAACTTTTGCATTTGCATTATAAGCATGTTGGAATTGAACAAGATTTACAGTTTCCTCATCTTGTGAAACTCCTGAAACACTTTCTCTTTGCATTGATATATCAAATACTAAGCTACTTTGGTTTTCAAGCATTCTTTGAGATTCTTGACTTTGAACCCCTAGTCTATCTATACCATCTTTATAATAACTCTCAAGACTCATTCCGCTTGTATTATTCTCTATTGTCATTCCGTTATTTACAAGTCTATTTCCACCCTTACTTAAATCAAACATATCTGCTCTAGTATGTATACTTGTGCCTATATCTTGGAATTTAAGCATTGAATCTCTAAGTCTTGCAATGGCAAGTGCTCTTTCTCCATCAGTTTCACCATCAATGTAGTTTTCTGATGCATAAGCAAACTCATTATCATTACTTCTAGTTTTAAGTTTCATTGGGTCTTCTAGGATACCTGTATTAATTGTAATATTTGCTGCTGTAATCTCTGACTCAGCCTCAAGAATATTATCTATATTTATAATTTCTCCACTACTTGTATACTCAGCTACTGAGCTATTGACAAATAAAGGCATAAAGTCTTTTTCTGGTTGTCCATTTTCTCTACTTATACCTTCCATACCTGAATGTATAGCATTAACTGCAAAAGCAAGTCCTTTAGCCATTTTATCAAGTTGACCTTTATGCTCTGCAATATCTGCTTGTATAGAAATTGCTCCTGCAAGTTCACCATTTTCGGGAGTAAACATTCTTATCTCACTAGCTGAAGCTGTTGCTCCATCTCTTAATGGCGCTCCATCACCTTTAACTGCCATTCCATTTGAATCAGATAAAATTACTCTTGAATTTTGAATCTTTTCAAGTTGCTCTGGGCTTACATCTCTTAGTGTTAGAGTTTTCATATTACTCTCGTCATTTGTATCACCAAGCTGATAATAACTTATTTTATATGTCCCACCTGATGGGTCAGTCTTATCTCTTTCAATTCCACTTACATAAGAAAGTCTTGTAAACTCTCCATTAGGGTCAGAATTTACAAATGGAGGCATAGAACCCATTCCATCAGAACTTTTAATATCAAGCCCATTATAATCTTGCATTTCTGCACTTACTCCAAACTTTCTACTAATATCATCTAAAAGTAAATCTCTTCTATCCATTAAATCATTTGGGGCATCTCCTGATACAGTTATAGTTGTAATCTCTTTATTTAAACTATCAAGCTGATTTAGCATTGAATTTATATCATTAACAGAATTTCTTATCTCACCTTGCGCATTTTTTCCAAGCTCATCAAGTCTTGTTGCTGTATGATTTAGTGCATCTGTTAATGCAAGAGTTTGCTGAACAACTACAGTTCTATTATTAGAACTTTGAGGTTGCTTTGAAAGTTCTTGCCATGAATCAAAAAACTTACCCATAAGACTTGCAATCCCAGTATCAGAAGGTTCATTATAAACACCTTCCATTTGAAGTAAATATGAACTTCTCATATCATATGTTCCAAATACTGAACTTTCATTTCTTACCTGATAATCTAAAAAGTTATTTCTAACTCTCTCTATAGCTTCAACCTGTGCACCAGTTCCAATTTGCCCTTCAACCCCTGCAACTGACTGTGCTCTACTTGTCTGGATTTTAGCTCTTTGTTTTGTATAACCTACAGTGTTAATATTAGAAATATTATGTGATGTTGTACTTAAACTTTGTTGTGCTGCAAACATTCCACTTTTACTAACATTTAAAACTGAAAATAAACTCATTTTAATTTCCTCCTTTGCTTTTGCTTTATCTTCTTATATTTCCATAAGAATTATAAACTTTCGCTTCTCTATTTGGATTTAATATTGTAAGCATTCTATTTGTATATGAAAGCTGTTGTTTTATAAGAATGCTATTAGTTTCATTTTGAAGTCTTAAAAGATCTACTGTTTTTCTCATCTCTCTAAATAACTCTTCAAGTTCTTTGTCCTTTGACTGAAAAACTGTTTCTTTAAAGTTTCTTCCATTTAAAAGTTGTCTTTTAGCAACTTCAAACTCTGCTATATCTTTATTAGCATTCTTAATCTCTTCTACAACAAGCTCTAATTTCATTGCGTCATTTTTCATTATTAAACTATTTTGCTTATCTAGTAAAGCTAGCTGTTTTTCAACAGCTACCTTTTCCTTTTTTATGATCACCTTTAGTTGCTCTAACATGTTAGTCCCCCATATTCCTTATACTGCCTAGCATAGCTTTCGCTAATTTTTTACTGTCTACTTGATAATTTTCATTTTTAATGAGCTCCTTGATTCTCTCAACCTTTGCTGATTCATCAATTTCTATACTATCCATACCTACAAGACTTCTGCCTGCACTTGATATTTCAATTCTATCTTTTGGCACTTCATTAACCTTCTTACTTTCAACTTTATTAATTTTATTCTTGTTATATATACTAGCTACTTCAATTGATGAATTAATACTATTAATTCTCATTATTTAACCCTCCTGCTTATGCTATCTAGATTTATTATCGTTAATTTTAATAATAGATTTATAGCATTATAAAAATTTTTACTAAAAAAATATAAAACTCTATATTAATTACCTATTTTATCTCTAATTTAATTCTATACCCATTCGATATTTAAATACAAAAAAGAAATGCTAAAACTTTTGTAAATGTTTTAGCATTTCTTTTCCTACTTTTTACTTTTTTTAAATAGATTCTTTGATATTTAATTTTTATATAGGCTTACTTATCTAAATGATTATGCTCATCAGCCCTCTTATCTGCTGACTTTCCTGATATTTTTATCATGCCCATCATTAAAAAGTAAAATAATAATCCCCATATACCACCTGACACAACAACTACTTTAAGAAACTTCCAAATTTCAAAGTGCCCTGGTCTAACAAGCCCCATGAACACCCCAAAGAAAATTGCTCCCTTTAAACATCTTATTCTAAATTTTTTCGGATTAAATTCTTTTTTCTTTAGTTTGCCATCCTCATCTTTATAACCATTATTCATAGGAACCATAAGACCTTTTTTAACTGTTAAAACTGTTATATACAATGATGATATTATTATAATTAAAAAGCTATAAGAATAATTAGCAATAAAGCTCATTACATTTTTTGAGTTAATTCCAACTCTTGCTTGCACAACTATCATTATTATAACTAGAAGATCTGCAAGGAATATAAAGTAAAATCCTAAAAAATATCCCTCTTTAAAAATCTTATTTCTAATTGTAATAATGCACTCATCTGTACCTTTTATAATATCTTTAAATCCAAGTTCATAGCTTTTCATTTTTACAAATAAATATCCATTAGTCATAACTAAATATCCTATAGGAACTACTAAATTCACAACTGATAACTTTGCAATTAAAGTATATATAAGTACTAATACAGCTGCTATTTGAGCTATTATATATCCACCAACTAAAACGCTATTGCTCTCTTTTTCTATTCTCTCATCAGAAGATGTTATTCTAACATTTCTTTTAAAAAATCTTATTAATAATGTAATCATATTTCTTCCTCCCAAAATAAATCATCAAGTGTTTTACCAAGTTCTTTGCATATTGAAATACAAAGATTTATTGTAGGATTATACTTTCCAGACTCTATCATGCTTATTGTCTGTCGTGTTACTCCAACCTTTTTTGCTAGTTCTTCCTGAGAAACGTCTTTCTCTACTCTAGCCATTTTCATTTTTATGTTTTTCATTATTGCAGCTCCTAAAATTTCAAAATATACTTTATACCCTAATTATATTTTTTTGACGCCTTATGTCAACTATATCCGACATTTAGTAAATTATAAATGACTATTTTTATTATGACTTTAGTTATTTGAGGTCTTTTTTTTAACTTTTTATAATATTTTGATTACCTAAGCATATTAACTTTCTAAAATATGGTATTTAAATTTGCCAATATATTATTTTTGGAAGTTTGAAAATTTATCCAATACAAATTATGATAATGAAAACGTTACGTAAATTATAAATAAGCAAAGGATGATTTGAAATGGAAACTATGAATATTGAAAATAATAATTTAGCCCTAAAAATCACAGACCTTAGAAAATCTTATTCTGGTAAAGAAGTTTTAAAAGGAATTAACCTTGAGATTAAAAAAGGGGAAATTATTGGTTACATAGGTAGTAATGGTGCTGGTAAATCTACTACTATAAAAACTATTCTTGGGATGATGGATGACTATTCTGGAAGTATAGAAGTTCTTGGAGAGAATATTAGAAATAACTATGACTATAAAAAGAAAATTGGATATGTTCCTGAGGTTGCAGACCTTTATGATGCTCTGAGCCCTCGTGAGTATTTTAGATTTCTTGGAAAGTTATATGATATAGACGAGGAAACTATTGATAAAAGAGCACTTATTATGCTAGATGTTTTTAATATCAAGGATATTTATGATTCAAAAATATCTTCATTTTCAAAGGGTATGAAACAAAAAACTATAATTGTATCAAGTCTTTTACACAACCCTGATGTCATATTCTTTGATGAGCCTTTAAGTGGTCTTGATGCTAATGCTGTTATGATTTTTAAAGATGTTTTAAAATCTTTAGCATCTAGAGGGAAAACTGTTTTCTACTCTTCTCATATCATGGAGGTTGTAGAAAAAATCAGTGATAGAATTGTTTTATTAGATGAGGGAACCGTTAGAGCTAATGGCACATTTAATGAACTTCAATCAATGTCAGAACAAGGTTCTCTTGAAGATATTTTCAATAAACTTACTGGCTTTACTGACCACAAAGAACGTTCAGATGATTTCTTATCTGCATTGGAGGATTAGACTATGAAGAATTATTTATTCCTTAGATTTTTAGATTTATTTAAAAAGCTTTTCCCAAAAGATATTGATTATATAGCACTTAGAAATATTATAGGACTTAAAATTCTTCTTGATTCTAGAACTAGTTCAAATATTAGTTTTCAAAGCCTTAATGGAAGAAAACAAAATTCTTCTATAGGGTCTAAAATTCTTAAACTTTTTAGAAAAAATGGAACTACAAAAGATGTAAATAGGAACTTAACTACTTTGATTTTATATCTTTTTATAGGGTCTATGAGTTCATTTTTATTTGCACTACCTCTTCCTGCACAAGATATTCTTGGTGTTGTAATAACCTTTTTTATGATTTTTATTGGAACTAGAATTATAAGTGTTTTTTCTACTGTTTTAATTGATACAAAGGATAGTTCTATTCTTTTACCAAAACCAGTAAACAAAAAAACTCTTTCAATGGCTAGATTTCTTTATGCTATCTACTATATAGGTATTATGTCATTTGCCTTTATAATTGTCCCAGCCATAATTGCTGGAATAGCTTTTGCACCAAGCTTTGGTATAGTGCTTTTAGTAGAAATTATATTTGTTGATTTATTTTTAGTAGCTATAGTAGCACTACTTTACTACTATGTTCTAAAATTCTTTGATGGTGAAAAGCTTAAAGATGTTGTAAATGGCATTCAAATTATACTAGCAATTATAATCTTTGTTTTAAGTCATGCTATGTATATAATTCAACCAATTGCTATGAGATTAAAAGATATGTCATTTCATATTTGGTTTTTCTTTACTCCAACATTTTGGTTTACATCACCATATGTACTGCTTCAAGGAAATATAAATATTATTAGCATAATAGGCAGTGTATGTGCTATTTTTATTCCACTTATATTTATAGGCGTTTACTTATCAGTACTTGAAAACTTTGAAATTTACCTACAAAAACTTGACCAAGTAAGTAAAAGTAAGAAAAGAGCTAAATTTAGTTTGATGAATAGTATTGGTAAAATGCTTTGTACTGGAAAACAAGAACTTGCTTTCTTTGATTTCTCAATTGAGATGTTAAAAAGTGAAAGAGAATTTAAAACTAAACTTTATCCTCAAATAGTATCAAGTATTCTATCTCCAGTAGTTATTATACTTGCATTCTCTCAAAATCTTACTTATAAAGAACTTAAAATAGAGCCTTGGTATCTTGCTTTTTATCTTGGAACTGCTGGTATAGCTAGTCTTGTATACATGATAAAATATTCAAATGCTTATAAAGGTGCTTGGATTTATCAAGTTGTCCCACTTAGAGATGAAAGTATTGCATTTACTGGCGCTTTAAAAGCTTTCTTTGTAAGAGTTATACTTCCAACTTTAATTATTATTGCAATTGCCATGGTAATTGTTTGGGGTAATTCTGTAATTCCACAAGCTATCACAATAATTTTTGCCACAGCACTTGCTGTTGCTGTAAGTTATAAATATACAACTACATCTCTTCCTTTCTCTGTATCATTTAGAGATAGACCAAGAGGAAATAAAGGGAAAGGGTATACTGTTACTATCATACTTGCACTTGCTGCTGGTCTTCAATTTGTATTTGATAGATATTTACCTTACGGAAACTTTATTCTAATGTTTATTATGATAATAGCTTGTATTTTTACTTGGAAATTTATTTTTAGTGCTCCAAGAAAAAAACTTATTCAAATATAATAAGAACTGTATTAGATTGCTTAGTATCTAATACAGTTCTTATTTTTATTTATTTCTATTTTAAACTTTTGATTCTTTCTGAACCATCTATAATATTTGTTATTCTTATACCAAAGCTTTCATCTATAACTACAACTTCACCATAAGCAATTCTTTTTCCATTAACTAATATTTCAAGTGGCTCATCTGCAAGTTTATCAAGTTCTATTACAGAACCAACTCCAAGTGCTAAAACATCTTTTATGCTCTTTTTTGTTTTACCAAGAACAACTGAAACATCAAGTGGCACATCAAGGATTAAATCCATATTATTATATGATGCACCTTGTTTATTTTGATCTAAACTTTCAAACTGAGCTTTACTCACTTCTATTGGTTTATAATCAATTTCTTCAACATATGGAATCTGAACTGTAGCCTGTCTTTGCTCTGGCTTTACCATATCAATAGTCTTTTCTTCAATCATAGGCTCTGGAGTTTTAGTTTCATCATCCTCACCCATCATTATTTTAATTATCTTTTTCCCTGTTTCTAATGGAAGCACTTGCATGATTGTACTATCAACTAATTCTCCAATTTTTAAATTAAATGATATATTTACAATTTCTTGCTCATCATCAAATCCTGTTGATATAGTTTCAGTTAAGTTTTCCCATATCTTTGATTTAGGCGGTGATATATTTACCTCTCTTGCAAACATTGTTGCCATAGATGTTGCAGCAGAACCTATCATTTGATTCATAGCTTCTTGAACTGCACTAATTTCTATTTCTGAAAGTTCTGTTGAAATTGCACTTCCATCTCCACCCATCATAAGGTTGGCAATAACAGCCGCATCTGGTATTTTCATTATTAAAATGTTTTTCCCAACAATTCCACTAGTATATTGAACCTCTAATAATATATTTGGAACTGCAAACTGTCTTTTTAACTCCCCTATAGTTGTAAGACTTACAACCGGAGTTGTTATATTAACACTTTGATTTATAACTTGTGAAAGAGCTGTTGAGGCAGACCCCATTGATATATTACCTATTTCTCCAAGTAAATCATTATCTTGTTCTGAAAAAAGAGGTTCTTTTTGTCCATCGTTATCATTGCTACTACTATCCCCATTTAATAGGGCATCTATTTCTTCTTGTGATAAAAATCCATCAGCCATTACCTTTCCCCCTCCTCTTGAATTATATCTAAAATCTCTATTCCTCTACTATCTCCAACCATTCCTGGCTTTGCATAGTAGCATTCTTTATCTTCTATCTTAACTTTAACTGGGTCTGTAATAAGCTTATCAAGTCTTATAACATCTCCAATTGTTAGCTTTAAGAAATCACTAATCATAATTTCACTCGAACCAAGTTCTACACTAAGGTCTACATCAACACCCTGAATTTTAGCTCCAATTTTATCTTTATATTCATTTTTTGTGCTCTTTTGGTCATGTTCAAACCAATATTCTACAAGTAACCTATCCATTATTTCCTCAACACTCACATAAGGAATACAAAGATTAACCATACTTGTACTATTACCCATTTCTATTGAAAATGTAAGTAATGCTATTGGTTCATTTGGTGCTAAAGTTTGATTTAAAGCTGGATTATTTTCCATACCATCATATTCTGGTGTTACTTCTATAATATCCTGCCATGCAACTTTCAAATTTTCTATCAGCTCTTTTGCAACACTCTTCATTACACCTTTATTTATTTCTGTAAATTCCTTTGCAACATACCTTTTTTCACCATTACCTCCAAATAAAATATCTATTACTTGGAATGCAAAATCTGGATTAAGTTCAAATGTTAAAAGTCCATTAAGTGGTGCAAATTTAAAGTTTATAAGAACTGTTGGATTTGAAACAGAGTGAATAAATTCCTCATAAGTTATTTGTTCTACTGATACAAGCTTAACCTTAGTATTCTTTCGAGTTTTACCTGTTAAATAATTAGAACATAATCGCGAAAAATCGTTGTGTACAAGTTCTAAGGTTCTGATATGTTCTTTAGAAAACTTCTGCGGTCTTCTAAAATCATAAACCTTAACTCGCTGCTTTTCCTCTTCCTTTTGAATATCTTCTGTTGCAAGTTCTCCAGAGGACAAGGCAGAAAGCAAGCTGTCAATTTCACTCTGAGATAACACATCTGCCATATAATCTACCTCTTTTCACTTAATTCCCTAATAGTATATTTAAATCTATTAAAGTTATAATATTGCCATTTAAATTTATAATTCCTTTTACATAATCCCTAGCTTCTTCTGCATCAAGTTTTTGAATCATTTTTTCATCAATATCTAAAACTTCCCTAACCTTATCAACAGAAATTGCTATCTCTTCATCATCAATATTAATGATTATTATGTTTCCTTTTTCATTAAACTCATTATTAGTTCTAAGTAAAAGATTAATATCCACAAGAGATATTATGCTACCACGAAGATTTATAAGTCCTCTAATATGTCTATCAGACTTTGGAACCTTTGTTACAAGCATATTATTACTTATATTTTGAACTTTTAATGTTTCAACTGCAAACTCTTCATCACCTAAACTAAACATTACTATTTGCATAACCTAGCTCCTTACTGTCCTAAAACTTTATTTATAGCCTCTAAAACTCTATCTGCTTGGAATGGCTTAACTATAAAATCTCTAGCTCCAGCTTTAATAGCATCCATAACCATACTTTGTTGTCCCATAGCACTACACATAATTACTTTTGCAGTAGGGTCAAATTTTTTAATTTCCTTAACAGCTTCAATTCCATCCATTTCTGGCATTGTAATATCCATTGTTACTACATCTGGTCTCTCCTGCTTATACATTTCTACTGCTTTTAAGCCATTGCATGCTTCCCCTATTACTTCAAATCCATTCTTTGTTAAGATATCCTTAACCATCATTCTCATAAATGCTGCATCGTCAACTATTAATACTTTTGCCATTTTATATTCCCCCTAAATTAATCCTATTGATTTAAATATTTTTTCTAATGAATCAGGCTTCGGTAAGTAGTAAAAATCTGCTCCTATTTCCTCACCATCATAATCTTTTAAAATAATTTTTATTTCTAATATTTTATCTGCATCTTCTAATGATGCAATAAACATTGTAGGTATCATTGCACCTGCAATATCATGTGCAATAGCTGGAACTCCTGCTATCATTGATAAGCCAGTAAATTCTGAAACTGCATTCATGTAAGTACTTGATATAATATTTCCAAACTCACATATAACAGACTCTCCAAATTCACCAAATACCTCATCAGTTTTTTCTACAAACTTATTTATAATATCAAAGGCTACATCTTCTTTTAATAAAAATAATATGTTACCTTGAAGCTCACCCTTAGCTTCAATTGAAACTCCTACAACCATTTTTTCTAGGTCTATATTGTCATAAATTTCTTCTATACCAATCACCTTGATAAGAGGAACTTTCATATCAACACTTCTACCTAAAAGTGTTGAAAGTGCAGTAACTGCATTTCCAGCACCTATATTAGATATTTCCCTAAGGGCATCTAACTGCATTTCTGTTAAATCTAAAAAATCCATAAACTCTCACTCCTATACTAAGGCAGCTACATCTAAAATAAGCGTAACTAGTCCATTTCCAAGTATAGTAGCCCCTATATACTCTTTTATATTAGAAAGACTATTTCCTAAATGTTTAATAACAACTTCTTGCTGACCTAATAGAGAATCAACTAAAAGTCCAATTTCTTTATTTGAAACTTTCACGATTATAACAAACTTTTCGTTAGTATCCTTAGCTTCTTCAATGCCAAAGTAATCATTAAGCCTAAGTAGTGGTATAACTCTATCTCTATAAAGAATAACTTCTTTTGAATTACTCTTCTTTATATTTATAGCATTAAAATCTACAACTCTCTCTATAAAACCTAGAGATATTGCAAAGTTTTCTTCTCCAACTTTAACTAAAAGTGCTTGTATTATTTGAAGTGTTAATGGAAGTTTTATTATAAATGTTGACCCCATTCCCTCTTCACTAATAACATCTACAGTTCCTCCAAGTCCTGATATTTTTGTCTTAACAACATCCATACCAACTCCTCTTCCAGAAATATCTGTAACCTGTTCATTAGTACTAAATCCACTTGAGAAAATAAGGTTTTTCAGTTCATCATCACTCATGCCCTCAGTATCTATACCAACTCTCTCAGCTTTAGCTTTTACTTTCTCAACATTAATTCCAGCACCATCATCTTGAACCTTTATTACCGCCTTTGTTCCCTCTTGGTATGCTGTAAGAATTATCTTACCAACTGGAGGTTTTCCTGTTCTAATTCTTTCTTCTTTAGACTCAACACCATGGTCTATAGCATTTCTTAGAAGATGAATAAGAGGTTCTCCAATCTCATCAATAACAGTTCTATCAAGTTCTGTATCTTGTCCCTCAACAATGAAATTAACTTCTTTGCCAAGTTCTAAAGCAACATCCCTTATCATTCTTGGGAATCTATTAAATACTACATCTAAAGGTAACATTCTTATCTTCATAACAAGGTCTTGTAAATCTGATGTTGTTCTTGCAACTTGCTCTAAAGTTTCAGTAAGTTCCTGACACTTTTGATCTGCTGCTATTTGCTCAAGTCTTGTCCTATTAATAACAAGCTCTGAAACCATATTAATAAGTTTATCTAATCTTTCTAAATCAACTCTAACTGATTGATGAGTAGACTTACCACCTGTTTTTGATTTCTTTGTAGTAGTAGGTTTTTTAGCATCTTTCTTTATTTCAACTTTTTTCCCCTTAACTTTAGTTATAACCCCATCCTCTTTAGAGGTTATAACTTCTTCTAATATATTCTCTGTAATTTCTTTACTTATAATTGTCTTGCTAAGCATCAAGTTAACTTCTTCTACTGAAAACTCTTCAATTTCTGATGCCCTAGATATTATTGATTTTATATCATCCTTACTTGATTGAGTTATAATAATAGCCTCTATATTTAAATCAAAATTTTCCTCTTCAATATCCTCAGTTGTTGGAAATGATTTTATTATCTCCCCAATCTCTTCTAAGTCTTTAAATATAAGAAATACTCTAGCTGATTTAAGAAGTGTACTTTCCACTAACTTTATCTTAACGCTAAATGCATTAAATCCTGTTTCTATAGCTTGCTTTACAACACTACTCTCATATTCATTAAGTTCTAAATCACCTAACTCATTTGACTTTGTATCTTCTAAAATCATTTCTTCCTTATCTACCATTATCGATGATTCTTCTAAAAGCTTTATCATTTCTTTAATATCAAAAACTTCTTCCTCACCATTCTCAACTCCATCAACCATTCTTTCTAAGGTATCAAGACATTTAAATAAAATTGTAACTACTTTTGCTGTTATTTTCAGTTCGCCATCTCTAAACTTAGATAAAACATCTTCCATTTTATGAGTAAGCTCTGCAATATCAGTAAATCCCATAGTTGCTGCCATACCCTTTATTGTGTGAGCAACCCTAAAAATTTGTGCTATGCCATCTAAATCATCTGGCTCTTGCTCTAAATCTAATAAAGCATCATTTAGTGTTCTAAGATTGTCCCTTGACTCCTCAAGAAACATAGATAAATATTGACTTGTATCCAAAACTAAAACCCTCCCTATATTTTTCTATACATAAAAGTAGAACACTTTTTGAAACCAATTTTTTCTGAGGTGTATATGCTCTCAGTTGCTCCCACAAATAGTATCCCATTTTTATTTAAAGCTGTACTAAACTTTTTGTAAATTTTTTCTTTAATATCACTATTAAAATAAATAACTACGTTTCTACATAATATTAAATCAAAGTTTTTTCCATAATTATCAATTATCAAATCGTTTTTTCTAAAATTAACCATAGATTTTATCTCTTCTGAAATTCTATATTCATCATTAACCATAGTAAAATACTTTAAATATTTTTTATCCATATTTTTCACTTCTGTTACCGAATATATTCCTTCTTTAGCCTTTTTTAAAGCAGTATCATCTATATCCGTTGCAATTATATTATAATGCCTAACCCTATGCTCTTTTAAAATCATAGCTATCGAATATGGTTCACATCCAATAGAACATGCAGCACTCCATATATTTACCATTTTTTTCTCATCAAAATATTCTTTTTTTAATAGCTCTTCTAACTCCTCAAAAAGGTTTTTGTTTCTAAAAAACTCTGTAACATTTATTGTTATAAAATCTAAAAACTTTTCCCTCTCAGCTTTATTTATCTCTAAAAGCATTTTATATTCTGATAATGTTTTAACTCCTGACCTTTGCATAATACTCTCTATACGTCTAGTCATTTGCGCTTGTTTATATGCACTTAAATCAACCCCTAGATTCCTTAAAACCCACACATAAAAATCATCAAAAACCATATTAACACCTACCCCTCAAACTAAGTTTTAATATATTTCAATATTAGAACTCAAGAACATTTTTCCCCATAGACTTTATAACAACCATACCGGTACTAGAATCAACAAGCATAGTTCTCCCCTTATTCCCACCAACATCTTTTCCATCAATAGTAATTCTGCACTCACTTAATACCTTTTCAACTGCTGCAATATTTCTATTTCCTATATCATTTGAAAATTTATAATCTTGTGATTTAAACATTTGTGCTCCACCAGCAATTTTTGCTTTTATCCTAAACCTCAAAGCTCCTCTTTTGACCATTTCATCTAAAACTAAAGGGATTGCTGTATCTGCAAATTTATATGGATTAGATTTATTAGAAAAACACTCACTATCAGGTAACATAATATGTATCAGTCCAGTAATATTTTTTCCTCTATCATAAAGCGCTATTCCAACACATGACCCAAGTCCTATTGTCATTATATTTATTGGTGCACTTACTATATCAAAAGCTGCAATTCCAACAATTATATTTTTTTTCACTTAATCACCTTCGTTATTTAAAACTACTCAAAGTTTAAAATTTTCTTTGCATCTAATAATATTTTAATAACACCATTTGACTTTATAAGTCCTTTAACTTTAGTATTCTTATTACTATCTGCTATTCTTGGTAGTTCCTCTACCTCTGCTAAACTAAGCTGTGTAACTTCTTTAACTGAATCAACTTTCACACCTAACCTTTGATTACCATCAATAATTACTATTATTCTGCTATCCTCATTATTTTCATCTACAGAACTATATCCAAATAGCTCTAAAAGATTTATTATAGTTAAAGTTTCATCCCCATAATCAATTATGCCCTCAATAAATTTTTGTGACTGAGGAACATTTTCAATATTTAAGTGTCCAAGTATTCTCTCAACATAATCTAACTCTACTGCATAGTCCTTTCCATTCAAACTAAATATTAAGATTTTACAGTAATCCATTGTTCTGCTCCTTACACTTTTAAGCCTTCTAAAGTAATTCTATTATCATCACTTTTAAACACCTTTAAGTCCTTGTAATTTTCTTCTAATGTTATTATTCTATTTCCTACCTTAAACTTAGTATTATAATAAGCTTTTTCACACTCAATAACTCCATCATCATCTACCTCAAGCTGTGTTATAACGCCTGACATTGTTCCAACTACACCTGCTTTTATTTTATTTTTAGCCTTAATATTTCCACCTCTTAAAACACTTCTTTCAGTTAAAAATATTATGCTATCATCTGAAATAAAATCTGATACATAAACACCCTCTGAATGTACATATATATTACCCTTACTAAAAACAGTTGAAGCCTGACAATATCCAAGATTAATATTGCTATCTAAATCGAATATAACATCTATTTCATATAAATATTTTTTTATAACATTTAAGATATCGTCTACTTCCTCTAAAGACTTAATATTTAAACTTGCAAGTCTTAAAATTTTACTATCGTAAATATCTGAAAGTTGTGTTACTTCACCAAATAAACTCTCAATATCATTTTTAATAAAATCATATGCCTTTTCTATTTTTGTATACTTGCTATCAAGCAATACTTTAACAAAACTACCAAGCTTTCTATTTTCTAAAAGATTATTCTTAATAATTGCTGCTACATCATTTCTAAGCCCTGTAAACTCTTTCTCTAAAACTTTCATGCTAAGTAATTTCATTTTAAACTCACCCTCTAAAAATCCACTTCTAACTCTGCTTTGAAGTAACTTTCCCTCTACACTTATATCTCCAAGTGAGCTAATTTTTGCACTACTAACATTTCCTTTGATGGTTATTCCACAAGAACCATATACACTTAGATTTTCTTCTACATCCCCATTTATTAAAACTTCACCATTAAAATTAATATTTCCTGTTTTCAAATCAACATTTAAAGGAACTTTATAAGTTTTCTTTACCTCAAACCTCTTTCCATTCTTAGAATACATAGGCATTCCATCCACAGTTGCTATAATATTATCTCCAACCCTTTTACATCCTGCTGCTATGTTAATTTCAACTTCCTTTATTTCTTTAGCTCCTATATTAGCACCTCTTATATCTTTTCCATCTGCCCCAAGCTTTCCTTTAACTATAGTAGCTAAAATATCACCAATTTTAACACTACTTATTTTATTAGTATTAAGGTAATCTACCGTATCCTTTTCCACTTCTTTCTTCTCACCTAAAAACTTTATATCTAACAAATCATTTATCGTAGGTGTTCCCTCTTTTCCTACTGCAATAATTGCCTCATGCCCCTGAATAATATCCTCAAAAGATTTATACTGTATCCCAAAAATTATTGAATTTTCTTTTAAGCATTTCATTATGTCGCTTGCACTCAAAAGGTCAGATTGTACTATTTCCATACTTTCCTTCTCTATCAAAAGTTCATCATTAAAATCTTTATCAACAAGTTTAAAAATCTCCCCTTCTCTATAAGCACATTCTAAGCATGCATTCATATAATTATCATCTATCTTAAACTTAAATTTCTTTGTTGGTTGTATGCTATTTAACCCAATTTCAATCAAATCATCCTTACTTATCTCTCCACTTCTTTTAAAAGAACCATTTATTTTAAGCAATATTCCTTCACTTACTTTTAAATGGAATTTCTTGACCCCTTTATTCAAATATATATATTTATCCTCTATATAATTTCGAGTGTCTTTACTATCTAAAATCTCAATTTTTTCAAAAGCATTAAATGTTGTATTATTCACCATTGTAAACTCCCCCTCAAAACCTTTAGTTAAATAATACCAAATCAATTGAGTTTTTTCTACAAAATTATGGATTTTTTTCATTTATTTGTTTGTAATTTGTATAAACAAATCTTTATTTTATACATCTTCTTAATTCCCTTTAAAGATTCTACTCAAGTTCTTTTTTAGACAAAAAAAAAGAATGTACTCAAATGAGTACATTCTATATTTTACAAATTATTCAGCTATGTTTTCTTCGTAGTATTTAGTAACTTCTTCAAATTCAGCTTCTTCAGGAACTACTAGTTCTCCCTCTTCGCCTTCTTCTTTGAATAAGTACATACCTTCTTCTTCTGGGTTGAATACTAAAGCATATCCATTTCCTTTATATTCGAAAGTATCAACGATTTCACAACTTACGATTGATCCATCTTCTTTTTCTAAATCTACAACCATTGTTTCATAATGCTCACCTGAACATCCACAATCGTCTCCACATTCATGCTCTTTTTCGTGATCGTGTCCACATCCACAATTATCTCCACATCCGTGATTATCATCGTGATTGTTTCCTCCACAACATTCTTTTACTTCTTTATCTGACATATTAAATTCCTCCTTATAGGACTGTTATATTCTTATTTTAACCTGTATTGATATATATTAAAAGTGTTTTAGTAAAATTTATTAATTTTATTTACACTCTTGCCCTACATTAAACCTATATGGAATTAATAGGATATCTATCTTCAACTAGATTATGTTCATATAATAATTGATTTATTCACTTAATACTCAAAATAAGGAGCTAAGATAATTCTTAGCTCCCCACCTTTATTTCATCTTAATATTCTTGATTTGCAAGTCTTTTATATCCTGCATATCTTTCTAATGCATCTTTTTCTGTCTTCTCAAATAATTCTTCTGCGTGATCTGGGAATGCCTTAAGAAGTGAAGCATATCTTACTTCTCCTAATAAGAATTCTCTAAAATCACCTTTTGGTTCTTTTGAGTCAAGTGTAAATGGATTTTTACCTTGCTCTCTAAGTGTTGGATTGAATCTATATAGTGCCCAGTATCCACAATCAACTGCTGCTTTTCCTTCTACATATATATTACTCATACCAGCTTTAATTCCATGACTGATACATGGTGAGTAAGCAATTATTAGTGATGGTCCTTTATATGCTTCTGCTTCTGCGATAGCTTTAAGAACTTGGTTCTTATCCCCACCCATAGAAATTTGTGCTACATAAACATAACCATAACTCATTGCCATCATACCAAGATCTTTTTTCTTAGTTCTTTTCCCTGATGATGCAAACTTAGCGATTGCAGCTGTAGGTGTTGACTTAGAACTTTGACCACCTGTATTTGAGTAAATTTCTGTATCAAATACAAATATATTTACATCTTCTCCTGAAGCAAGAACATGATCTACTCCACCGTATCCGATGTCATAAGCCCATCCATCTCCACCAAAGATCCATTGTGATCTCTTAGTAAGATAATCTTTTTCTGCTAATATTTTTTTCGCAAGTTCACTGTTATTAGCTTCTAATACTGCAACAACATTGTCTGCTCTATCTCTAGTAGCATCTCCGTTATATATATTATCAACCCAGTCATTTAGTATTTCTTTATCATCAGCTGATACTGTTTCCATAAGAACTTCTATCTTAGTTTTAAGACTGTTTCTTATAGCTGTTGTACCAGTAAACATTCCAAATCCAAACTCAGCATTATCTTCAAATAATGAGTTAGCCCATGCTGGTCCTTGACCTTTTCTATTCTTTGTATAAGGTGTTGCTGGTGCTGATGCTCCCCATATTGATGAACATCCTGTAGCATTCGCTATCATCATTCTATCACCATATAATTGAGTTATAAGCTTCGCGTAAGGTGTTTCTCCACAACCTGCACAAGCTCCTGAGAACTCAAGAAGAGGCACTTCGAATTGACTACCTTTAACTGTAGTTTTCTTCATTGGGTTAGGCTTAATTGAAACTTCATCTACACAATAATCCCAAACTGGTGTTTGCTCTACTTGTGATGCTTGAGGTTTCATAACTAATGCTTTACCTGGTGCTGGACAAACCTGAGCACAGTTTCCACATCCTGTACAATCTAATGGACTTATTGTGATTGTAAAGTTCATTGGAGCCTCAGTTTTAATACCTTTAGCCACTATTGACTTAGTATTTTCTGGAGCATTTGAAACTTCTTCATCTGTCATAAGAACTGGTCTTATTGTAGCATGTGGGCAAACATACGCACACTGGTTACATTGAATACATTTATCTTCAACCCATTCTGGTACATTAACTCCGATTGCTCTTTTTTCATAATAAGCTGTTCCTGACTCAAATGTACCATCTTCATAGCCTTTGAATGCTGAAACTGGAAGCTTATCTCCTTGTAAGTTGTTTATTGGCTCAACTATATCAGTAATAAATGCTGGTTTAGCTTTGCTCTCTAAACTTAATACTTTTTTATCTTCTGCATTTTTCCATGAATCTTTAACTTCTATCTCAACAATTGAATCAATTCCTTTATCAATAGCTGTAAAGTTCATATCTAATACTTTTTGACCTTTTTTACCATATGAAGTAACTACTGCTTCTTTTAAGAAGTTAACTGCTTCTTCAACTGGAATGATATTTGCAAGCTTAAAGAAAGCTGATTGCATTATCATGTTTATTCTTCCACCAAGACCAACTTCTTGTGCTATCTTAACAGCATTTAAAGTGTAGAACTTAATGTTATTTTCAGCTATATATCTTTTATATGCTGCTGGTAACTTAGCTTCTACTTGCTCTGGTGTCCAAATTGTATTTAATAAGAATGTTCCATCCTTTTTAAGTCCTTCTAAAACATCATATTTCTTAACATATGATTGGTTATGACAAGCAATAAAATCAGCTTGATTTATAAGGTAAGGTGATTTTATTTTTTTATCTCCAAATCTTAAGTGAGAAACTGTTATTCCACCTGATTTCTTAGAATCATATGCAAAGTAACCTTGAGCATACATGTCTGTGTGGTCACCTATGATTTTAATAGCACTTTTGTTTGCTCCAACAGTACCATCTGAACCAAGTCCCCAGAATTTACATGATTTAATTCCCTCTGGAATTGTGTTAACTGACTCTGCCCATTCTGGAACTTCAAGTGATGTATTTGTTACATCATCTACTATAGATAATGTGAATCCATCTTTTGAATTTTCCTTTTGAAGATTTTCATATACAGCTATTATATCTTTTGGTAATGTATCTTTTGATCCAAGACCAAATCTACCACCAACAATTTTAGGCGCATTTTCTTGTCCATAGAAAGCATTTCTTACATCAAGAAGTAATGGCTCTGCTGCTGAACCTGGTTCTTTTGTTCTATCTAAAACAGCTATGCTCTTAACTGAGCTTGGTATAGCTTTCTTTAATCTTTCTATTGAGAATGGTCTAAATAATCTTACTTTAACAAGACCAACTTTTTCTCCATTTGCATTTAAATAATCAACAGTCTCTTCAACTAATTCTGTAAGTGAACCCATTCCAACGATTATTCTATCAGCATCTGGTGCTCCATAGTAATCGAAACAATTATATTCTCTACCAGTAAGTTTTGTGATTTCTTTCATGTATCCTTCTACTATTTCTGGAAGTTCATTATAAAATCTATTAACTGATTCTCTTCCTTGGAAGTAGATATCAGGATTTTGTGCTGTTCCTCGAGTCACAGGATTATTAGGATTTAAAGCTTTATTTCTAAAGTTATCAACTAAACTCATGTCTAACATATTTTTAAGTTCATCATACTCTAAAACTTCTACTTTTTGAATTTCATGTGATGTTCTAAATCCATCAAAGAAGTTAATAAAAGGAATTCTTGATTTTAATGTTGCAAGGTGAGCTACTGGTGAAAGGTCCATAACTTCTTGTACTGACCCTTCTGCAAGCATTGCAAATCCAGTTTGTCTAGCTGCCATAACATCTTGGTGATCACCAAATATACTTAATGATGATGCTGCTAAAGCTCTAGCTGAAACGTGGAATACACATGGTAATAATTCTCCAGCTATTTTATACATATTAGGTACCATAAGAAGTAACCCTTGTGATGCTGTAAATGTTGTTGTTAAAGCTCCTGCTTGAAGTGAACCATGAACTGCTCCTGCTGCTCCTGCTTCTGATTGCATTTCTACAACCTTAACTGAATCTCCAAATATATTTTTTTGTCCTTTTGCACTCCACTCATCTACATGCTCTGCCATAGGTGATGAAGGTGTTATAGGGTAAATTGCTGCCACATCAGTATAAGCATAGGCAACGTGTGCAGCTGCTGTACATCCATCCATAGTTTTCATTTTTCTTTTTACCATTTTGACGACACCTCTTTCTTAAACTTTAAATAACATAATAACTAGTTCATTTAAGTAATCTTTTGTTTAAATCCTATTTATAAATTTTACTCAAAATTAAAATACCACACAACTATGTATTATTAATGAATTCATTCACTTTTGAGTATTCCCTAAATATAAACAGAATTTTACCTTAATATAAATATATATCTTTAAAGGTATATTTATCAAATGCCAAATACAAAGATTATCCCCTCTATACTCTAGTTATTTATTACTTATTTACTTTTCCTTTGTTTTTTAATAAATATTTATTTTTTGTAGATAATTATTATTTGTTAAAAATCTATGAAGTTATTTAACAGCTTGTTGTATAACTTTTATAATATTATCTATTCCGTTTCCTTGGCCACCTTTAGCCATATTATCAATATAGAGGTTTTTATTTCTATAAAGTTCTTTTAATTTTTCTTCTAAGACTTCCTTAGTTAACTCTTCTTCTTCAATAACCATAGAATAACCTGATTTTTTAAATGACTGAGCATTTAAAACCTGATCTCCTCTTGATGCTTTAGCTGATAACGGTATTAATATATGTGGTTTTTTAAGTGCTACAAGCTCAAATATTGCATTTGCACCAGCTCTTGAAACAACAAAATCTGTATATGCCATTAAATCTGGTAATTCATCTGATATATATTCAAATTGTAGATATCCTTCTCTGCCTTTTAAAGATTCCTCTAAATTATTCTTCCCACAAAGATGTATTATATTAAACCCAATTAATAAATTTTCTAAATTTCCTCTTATAGAATCATTTATAATCTTTGAACCAAGGCTTCCACCAATTATAAGTAATGTTGGTTTTTTCTTTTCAAAATTACAGAATTCTCTTCCCTTTTCTCTATCCCCTTGTAAAAGTTCTTCTCTTATAGGTGTTCCTGTTAGTACTCCATTATCACCTTTTACATGCTTTAAACTCTCTGGGAAAGTAACACATAATTTATCACAAAATGGCATAGCAAGTTTATTTGCAAGTCCTGGTGTAAAATCTGATTCATGTGAAACTACTGGTATTTTTTTCATTGAGGCTGCTATAATTACAGGTACTGTTACAAATCCACCCTTTGAAAATACTACATCTGGCTTCTCTTTTCCAAGTATTTTAAGTGCATCTCCAATTCCTTTTACAACTTTAAGAGGGTCTGTAAAATTCTTAATATCAAAATATCTTCTAACTTTTCCAGATGATATCTGAAAGTATGGAAGACCTTCTTTTGCTATTATTTCTTTTTCAATCCCTTTTTTACTACCTATATATTTTATTTCAAATCCAAGCTCTCTAAGTTTTGGCATTAATGCTATATTAGGTGTAACATGTCCTGCTGAACCTCCACCTGTCATTATAATCTTATATTTACTCAAATTTTTTCACTCCTTAAAAGTACTTTTTTAAAAGTCTAACTTTTTATATTATAGTGCAAATTGATATTAATTCCTATAATCCCTTTAATTTTATGTTATATTGTCATTTCTTTATGGACAAACTAATCTCATAGAAACACAATTTGTATAGCTTAAAGGAGGAATTCTTAATGTCTAAAAAATTAGTGCCCGATTGTAATGATGCTTTATCAAAATTCAAAATCGAGGTCGCAAAAGAACTCGGAATTCATTTCACTGACTACAATGGACATCTAACTGCAAGGGAATGTGGCTCTGTTGGTGGTGAAATGGTCAAAAAAATGGTTGAATCATATGAAAGAAATTTAAAATAAGAAATATTTTAAAGGAGTCATTATAGACTCCTTTTACTTTTTATTCTGATAATCTTATATTATTTATTATAATTTGCATACTCTTTCTTCCATTAAACTCATTTACACTTGGCTTATAAATTGCATCTATATTAAATTTAAATAATGTTCCATTTGATACCTGTTCAAATTTGCCCATTCCATACTTATCATCAAAAACTTCTTTAAATTCTTCTGCCTTATTAAACAACAGGGCATCTATTCTCATATTATTTTCTGGAATAACACATTCAAATTTAATATGATTTTTTTCTAAGCCAATAGTTCTAAAGCTTCTTACATTCACATTCTTAGCTGCTATAACAGGTGTTGCATTTCCTTTTCCAAATGGCTCTAATGCACCTATTTTAGCTATTAGCTTTTCATCAACATAATTAAGATTAAGCGCTACATCTATTTTCACTTTAGGTTTTAACTCTTCATCTGTAAGAGTACAATTATCATTTAATTTTTTTCTAAGTAAAGGTAAATTTTCTTCTGGTGATGAAAGTCCTGCTGCCATTGGATGCCCTCCAAACTTTGGCATAAGCTCTTTACACTTTGTAAGTTCTTCAAACATATTATACTCTTCTATAGACCTTGCTGACCCTTTTGGCATTTCTTTACCCTTAGTCATAACTATTGTTGGAAGATTATATTTTTCCTTAACTCTTCCCGCAACTATTCCTGCTATACTCTCATGTATATTAGGATTATAAACTAAAATTACCTTATCATTATATAACTTATCCTTCTCTATCTGTTCTATAACGTCTTCAACACTCTGTGCTGTAAGCTCTTTTCTTCTTTCATTAAGAGAAACTAAATCTTTTGCAAGTTTTTCAGCTTTTTCTTTATTTGTGGCAGTTAAAAGGTCTACTGATAAGTTTGCTGTTTCAAGTCTACCTGTAGCATTAATACAAGGTCCTATAACAAAGCCTAAATGATAAGCTGTTATTTCCTTCCCTTCTAAATCACAAGCCTTTTTAAGAGCATTAATACCTATATTATTACTATCGTTAAGTTTTTTTAATCCAGCCTTTACAATAGCTCTATTTTCACTTCTTAAATCAACAACATCGCAAACTGTTGCTATTGCACATATTTCTACAAGTTCTAGTGCTTCTTCTCTTTCAATTCCTAATTCTTCATAAAGTGCAATTGAAAGTTTAAAAGCTATTCCTGCACCACACAACAACTCAAATGGGTATGTACAGTCATGTTGGTGTGGATTAACTACTGAGTAAGCATCTGGCACTGCAAATACCTTATTACCAGCTTCATTTTCTATCAATTGTATATCATGGTGGTCTGTAAGAATTACAGTCATCCCAAGTTCTTTTGCTAATTTAATTTCATCAAATGCTGCAATTCCATTATCGCAAGTTACTATAAGACCTGTTCCTTGTTTAGCAAGTTTTTTAACCCTTTCACAATTCATTCCATATCCCTCAGATTCTCTATCTGGAATATGATAATTAAAATTAGCACCACATCTTGTAAATGCTTTTATTAATATACTTGTACTAGATACCCCATCACAATCATAATCTCCATAAATAGTTATCTTCTCACCATCTTGAATAGCTTTCTTAATTCTTTCTACTGACTTTTTCATATCCTTCATTAAATATGAATCAAAAAGATTATCAAGTGACCCATTTAAAAATATATTTGCCTCTTCTAATGTTTCTATATCTCTATTAACTAACATTATTGCAGTTAATCTATCTACACCTAAACTTTCCATAAAATAAGTTGTTTTTTTAGTATTTCTCATTCCAGACTTTAACATCCATTTCTCTTCTCTCACAATATCCTCTCCATATCTATATTTTATTCTAAAATCATTAATGCTTTCTTTTCAAAAACAGATAAAATCAATTCTTTAAATTTATCTAAATCTATATTATCATCAAAATCTAATTCCTTTTGAATATAATTTGGTTCATTAAACATAACATCATATATAGTACTTCTATTTGCTAAAAGTATACCTCTTTCAATATCAAGTGATAACTTTAATTTATATCTTTTCACAAGATGTTTAACATCACTTAGCTTTAACTTATCTAGCATTGCTAATAAATTATCTTCAATATCTGAAATAGCCTTTAAAACTTCATTTCTATGTTTGTTAGATGTATTAATAGCTATCTTAAATATTTCTATACTTTTTTCCCACTTAACCTCACTATAAACCTCATACGAAAGTCCTCTTTTAGTTCTTATCTCATCATATAAAACTGAGCTAACCCCTTCTCCAAAATACATATTGAATATTCTTAATAAAGTAATCTCTTCTAATGTTAAATTACTTAAATCATACGCTACCTGAATTTTAGTTGAATCTGTTTTCAGCTTAAACTCCTTATAAATCCCACTATTAAATTCTTTTCTTTCAAAATTCATGCTTTCAACTGACCTTTTAACCAATCTTCCGAATCTATTATAAACAACCTCTCTAGCTTCCTCATAACTAAGTGAACCTACAAAAGATACAGTCATATTTTCACTAACATAAAATTTATTATAAAAATCTTTAAGCTTTTTTATATTTATATTTTCTATATATTGTTCTGTTCCTATTATTATTCTATTTATTCTCTCGTTCTTAAAAGTACTCTCTAAAAGCAAATCTTCACAATATTGTTCTGAGTCATCACTCCATTCTCTAGATTCTTCTTTAATAACAGAAAGTTCTTCCTTAAAACCATCTTCTGTAAATGAAGGTTCTAAAACTATATCGCTATATAAATCAAACCCTTCCTTAAAATCATCCTTTGAACTCACCCCATAAAATATTACATAGGGATAATTAGTCATTGCATTATTCATAGCAAATAAATTATCTAACTTTTTATTTATTTGCATCTCATTATACTTTTTAGTTCCTTTATATAATATATGTTCAAGTGCATGTGCAACACCTATATTCCCCATATCTTCTCTATTTGCTCCCGCTTCAAGTCCTATACAAAATGATGTATGAACACCTTCTTTGAACTTATATAGAAATCTAACTCCATTTTCAAAAACTTCTAACTTCAATAAAAACGCCTCCAAACATCTAGTCTACTTATATAATATCACTTTTATAAAAAAAAGACTGCCCAAAAAGGCAGTCTAGTATATTCTTAATCTTCGTACATGTATTTTCTTGTCCTAGGAATTTCATTGTTAATTCCTTTTGTGAATACCATTTGGTGAACATCAATTCCACCATAATGGAATGCAGCAGCACATGAATTTAAGTACATTCTCCACATTCTTAAGAATCTTTCATCAAACATTTCTTTTTCTTTCTCTATGTTTGCTTCAAATCCTTCTGTCCAGTGCATTAAAGTCTTCATGTAATGAAGTCTTAAACTTTCAACATCTTGAGTATAGAATCCATGCTCAGCAGCTTGGAATAACTCTTCTCTTACTGTTGGAACATATCCGCCTGGGAATATGTAAGTAGTAATCCACTTATTACCCTCTGTTTCTAGAAGGTTAGTGATGTTATGTACAAGACATACTCCACCTTCTTTAAGAACAGCACTTATGTTATCAAAGTATAATGGGATATTTGAAGCCCCAACGTGCTCTGCCATACCTACACTTACAACTCTATCAAACTCTAATTTACTCTTTTGTAAATCTCTGTAATCCATTATTTTAACTTCGATTAAATCTTCTAATCCTAATTTCTTAATTCTAGCATTAGCTTCCTTGCATTGCTCTTCACTTAATGTAATACCAACACCCTTAACTTTATAAAGCTTAGCAGCTTCAATTAAAAGGTATCCCCATCCACATCCAATATCAAGAAGTGTCTGTCCTTCTTTAAGGTTTAATTTCTTTAAGATATGGTGAATTTTGTTCATTTGAGCTTCGTATAATGTATCATCTTCATTTTTGAAGTATCCACATGAATAACTCATTGTCTCATCTAACCATAATTTATAGAAATCATTTCCTATGTCATAGTGATGTGCTATGTTTTCTTTTGCTTTAACTTTTGCAGCAGCTTTTATAATACCAACAACTTTTAGAAGTTTGCTATCATTGAAGAAACTACTAGTATTTCTCATCATACTCTCTACAGCTTCTTGGATATTTCCTTCGATATCAATATCTCCAGCCATATAAGCTTCTCCTAATGCTAAACTAGCATCAGCTAATAAATCTCTTTTACTTGGAAATTTATTAATTACAAGGTTGAAAGCTGACTCACCTTCTCCTACTTTATGCTCTTCTCCATCCCAAAATTTCACAGTGAAAGTCTTATCACTTAATTTTTTAGTAAACTGTTTTACTAACATTTTATCTAAAGCCATTTAGTTCACCTCATCCAATCTCTTTTGTTTTTTATTAGTTATTAATTTCTTAATAATTAATTCATAAATTCTATTATACTCCCTTTTGTAATTATTGCTTAATTAACATATTTAGCCTTAATCTTTCTTTATAGCTTTTTATTCCATACTATCTCTAATTTACTCTGATTTACTTAATATTATATCCATAAGCAATTAAATTACAATTAATTTGGTGATATAATTTTATTTCAATTGTTTTATTATCAAAGTATTATGATTTTCAGATAATATATCTCTTATATTTATGAAATCAATATATTTGATTCTCTAAAAAGAATAATTATTATTTATTTCAAAGCTTTGTATAACTTGGCTTTTTATAAACTTCTACTTTTCTTGCAAAACTTTGAGGGGGAATTGAAAATGTCATTGCTTGTGAAAACTCAATAAATACATTATCACCACGCCTTAATTTAGTTATGCTACTATCCTCTAAACCTAAAACTTTTATTTTAGTATCTTTTGAGACTATTGCAACTATTTTTTCTTTTTTTATAACACCTCCTTTTATATATCCATCAACTAATACTTTATATCCCTTGTTTCCTTCTTCCTTATCCACTCTTTCTACCACACCTAGAAATATTGGATAATCTGCCTTCTTCATAGTATCTATACTCCCTCCTAAATTGAAGTTCATAAGAAGAATACTAATTCCAACTAAAAATATTTTCAATATAATTCCTCATTTACAATTTTATATGATTAGTATGTGTTGATTTTTATATTTTAATTCTTCTTATTCTAATAAATATTTGAACACTCTTTTTTATATAATAACTTTTTTATACTTCTATTTTTTTTATTTTAAGAATAGATATTTTACTATAAACATTTTAGGAGGATTACTTATGAAAATAACCGTGGTGTATGGTTCTATGAGGCAAAGCAGTACCTATAATATAACAAAACAATTTATTGATAATTTAGCTACTGAAAAATCATATATAAAAGAATTTTTCTTGCCTAGAGATTGTCCTAATTTTTGCAGGGGATGTTTTAGATGCTTTAATGATAATACTAACTGTCCTGACTATAAATTTATAAATCCTATAATAAAAGCACTTGATGAAGCAGATTTAATCATTTTCTCATCACCTGTTTATGTCTGTCATGTAACCGGGGCTATGAAGTCTTTCTTAGACCATTTAGCCTATAGGGCAATCGTTCATAGACCAAGTGAACTTATGTTTAAAAAACAAGCTCTTGCTATTTCAACCGCTGCTGGTGGAGGATGTAAATCTACAAATAAAGATATGTTAGATAGTTTTTTCTTTATGGGAATTGGGAAAAGTCACACCTATGGTACTAATGTATATGCAAGTTCATGGAAAGATGTAAGTGATGAACTTAAACTTAAAATAAAAAAAGATGTCTTAAAACTTTCTAATAAAATCAAAAATAATACTACAAAAAAATTAGTTCCTCCTATTAAAGTTAAAACCTTTTTTTATGTAAGTAAAACTCTTCATAAAAAAGGAAGTTTTACTGAAGTTGATACAAACTATTGGCGTGAAAAAGGCTGGCTTGATAAAATAAAACCTTGGAACTAAAAAAAGCAGACTGTACATTTTAAATACAGTCTGCTTAAATTAATTATTTACTTAAATAGAAATTTACAAGCATTGCTTCTTTTATCTGCTCTGCTTTCGCTTCATATCCTAGTCCCTTTAATATCTCATATGAAAACTCTAAAGCAGTTGCTGGACCTCTACTTGTAATGATATTCTCATCTACAACTACAACTTCTTCCTTGTATATAACATTTCCAAGTTCTTCTTCATACCCTGGATATGAAGTGACATTTCTACCACTTAATATCCCTGCCTTAGCAAGTGCTATTGGTCCTGCACATATAGATGCTACTATTTTCCCTGTGGCATAATAATCTTTAATAAGTTCTATAACTCTAATATTTTCTTTAAGATTTTTTGCCCCTGGCATCCCACCTGGAATGACTATTGCATCGTAATCATCAAATGCTCCATCCTCAAAATAAACATCCGCCTCAACTTTAATTCCATGTGAACTTGTAACTATTTTTTCAGTTACTCCACATAAATCGCACTGAACATTTGCTCTAACACAAATATCTTTAACTGACAAAGCCTCTAATGTTTCAAACCCTTGTGCTAACATAATTAAAACTTTTTTCATCTTCAATTACCTCCTTATTCTAAAAAAGGGAGCAATTGCTCCCCTCTTATCATATTTCACTATCTTATAGAAACATCTTTAACATAATCTTCTAAAACTACACCCATTGCATTACTTCCTCTACCTGCCCTGTTCTGTAATTTCATATCACTAATTTCAATTTCTACTCTTTGCTTATCCTTTGATACAAGTATAAGTTTTTTATAGTTAGAATATTCATCATCTGAATCATCTATATTTACAATGCTTATACACTTAGCAAATATAACCTCATCATCTTTAAGAGTCATAGCAGCAACTCCTGCCGCATTTCTTCCCATAACACTTATATCATTTGCATCAAACTTTATAGCCATACCTGATTTACTAACAACTATAACTCTTGCATTTTCTGAATTGTTTATATCTACTGATACAACTCTATCATCTTCTGACTTAAACTTAGCTGCAAGATTACCCGTTAATGCATCTGCAAATTCTACAAGTCTAGTTCTTTTAGCTATTCCCTTTTTAGTACATAAATAAACATATGCATCATCTCTGTTATAACATTCATCATTTACAGAGAATACTCCTACAACCTCTTCTTTATCACTAAAACCATCTACTATATCAGTAATTTTAAGTTCTTCTTTATTTTGAACAAATAATGATGGGAACTTAAACACATTACCAATACTAGTAAATACTAATATCTCATCTTTTGAATTTGTAGGTGCTTTAATATAACTATCTTTTGCATACTTATGATATATCTTTATGCTTCCTTTTTTATTTATACCAACAGTAAATTCTGCATACTGATATTCCTGTGTTTCAATAACATCAACTATCTTATTAGCTGCATTTAATGAACATAACTCTTCACCTAAAATATTTCTATCTACAAGTTCAAGTATAGGTTCTTCTATAACAGCCTCAAGTCCACCTGAAGTTATAATTTTTAAGAACTTTGGCTCTTTTTCTATATCTTCTAAGAATACTTTTGCAAGTGTATCATCTGATTTAAGTTTAATTGCCACAAGTTTTGTATAGTTACTTATAAGTTTATCAAGACTAGTTCTTTTAATAAGACCATTTGCTGTTATAAATTTAAGTGCCTTGCTTGGACTAAAACTATCAATTGACTCTATTGATATAATCTTTTCTTTCTCAAGATTAAGACTTCTTATAAGACCATCAAGCCTTTCACCTTTCTCTTTCCACTTAGTATCTAATAAATCATAAGTTCTAAACTTATACATATTACCTGCATCTGTAAATATCATAAGTGTTTGTTTTGTATTTGAAGGTATTGAATACTCTAGGTAATCTCCCTCTCTATAATCAATATCTTTCACCTCAGAATTTGAACGCTTATAAGTTCTCATAGGTAATCTTTTAGCAAAACCATCATGAGAAATTGTAACCATAACATCTTCTTCTATTATAAGTTCTTCTATTTCAATTTTAGCTTCACTATCATCTTCTACGATTGCAGTTCTTCTATCATCTCCGTATCTTTCCATAACATCTTTAAGATCTTCCCTTATAACATTTAATAAAGTCGTTTCATCAGATAATATTTTTTTAAGCATTTTTATTTTTTCAAGTAATTCTTTATATTCTTTTTTAAACACATCAACTTCAAGACCTGTTAATCTATAAAGCATAAGTTCTAATATAGAATCTGCTTGAAGAGTAGTAAATCCAAACTTATTTAATAAATTTTCATGTGCATCTTTTTTAGACTTCGATGCTCTAATTACTGCAATAACTTCATCTACTATATCTATAAGCTTTATAAAGCCTTCAACTATATGGAATCTCTTTTCTGCTACTTCAAGTTCTTTTTTAGTTCTTCTTGTTATAACATCCTTTTGATGATTCACATAATGCATTATTATTGTCTTAAGCCCCATAGTTTCTGGCTTTCCATCAGCTAGCGCAACCATATTAAAACTTATGTTTCCTTGTAAATCTGTCTTCTTAAATAAATATTTCATAACCTTATCTGCCATATTCTCATCCGTTGTCTTCTTAAATTCAACAACAGCTCTAATCCCTGTTCTATCAGACTCATCTCTAATATCAGTAATAGAATCTAAAGCTTTTGAATGTTTTTTATCAGCAGTCATATCTGAAATAGTTTGAAGAATCTTTGCCTTATTTTTTCTATAAGGAAACTCTGTTATAACTATTCCAAGTCTATCATTTTCAAGTTTCTCTATACTTGCCTTAGCTCTTACAGTAACTTTTCCAAGTCCTGTTTCATAAGCAGCTTTAAGAGAATTTTTCCCTATCATAACCCCACCCGTTGGAAGGTCTGGCCCCTTTATATATGACATTAAATCTTCTGTTGTAAGTTCATTATTATCAATATAAGCAAGAGTCCCCTCTATAACCTCCCGAAGGTTATGTGGTGGAATATTAGTTGCAAGACCTACTGCAATACCAAAAGCACCATTAACTAAAAGGTTTGGATACTTTGCAGGTAGTACTCTTGGTTCCATCTCAGAATCTGAGTAGTTTGGAACCATCTCTACAACATCTTTATCTATATCACGAAGCAGTTCCATAGATATCTTTGAAAGTCTAGCTTCAGTATATCTCATAGCCGCAGCATTGTCCCCATCCGTGCTCCCCCAGTTTCCATGTCCATCAATTAGTGGTTTTCTTGTACTAAAATCTTGAGCTAGTATTACCATCGCATCATATACTGATGTATCACCATGTGGGTGATACTTACCAAGTATATCTCCGACTATTCTAGCTGATTTATAATATGGTCTATCTGGAAATGCTTTAAGCATATAAGCACCATATAAAATTCTTCTGTGTACTGGTTTTAAACCATCTCTAACATCTGGCAATGCTCTCTCTTTAGCAACTTCTACCGCATAAGGTATATAGTTATCTGGCATTACTTCTTCAAGAGGTGAAACTATAATATTTCTATCTTTTGGAACAACAAACTTTATCTTCGCCATAAATTAACCGCCTCCTAAAACTCACCATGCTTATACATGTATTTTCTTCTTGGTTCTACAACATCACCCATAAGAAGTGATACCATTTTTTCTGCTTTCGCAGCATCATCTATTGTAACCTGTATTAATGTTCTTGTTTCAGGGTTTAATGTAGTTTCCCAAAGTTGGTCTGGATTCATCTCTCCAAGTCCTTTAAATCTTTGAATTAATGAACCTTTTCCAATTTTCTTTTTAGCACCTTCAAGGTCATCTTCAGTATATGCATACATTGCAGTTGGATTTTTTCCCATTTTATAAACTTTATAAAGTGGAGGCTGTGCAAGATATAGATGACCTGCTGCAATAAGTGGTCTCATATATCTATAAATATATGTCATCCAAAGAGTTCTAATATGATATCCATCCACATCAGCGTCACTCATTATTATAATCTTATCATACTTTAAATCACTAGCCTTATAGTGGTCTAATGTCCCTGTACCTATTGCTGTGTTAAATATTTTAAGTTCTTCTGATGCAAGTACATTTTCAAGTTTTTGCTTCTCTGTGTTCATTATCTTACCTTTTGAAGGCATGATTGTTTGGAATCTTCTATCTCTAGCCTGCTTTGCAGAACCACCAGCAGAATCTCCCTCAACAACTATAAATTCATTTACAGTTCTATCCTTTAAAGTACAAACAGCAACTTTCCCTGCAAGGGGTGCAGTTCCTTTTCCTACTTTTCTTTTTTCAGCTTCATTTATTTTTTTAATTTTATCTCTTCTAGCTGCAGCATCAAGAGCATTATTTATAATCATAGTTGCAAGTGGCTTACTATCTTCTATCCACTCTGAGAATCTTGTATATGATAAATCATTCATCATAGTGTATGCTTCTGTATTTCCAAGTTTAGTCTTAGTCTGACCTTCAAACTCAGGGTTTGTTATTTTAATTCTAACAATAGCAGTCATACCTTCTCTTATATCATCACCTTCAAACTCCTTGTCCTTTTCTTTAACAAGTCCAAGCTTTTTAGCCCATTCTTTGAAAGCTCTTGTCATACCTGTTTTAAAGCCTGTTTCATGAGTTCCAGCTTCTGTTGTTGGTATATTGTTAACATAACTTGCTATATTTTCTGTTGTAGAGTCCGTAAATTGAAGACAAACCTCTCCATACATTTGAAGACCATTAACTTCTCTCTCTCCATCAAACAATATAGCCTGTGGGTGAAGAGGTGTCTTACTTTCATTTAAGTATTCAATAAAGTCTAAAAGACCTCTCTCTGAGTAATACTCTTTTATAACTTCTTCATCTTTTCTTTTATCTATAAGTTCAAGTCTCATCCCTTTATTTTGGAATGCAAGTTCTTGAAGTCTTTCATCTATAGTATCAAACTTAAAATCAGGTGTTGAAAAAATTTGACTATCAGGTAAAAATGTAACCATTGTTCCTGTTTCTTTGCTTTTCCCTACAATTTTAAGACCTGTAACAGCAGTCCCTGGCATATCTTTTTTAAGTTCTTTATCATAAGCATATTCAAATCTTTGTCTATATACATTTCCATTTTGCTTAACTTCTACAATAAGCCATTTTGAAAGTGCATTAACAACAGCGGCTCCAACTCCATGAAGCCCACCAGAAGTTTTATAGTTATCATTATTGAACTTACCACCTGTGTGAAGTTCTGTATAAACCATCTCAACACCTGTTTTTTTCTTTGTAGGGTGCATTCCAGTTGGGATCCCTCTACCATCATCGATAATAGTAATACTTTTATCTTTATTTAATATAACAGTCGCTTTTGTACCAAACCCATTTGATATTTCATCTATTGAGTTATCTAATATCTCCCAAATACAATGATGTAAACCCTTTGTTCCAGTAGAACCAATATACATACCTGGTCTAACTCTTACAGGTTCTAACTTTTCTAGTGATGTAAGAGATGTTACATCATATTCTATCTTCTTAGCCATCTAACTCCTCCATAACTTTAACTATTTTTCAATATTACCCTTTTCTAATTCATTTTTAACTTCTTCATATATAACTTTTAATTTCACACAAGCCTCTCCTGCTTCATTAGCATGGAATCTTGCTCTAACTTCTTCTCTATTTGACCCATGATTATACTTAGGGTCATAGTATTTCTCCATCATTTCCATTGCAACAGTCTTATAGTCCCCTTCAATTGTTAAAGCTCTATACTTCTCATAATTTTCTTCACTTGCATGTTTTTTAATTCCCTCAAGTGCTGTTAAAATTTCCTCTTTAACATTTTCAAATGAAGTATATTCCTTAACTAATCTCTCAGCTCTTGACTCTAAATCTGCTGTAATATAAATTTTCTCTCCTGATTGAAGAATACTCCATAAATTTTCAGGTATTATCACCTTATATATTCTTCTACTTTCTCCCTCAGTAAATACTAAGTTCGTTTTTCTATTTTTAAGTTGATCATACATTAATGTCTCAAATTTCTTTTGTGAATAAATCTTCCCAAGACCTACCCCACCAAGAACTGAACCTCTATGATTTGCAGCTCCTTCAAGATCAAGAACATCATATCCATCATCTCTTAACTTAAATAACATTTCAGTTTTTCCAATACCTGTATTACCATATAATACTATAAACTTAATATCTTTTGAATATTCTTCCAGTTTTTTTGTCACAAAAGCTCTATAATATTTATATCCACCTTTAAGTTTTAAAGCTCTAATTCCAAGACCGTTCAAAAGGCCCCAGACGCTTCCACTTCTCATTCCACCTCTTGCACAGAATATAACAAGCTTCTTACCATGATTCTTTCTTATAAGCTCTTGTAGCTCCTCAAAAATTATAGGAAGCCTCTGTGCTGCAAATTCTATACCTTGCTTTTTAGCAATTTCAGTATTTTCTCTCACATATGTAGTTCCAACTATTTCTCTTTCTCTATCTTTTAAAATCGGAATGTTTATAGCACCAGTTATAGTTTCCTCTGCAAACTCACTTTCACTTCTAACATCCACCAATATGTAATCTTCTTCTTTTCCATGTATCTCATCATAATCTATTAATCCAAACATCTGTGTGCACCACCTTTATTACTAAATTTCAGTATAATTTTTTTAAAGATTATTGTCAAATAGCCCTGTCCAATATATGGTTATGCTTATTAATCAAAAAAATAGATGCCATACGGCATCTACTCTACATTTCATATATTCCAAGTTGTCTAACATGTTTTGTATGTGACCACTCTTTATTATCTTTATTAACTATCCCTTGCATTGTTATAGGTACCCAAGTTAACACATAAATTGCTGAACCTACATATCTAATAACCTCATCTTTAACATCTTTACCAAGAATCTTCACACTTACAACAAAGAAGATTATCGCATATATAACATTAAATAATGTAAGCATAAATTTATCATCTAAAATTGATAAGTTCACTACAAAGAATGGTTGTATAAATGCTACAGCAAGGAATGCTGTCATCATTGATAATGTTCTTCCAATCTTCACCTTGTCCTTCATCATCATAGTAGCTATAAATGCTATCTCTGCAAGACATATAACTCCCCAAAGTCCATCATAAAATATATAATTCGAGAAGAAACATCTAAGTTGGTCAATAAATACTGATGATAGAGCTGTAAATACTAAAGATATTGCAAGCAATGCCGTCATAAATGGTTGCATTACATACATAGCACAGTCAAATGCTATCATATCCCTCTCTTTAATGGCTTTCACTAACAGTTTCCAAGTATATCTACTTGCGACATCTGCAAACCCTTGCATCCATCTTTTTCTTTGTTTCCATGAATCATCAAGTGTTAAGGGCTTTTCATCATAAATAATAGCATCATCTGCTATACCTACTCTTTTACCATTTAAAACAAGTTTACATGTAAATTCTAAGTCTTCTGTAAGGCAAGTTGCACCCCAGCCCATCTCTTTTAAAATGTCTGTAGTAAGAACAAAACCTGTCCCACCTAGCTGCGCTGATAATCCTATAGAATCTCTTCCAAATTGAAGTCTTCTTACTGTTGAACCAAGTGATAAATCACAAGACTCTGTAACCCAAGAGTCTTTAGGATTCTTTGTTTCAATATAACATTGAACAACTTCATATCCATCACACATCTTTGAATTCATTTTTTGTAAAAATTCTCTATCAACTAAATTATCTGCATCAAATATCCCTATTGCATCATAGTGTTTTTCCATTTCAAAAATTCTTTTGAACATCCACTCTAAAGCAAAACCTTTTCCTCTTTTTTCTTTATTGAATCTCTCATGTACATTCGCACCACATTTTCTAGCAACTTCCGCTGTTGAATCAGTGCAGTTATCAGCTATTACAAAAACATCATAAAGTTCTTTTGGGTAGTTTAGTTCATTAAAACTATCAACTAGATTACCAATAACAACTTCTTCGTTATGTGCTGACACAATAAGTGCAAAACTTTTTTCCGGACTTTTTACCTTAGTTTCTCTATCTTTATCTTTTGATAGCTTGTATGCACCAATAAGACCAATTATAAAGTGATATGCCATCATTGCTAATATGATTAAAGGGAAGATTATACTAACTATAAAAAAGCTCTTTTCCATATTTGTCACTCCTAAAATTTAATTACCAAAAAATACATTTTTTCCAAATTTTATATTTTCTATTTATTGTCTTTTACTATTATATTATTTATCAAGTAAAAATTCAAATATTTTATAACATTGTAAGTTATTTTTAATAGATTACCTTTACATTTAAGCATATTTAAATTAATATGCTTTTACCTTTATATTAATTACACAAATAAAAGGTGAATATACTAATGTATATTCACCTTTATTATAAACTATATTTCAAATTAAGTTAACAATTATTTTACATCATTATTTATCCAGCTCATCATCCCTCTAAGTTCTTTTCCAACTTTTTCTATTTGATGCTCTGTTTCATTTCTTCTTGTTGCATTAAAACTAGGTCTTCCTACTTGATTCTCAACAAGCCAATTTCTTGCAAAAGTACCATCTTGAATTTCAACTAAAACTTTTTTCATTTCTTTTTTAGTTTCATCTGTAATAATTCTATTTCCTACAACATAATCACCATACTCTGCAGTATCACTAATTGAATATCTCATAGTTTCAAGACCACCTTGGTACATTAAATCAACTATAAGTTTCATTTCATGCATACACTCAAAATAAGCATTTTCTGGAGCATAACCAGCTTCTACTAATGTTTCAAATCCTGCTTTAATTAAAGCACTACAGCCTCCACATAATACAGCTTGCTCCCCAAATAAATCTGTTTCTGTTTCATCTTTAAATGTAGTTTCAAGCACTCCTGATCTTGCACCTCCTACAGCATTTGTATACGCAAGAGCTAAATCTCTAGCCTGTCCTGTATAATCTTGATATACAGCTATAAGGCATGGAACTCCTGAACCTTGAGTATAAGTTCTTCTTACCATATGTCCTGGACCTTTTGGTGCTACCATAAATACATCAACATTAGCTGGTGGAACTATTTGTGTATAATGAATGTTAAACCCATGAGCAAATACTAATGATTTTCCTTCTGTTAAATACGGAGCAATTTCTTTATTATACATTTCTCTTTGCTTTTCATCTGGTACTAATATCATAATAACATCACTATTTTTAACAGCTTCACTTACAAGCGCAACTGGAAGTCCTGCTTCCTCTGCTTTTTTCCATGATTTACTACCCTCATATAATCCAACTGTTACCTTTACACCACTCTCTTTAAGATTTAACGCATGTGCGTGTCCTTGACTTCCATAACCAATAATTGCAACATTCTTAGCTGTTAAAAGATTTAAATCTGTGTCCTTTTCATAAAATAACTTTGCCATAATTAAAATACCCCCATTTTTTTCTTTTTTAATATATATCAAATAAATTTTTATTTAATAGCTTAATTAATTTTTAGATTCTATCATTCTATTTGCAGCATTTATTAATGCACCAATACTAGCTTCCATAATATCCGCTGAAAGAGAACTTCCTGTATATATTTCATTATCAGATGAAATTTTCACTGTAACTTCCCCTAGTGCATCTTTCCCATCTGTAACTGACCTAATTGCATAATCCTCTAATTTAAGTTCAAAACCAAGTGCTCTCTCAACAGCTTTAAATGCTGATGAAACTGAACCCTCACCCACTGCACTCTCAGTAATAGTTTCATCACCTTTTTCAATTTCAACAGTAGTAGTAGAAATCATTTTATTCCCACTATATACTTGGAAAGATAAAAGTTTATAAACCTCTTCTATTTTAGATACATTATTATTTATAATTGCATCTATATCTCTTGAACTTATATGCTTTTTCTTATCTGTCATTTTTTTAAATTCTATAAAAGCTTCATCTAAAGCATCTTTATCTAAACTCATTCCATGCTTCTTTAAATAATCATCAAAAGCATGTCTACCTGAATGTTTACCTAAAACTATATTATCATTTGCATACTTACCAATAGATTCTGGAGTTATAATTTCATAAGTAGACTTTTCCTTCAAAACTCCATCTTGATGAATTCCTGATTCATGTGCAAAAGCATTCTTACCTACTATTGCTTTATTAGGCTGAACAAATACCCCTGTAATTGAAGAAACCATATTAGATACTCTCCAAATCTTTGTTGTATCTATATCTGAATGCATATCAAGGCTACTTTCTCTAGTTTTGATAGTCATAACTATCTCTTCTAAAGCTGCATTTCCTGCTCTTTCACCAAGTCCATTAATTGCACATTCAACCTGTGTTGCCCCAGCCATAATCCCACTTAGTGAATTTGCTACTGCCATACCAAGGTCATCATGACAATGCACTGAGAATTCAATATTCTTTGCACCCCTAGTATTTTCAATAACATACTTTATGAAATCATGGTAATCTGTTGGAAGTGCATACCCTACAGTATCAGGAAGATTTATAACAGTTGCCCCTGCCTCTATAACCTTTGAACAAACTTCAACTAAAAAATCTCTATCACTTCTATAAGCATCTTCTGCTGAAAATTCAATATCATCACAAAGAGTTTTTGCATAAGCAACCATTTCAACTGCTTTTTCTAAGACCTCTGTTTCACTCATATTAAGCTTATGCTTCATATGAATAGGTGAAGTTGCTAAAAATGTGTGAATTCTTGGTTTTGCTGCACCCTTTATAGCCTCATAAGCTTTATCTATATCATTCTTACTAGCTCTACAAAGGGCTGCAACTGTAGCATGTTTAATTTCTTTTGCAATAGCCTCTACAGCATCAAAATCACCTTTTGATGCCATTGGAAAGCCAGCTTCAATTATATCTACTCCAAGTTCCTCAAGTTTTTTAGCTATAATAACTTTCTCTTTTAGGTTAAGATTAACTCCTGGTGTTTGTTCTCCATCTCGTAGAGTAGTATCAAATATTTTTATTTTTTTACTCATTAAATCTTCCCCCTTGAATTAATTTATTCTTCCCCTAAAATAATATCTTTTATCGGTGACCCTGGTGCAACCATAGGAAATACCTTATTATCTTCATGTATTATATAATCTACTAATGTAGTTTCTCTACTTTCTATAGCTTCTTTTAAAATTTCATAACTATTATCTTCAATATCAACTCTATATCCCTGCCCACCAAAACTTTCAACAAGTTTTACAAAGTCAGTTTTTCTATCAAGAGTTGTACTTGAATATCTCTTATCATAGAAAAGTGTTTGCCACTGTCTAACCATTCCAAGAGCATTATTATTAAGTAATATTATTGTTAATGGTAGTCCACTTTTAATAGCAGTTGGAACTTCATTGCAATTCATTGCAAAACTTCCATCTCCAGTTATTAAAATTACTTTTTTATCTGGATTAGCAAACTGAGCACCTATAGCAGCCCCAAGTCCAAACCCCATAGTTCCAAGTCCACCTGATGATATAAAAGTTCTTGGAGTTTTAAATTTATACCCAAGAGCTGTCCACATTTGATGTTGACCAACATCTGTTACAATCACAGCATCTCCTTTAGTAATATCATTTAAAATACTAAATAATTCTTGTGGTGTATTAGGCTTTATAACTGTACTTTCAACCTCTTTAAGTTCTTCTAATCTATTACTCCAATCCTTATTTGATTTTTCATCTAATAAAGGTAATAATTTATTTAAAACTTCTTTAATATCCCCTACAACATAACAGTCTGCTTTTATATTTTTATTAATTTCTGCTGGGTCTACATCAATATGAATTACACTTGCATTTTTTATATCCTCTTTTTTACCTATAACTCTATCGCTAAATCTTGCACCTATACAAATAAATGCGTCACACTCAACAGCTAGTAAATTTGAAGCTTTTGTTCCATGCATTCCAATCATGCCTGTTGCAAGTTTATCCTCACTATCAAAAGCACTAAGTCCCATTAAAGAACTTGAAACTGGTGCTGATATTTTTTTTGCAAGTCGTTTAAGTTCTTTTTCTGCTTCTGAACTTATAATTCCACCACCTGCATATATAAATGGTTTTTTACTACTATTTAAAATTTCAGCAACTTTTCCAATTGCTGAATCTGTTATATAATCAGTACTTCTTTTTATATTTTTAGGTGCCTTATATTTATACTCAATAATATCTGCTGTGACATCTTTTGTAATATCTATAAGAACTGGTCCTGGTCTTCCTTGTTGTGCAATATAAAAAGCTTCTCTTATAACTTTTTGCAAATCTTTTAAATGTTTAACTATATAATTGTGCTTTGTAATAGGCATTGTAATACCTGCTATATCAACCTCTTGAAAGCTATCTTTTCCAAGAAGTGACTTATGAACATTACCTGTAATTGCAACCATTGGAATCGAATCCATATATGCAGTTGCAATTCCAGTAACAAGATTTGTAGCTCCAGGCCCTGAAGTAGCGAGGCATACACCAACCCTACCAGTTGATCTTGCATAGCCATCAGCAGCATGAGCAGCCCCTTGCTCATGACAAGTCAAAACATGATTTATCTTATCTCTATTTTTATATAAAGCATCATAAATGTTTAATACTGCTCCACCTGGATATCCAAAGATAGTATCAACACCTTGATCTAATAAACATTTTACTAATATTTCTGACCCATTTAACATCATAAATATCACCCCTTTTATTTTATCCTTATTGCTGATTCTTTTTTATTTCAATTTAAATTAGAACTATTTAAGAATTGCTCCCTCACTAGCTGATGAAACAAGTTTTGAATATCTATATAAATACCCTTCCTTAATTTTAGGTTCTAATAATACTACATTTTTTCTTCTTTCCTCTAAAACCTCATCTGAAACATTAAGATTTAAAATACCCTTTGGAATATCAATAGAAATTATATCTCCCTCCTCAACAAGAGAAATTACTCCCCCTTCTGCTGCCTCTGGTGATACATGCCCTATAGATGCCCCTTTAGTCGCCCCTGAAAATCTTCCATCAGTAATAAGTGCTACTGACTTATCAAGCCCCATTCCAGCAATCGCAGATGTAGGAGATAACATCTCTCTCATACCTGGTCCACCTTTTGGTCCTTCATACCTGATAACTACCACATCACCACTAACTATTTTTCCAGAAGTAATTGCCTCTATTGTTTCTTCTTCTGAATTAAATACTCTTGCTGGACCTGTGTGTTCTAACATTTCTGGTAAAACAGCTGATTTTTTGACTACGGCCCCATCTTTTGCAAGATTACCTCTTAATATAGCAATCCCTCCAGTTAAACTATAAGGATTTTCTATATCTCTTATAACAGAATTATCTAAAACTTTTATGCCCTCAATATTTTCACCTTGAGTTTTTCCTGTAACAGTAATTAAAGATAAATCTATTAAATTCTTTTTGCTAAGTTCATTCATAACCGCTGTAACTCCACCTGCTGCGTATAAATCTTCTATGTGTGAAGCCCCTGCTGGTGAAAGTTTACATAGATTAGGAACTTTTGAACTTACTTCATTTATAATATCTAAATTTATATTTGCTTTAGCTTCATTTGCAATTGCTGTTAAATGAAGAACACTATTACTTGAACATCCAAGCGCCATATCTACAGCAAGTGCATTAGCTATACTTTTTTCATTTATAATATCTCTTGGTTTAATATTTTTTTCTACAAGATTCATAACTGCCATACCAGCTTTTTTAGCAAGTCTAATTCTTTCTGAATAAACTGCTGGAATTGTCCCATTCCCTGGAAGTGCAATTCCAAGACTCTCACAAAGACAATTCATTGAATTTGCTGTAAACATCCCAGAACACGAACCACAAGTTGGACATGCATTATTTTCTAAATCTAAAAGATCCTTTTCGCTCATATTTCCTGCTTCAAAAGCTCCAACACCTTCAAAAACAGTAGAAAGACTACATTTTTTATCCTTAAATATACCAGCAAGCATTGGCCCACCTGAAATTGCAATTGTTGGGATATTAACTCTTAAAGCTCCCATAACACTTCCTGGGACAATTTTGTCACAGTTAGGAATAAGAACAAGCCCATCAAACCCATGTGCATTTGCCATACATTCGATTGAATCTGCAATTATTTCTCTTGTAGCAAGAGAATATTTCATTCCTTTATGTCCCATAGCAATTCCATCACAAACTCCTATAACTGGGAATACTAAAGGAGTTCCACCTGCCATAATAATCCCTGTCTTAACAGCCTCAACTATTTTATCAAGATTAATATGCCCTGGTATAATATCATTTTGAGATGTAACCACTCCAATAAGAGGTCTTGCAATTTCCTCATCTGTAAGCCCTGAAGCTTTTAATAATGACCTATGTGGAGCTTTGCTTGCTCCTAGTTTTATCCTATCACTTCTCATAATTTACACCCCTATACTAAAGCATTTATAACAAGTTGTCCCATTTCATCTGTTCCAACAAGTTTCATGCCCTCACTATTTATATCTCCTGTTCTATAACCATCTTCTAAAACACTTATAACTGCATTTTCTATTGTTACTGCTTCTTTCTCTAAATTAAAACTATATCTAAGCATCATTGCTGCTGATAATATAGTTGCAAGAGGGTTCGCAATTCCTTTCCCTGCAATATCTGGTGCACTACCATGAATAGGCTCATACATTCCAAAACTACCATCACCAAGACTTGCTGATGGTAACATTCCTATTGAACCTGTTATCATAGAAGCCTCATCTGATAAGATATCTCCAAATATATTACTTGTTAAAATAACATCAAATTGTTTTGGATCTCTTACAAGTTGCATTGCAGCATTATCTACATACATATGATTAACTTCAACCTCTGGATAATCAGCGTGAACCTCTTCAACAACTCTTCTCCAAAGTCTTGAACTCTCAAGTATATTTGCTTTATCAACACTTGTAATTTTTTTATCTCTCTTCATTGCTACATCAAAAGCATTTTTTGCTATTCTTCTAACTTCAAAAGTTGAATACTCTTCTGTATCTCTTGCTATTTCTTCATCACCATTTTTAATAAGCTCTCTTTTTCCAAAGTAGATTCCACCTGTAAGTTCTCTTACAACACAAATATCAATTCCATCTCCTATAATTGATTCTTTAAGTGGCGATGCATCTTTAAGAGGTTTATATAATAAAGCTGGTCTTAAATTACAATATAAATTAAGTGCTCCTCTTAAACCTAAAAGTGCTTGTTCTGGTCTTACAGTTCCTGATAAATTATCCCACTGAGGACCACCTACAGCACCTAAAAATACTGCATCCATCTTTTTGCACATCTCTAAAGTTTCATCTGGAAGTGCAGTTTCTCCATTAGTAGCTTCTATAGCACAACCTCCAGCAATTCCTTCATGATAATTAAACTCATGATTATACTTTATTGCAATTTTATCTAAAACTTTAAGTGTTTGGTCAACAACCTCTGGTCCTATTCCATCACCTTTAATAACCCCAATATTAAAATTCATTTTATACTTCCCCCAATCTATCTCACTTGTTTTTTAATTTTCTCTATAAGTCCACCTTGGTTTATGATATTTTGCATAAACTCTGGGAATGGCTCTGCTTGATATTCTTCATTTTTTGTTACATTTTTTATAAGTCCTGTAGAGAAATTAACTGTAACTTTATCTCCAGCTTTAATTCCCTCTGTAGCTGCTGGACATTCTAAAATAGGTAGCCCAGTATTGATTGAATTTCTATAAAATATTCTTGCAAAAGTCTTTGCTATAACACAGCTAACTCCACTTGCTTTAATTGCTATTGGTGCATGTTCTCTTGATGAACCACATCCAAAATTCTTATCTGCAACTATGATATCTCCATCTTCCACATTATTTACAAACTCTGTATCTATATCTTCCATACAGTGCATAGCAAGTTCCTTCTCATCTGAAGTATTTAAGTATCTTGCTGGAATTATTACATCTGTATCTACATTATTTCCATATCTAAAAACTTTTCCGCAAACTTCCATCTTTAATATCCCCCTCTTTTCTTCTCTCTTAAAGTTGTTCTGGTGAAGCAATTCTACCTAATATAGCTGTCGCTGCTGCAACTGCTGGGCTTGCAAGATAAACTTCTGATTCAACATGACCCATTCTTCCTACAAAGTTTCTATTAGTTGTTGAAAGTGCTCTCTCACCTTTTGCAAGTATCCCCATATGTCCACCAAGACAAGGTCCACAAGTTGGTGTTGAAACTATTGCACCTGATTCTATAAAGATTCTAAGTAAACCCTCTTCCATAGCTTGTAAATATATTTTTTGTGTCCCTGGTATAACAATAGTTCTGACTTGCTTTTTAACTTTATTTCCTTTTAATATTGCTGCCGCTTCTCTTAAATCTTCCATTCTTCCATTTGTACAAGAACCTATAACTACTTGATTTACTTCAACTGGCTCAGTTATTTCATCAATAGTTTTTGTGTTATCAGGAAGACTTGGGAATGCAATAGTTGGTCTTATTGTTGATAAATCTATATCATAAGTTTCACAATATTCCGCATCATCATCTGCTTCAAATTTAACCCACTCTTTTTTAGAATGTTCTTTAATATAATCAATAGTTGCATCATCAACTGGGAATATACCATTTTTAGCTCCTGCTTCAATTGCCATATTAGCCATTGTAAATCTTGAATCCATTGAAAGATTATTAATTCCATCACCAACAAACTCCATTGATTTATATAAAGCACCATCAACACCTATCATTCCAATTATATGAAGAATAACATCTTTTCCACTTACCCACTTATTAAGCTTTCCTGTAAGATTAAACTTTATTGCCTCAGGAATTTTAAACCAACATTTCCCTGTAGCCATTCCTGCTGCCATATCTGTTGAACCAATCCCTGTAGAAAATGCTCCAAGAGCCCCATAAGTACAAGTATGAGAATCAGCCCCAATTACAACATCCCCTGCTACAACAAGGCCTTTTTCTGGTAATAGACAATGTTCTATACCCATTTCTCCAATATCAAAGAAATTATTCACTTTTTTATTTGCTGAAAATTCTCTAATACATTTACACTGTTCTGCTGATTTAATATCTTTATTTGGTGTAAAGTGATCTGGCACTATTGCAACTTTATCACTATGGAAAACCTGATCTAAATTAAGTTTTTCAAATTCCTTTACTGCCACTGGAGTTGTAATATCATTTCCTAATACTAAGTCTAAATTTGCCTCTATAAGTTGTCCTACCTTTACCATTTCAAGCCCTGCATGTTTTGCAAGAATCTTTTGCGTCATAGTCATTCCCATAATTAAATCCCCCTCTTAAACTAACTAAAAATACTTTCTAACTTTTCTTTCTATGTCTTTTATAAGTCTATACTCAATAGAATCTACAAGTGCTATCCAGCTTGCCTGAATAATATCTCTTGAAACTCCTACTGTCCCCCAATTTTCTACCCCATCAGTTGACTCAATTAAAACTCTAACTTTTGCATCAGTAGCTAACTCAGTATCTAAAACTCTCACCTTGTAATCAACAAGTCTAATATTTTTAAGTTCTGGGTAAAAAACTTCTAATGCCTTTCTCAGGGCTTTATCAAGGGCATTTACTGGTCCTTCACCTTCTGCTGCTGTAATATGACTCTCACCCTCAACTGATATATTTACAAATGCAGTTGAACTATATTTATTATTAAGTTCTGTGCACTGCTCACCTATTGTTTTAAAACTTATAAGTTCAAAGAAAGGCTCATATTTGCCTATTATCTTTCTCATTACAAGTTCAATTGTTCCATCAGCTCCTTCAAATTGGTATCCCTCATACTCAAGTTCTTTTAGCTTGTTTGTTATAAGTTCAACTTCTTTTGACTCTTTTGATAGCTCTGGAAAAATCTTTTGAATTTCTTTTAAGATAGTAGCTTTTCCACTAACCTCTGAAATAAGAAATCTTCTTTTATTACCAACAGACTCTGGTTCTATATGTTCATATGATTTTGAATTCTTTACAACTGCATCTATATGCATTCCACCTTTATGAGCGAAAGCACTATTACCTATATAAGGTTCTTCATCTCTAATGCTTATATTAGAAATCTCAGCTATAAATCGTGCTGTTGTTGTTAGTTCTTCTAGTTTATCTTTTGAGATAAGCTCATATCCAAGTTTTAAACTAAGAGTTGGTATAATACTACTTAAACTAGCATTTCCACACCTTTCCCCTATCCCAAGAAATGTCCCTTGAACATGATTTGCACCTGCAACTACTGCTGAGATTGAACCACCTACTGCCATTGAAATATCATTATGACAATGTATCCCTATATTCAAATCATTCTTTTCTTTTAATTCTCTAACTATTTTTTCTATATCTCCACAAAGAGTTCCACCATTTGTATCACAAAGAACTATTATTTTTGCACCACTCTCACTTGCAGTTATTATTGTTTTTATTGCATAATCTTTATTAGCTCTAAACCCATCAAAAAAATGTTCTGCATCAAAGATAACTTCTCTACCATTTTCCTTTAGAAATATTATCGTATCTGCTATCATTTTTAAATTTTCATCAAGTGTAGTTTTTAGTATATCTGTAACTTGAAAATCCCAAGCCTTTCCAAATATAACAACAGTTTTAGTCTTTGCACTAAGTAAGCTTTGTAGATTTTTATCCTCACTAGCCTTTATCATCGGTCGTCTTGTACTTCCAAATGCAACTATTTGCGAATTATTAAAATCAATATTTTTTATCTTATTAAAAAACTCCATATCTTTTGGATTAGAACCAGGGTTTCCAGCTTCTATATAATCAACGCCTAAAGAATCTAGACTTTTACATATCTTAATTTTATCTTCTAACGAAAAACTAATTCCCTGTCCTTGTGCACCATCTCTTAGTGTGGAGTCAAATATTTCTATCTTAGTCATGGAAAATCACCTCCTAAATATACTTAAAAAGGTTTAGTATTCACCCTCAAAATATTCCCCATAAGCTGTAATTTCCTTATCGCCTCTTTCAAGTGCTGTTATTCCTGTTCTTACTATTTCTTTAATTCCATACTCACTAACAAGTTCTATAAGTGCAGTTACTTTACTCTCATCTCCTGTTAGCTCAATTGTTAAAGAGTCTTTTGCTATATCAACAATTTTACATCTGAAGATCTTAACTACTTCATTTATAGTAGCTCTCTCATTTGCAGTAGCCTTAACTTTTACAAGTACAAGCTCTCTATAAATAGAATCCTCATCATTTATATTAATTATCTTTTTAACGTCCTCTAGTTTATTTAGTTGCTTGATAACCTGATCTAAGACTTCATCATTCCCCAAGATTGATATAGTCATTCTAGAGATATCTTCATCTTGAGTTTTTCCAACAGTAAGACTTTCTATATTAAATCCTCTTCTTGAAAATAATCCTGAAACCCTACTTAAAACTCCAAATGAATTTCTAACTAATACTGATAAAACATGTTTGTCCACAAAAATGCCCCCTTTTTGTAAAATTAACTATCTAAATCTTTAATTATATTCATTTATCCTGTATTTTTATTACATTTTTTATCATTTAATCTAAATAAAAAAAGTATAAGTCTTGTAAACCTATACTATTTCTAAATATTAATATAATATAAAAACCACTTATTCTTTTACTATTTTTTAAAAATTGTACTCTTATTACCATATATTGTCAATAATTTTATATTTTTTTTAATAATTCAATAATTTTAACTACTTCACTTTATTTTTAGCATAATTTTACCCCTCAAAATATATCAAAATAAAAATCAATTCATTCTCTCAATTACTACTTTTATTAAAAAAAATTTTCTCATTTAATAATTAAAATAAAGAATTTTTTATATAGTTTTAAGTTTTGGTACATACTATTGTTAGAGTTAAAATATCAAGCACTTTAAATTTTTAAAAAATAAATGTATCAAGAAAGGTGGTGAACTGCTACAAATATTATTTGTTAGCAGGTAATTATGAAAATTGGTTATTCTTGCGCTCCTTTAACTATAAATGCTAGAACAGATAAAAGAATTGTTTCAAAGAAGTTTACTAATGAAGAGTTTATTGAATCACTTAGAGAAAATCTTAAAAACTTAAAACTAATTTTAGCTCACAATATAGATAATGATATACACTTATTTAGAATAAGTTCAGATATACTAGACAACTCAACACATTATAATAATTCTACCGATTGGACTAACATCTTATCAGTGGAAATAGCTCAAATATCTAACTTAATAAAAAATAATGATATAAGGGTTACTATGTTCCCTCAAAAATACACCTTACTTAACTCACCTAACATAGATGTTGTAAAAAAATCAATTGCTTTTTTAAATGAACATATAAAATTTATGAAAGCACTAAAGCTTGATACCTCACATAAAATCATTCTAGAAATAGGTGGTGTCTATACTAATAAAAAGGCTGCAATCGAAAGATTTATTGATGTATATAGTGAATTATCACAAGATATTAAAGATAGATTAATCCTTGCAAATGATGTGAAAAACTATTCTTTTGATGATGTTTTAGCTATTTGCAAGATACTTTCAGCTCCTATGCTTTTTAATACTCTTTATGATAAAATTTCTAAATCCAATGATTTAACTCTTCTTGAAAAATTAGATATGGTATCAGATACGTGGAAAAGCACCTACGGAAAAATGATTATTCACTACAGTCAGCAAAATCATTCTAAGAAAAAAGGAGAACAATCAGACACTATATTCACAGATAAATTTATAGCATTTTATAATACAATACAGAAATTCCAATCAGATGTTACACTTGAGTCAAATGATGGTGATATATCTGCACTAAAATGCCATAATATTATTAAAGAACTCGAAGGTCATAAATTCACTTCTAAAGACTTAATAAAAGAACATTCAAAATATAAACTTTTACTTATTGAAAAAGGAAATAATTTCAATAAAAAAACTTTAGGAATTGCTACAAGTACAAATTCTATGATAGATTTTTATAAAATTATAGATGAATCATTAGAAAGCTTTATAGATAAAAAAGGTTTTATGATTGCCCTTAGGGATTCCCTTAGATTAATTGGTGATATTATAAAACAATCAGAAAAAAATCACATAGAAAAATTAATGCTTAATAATAAGCTAAAGCGTTGTAAAAACTATATGTATGAGATAGCAATAAGAAATAATGCAACGGTCTTGCTTGAAACATATTTCTTTTCACAACTATAAGTAAAAAACTACATTCATATGCGAATGTAGTTTTTTTTATGTCTAATAACTTGTAACAAATTACTTTATTTTTATATATATTATTACAAAGAGATATTTTGGAGGCTTATATGACTTTAATTCCAATCTTACTTTTCGTTCTTTCAGCAAGTCTTGATACATTTATGGTTTCACTTGCATATGGCACAAAGAACATAAGAATAGGCTTTCTTAGTAATTTAGTAATAGCTTTTGTTTCAGCTCTTGGAACTTTCTTGTCTATGATTTTTGGAGCTATGCTAATAAACATATTATCTATAAAATCAGCAAATTTACTTGGAGCTTTCGTTCTTCTCATTTTAGGAGTTTATTTTATATTAGATTACAGGAAAACAAAACATGCACATGCACCTGAGTGTTTGTGCTCTACTGGGAATAGTTGCTCTAAAGCAATACTTAAATTCCCCGAGATTGCTGATACAGATAAATCTGGTTCAATTGAACTTAGAGAATCTGTAACACTCGCCCTAGCACTTGCCATTAATAATTTTGCACTTGGACTCGCTGCTAGCATTACAGGACTTGATGTTTATCTAACCACTATTTTCACCTTTATATTTTCAATAATCTTGATTCCCCTTGGTATATATGTTTCAAAAAGATTCTTGAATAAATTTATTGCTGAAAAAGGTAGCTTAATATCAGGCGTAATAATCTTATTCTTAGCCCTAATAGAAGCCCTAAATTAATTTACTTCTATTATTAACATAAAAAAACCCTACTATTTTACCAACAGTAGGGTTTTGTTTATTTTACGCTTTTGCTCTAGTTACTCTAATCTTCTTACCTTTTATAACTATATCTTTATAATTTTTAAGAATTAAATTACCTTTTCCATTAAGTACATCAACATATGAGAATCCATCTTGAACATCTATTATTCCAACATCATCCCCTGTCAGTCCTTTAAGGTTACTTACCGCACCTACTATATCAAGTGGTCTGATTTTTTTCTTCTTTCCACCAGTTAAGTGAAGTTTCATAACATCTTTATGCACTTCTTTAACTTTGTTAGTTTTTATTGCTTCAAGCATCTTTCTTTGCGCTTCTTTAAATTTAGTTCTGCAAACTCTTGCTACATCCTCAGATGGCATTTCTCCAAGAGGTATTCTTCTTTCTATATATTCTTCTACCCCTCTTAAATACTTCTCTTCAAATGGAGCTACAAGAGTAACTGCATCCCCTTCTTTACCAGCTCTACCTGTCCTACCAATTCTATGAACATAACTATCTTGTTCCATTGGTACTTCATAATTTATAACAAGTTGAATATGGTCTATATGAATTCCTCTAGCAGCAAGGTCTGTTGCTACCATAACTTTATACTCTTTATTTTTAAACTGCTTCATAACTTCCATACGGTCTGCCTGTTCCATATCTCCATGTATTTCACATGCTATAATTCCCTCTTTCTTTAAAAGAGTTGCAATTGATCTTACTTCATCTTTTGTATTACAGAAAACTATTGTACTTTCTGGATTTTTTGTATATAAAAGATTCCATAAAGTTTTAAGCTTATCTCTTTTATCAAGACTTAAATAACTCTCATGAATTTTCCCCTCATTAACAAGCTTTGATTTAACTTCCATAACTTGTGGGTCATTCATATAAATATCTCCAAGTTGTTTAATTTCACTTGGGATTGTAGCAGAGAATAAAGTTGTAACAATCCCATTTGGAACTGCAAAGAAGATTTCTCTAATTTGGTCAATAAAGCCCATATTAAGCATTTTATCTCCCTCATCAATTATCATCATTTTTAAATCTTTTAAATCTAAAGTTCCTCTTTTTATATGGTCAATAACTCTTCCTGGAGTTCCAACAACTATATGTACTCTTTGTTTAAGCTCTCTTATTTGGTCATTGTATGGCATTTTCCCAAATATAGTACAAGCTCTAACTTTTTTAAGTCTTCCTATATTTCCAATCTCTTCTTTAACCTGAATTGCAAGTTCTCTTGTAGGAACAAGAATTAAAACTTGAACATTACTTTCTTCTGTAACAACCATTTCACAAGCTGGTATAGAGAATGCTGCTGTTTTTCCTGAACCTGTTTTTGACTTAACAATAATATCTTTTTTATTTAATAAATGCGGAATTGTCTCTCTTTGAACATCTGAGGGTGTATGATACCCTAAATTATCAAGTGCTGTAATTATCTTTTTATCTAAATTCATTTTTTTAAATGTCATCTATAAAAATCCTCCTAAAAGTTTTACTATATTTTACTTATGCAAAATTTAAAACTTTACATAAGATTATGTACTAAATTGATACTCTTTATTATAACAGATACTTAGATATTTTCTATAAAAATAGGAAGTGTTCAACTCAAACACTTCCTACATATATTTAAATCCCTGTATTTACATTTACTATTTCCTCATTACTATCTATATTTTTTATAACGCTTTTTATCCATTTTCCACTTAGAAGTCTTCTTCCACCAAGTATAAGTTTAAAAACTTCTTCAATTGAAACTAGCATTACAACATAATGGATATCTAGTTTTAATACTACAGCTCCTATAAAAGCAAATGGAACTCCTATAAGCCACATAGGTATAGCCTCTGCTTTCAATGCATATCCTGCATCTCCACCACCTCTTAGAACTCCAACTATTATAACTAAATTCATCATTCTAACCGGTGACATTATAACAAATACATTAAGTATTAATACAGAGTATGTTTTTACTCCTGCTGAAACATTAAATAAATCTATTATTGATTTTGATGTGAAAATAACTAAAATCCCCATAACAATTCCAACAATACATGCTAGAATAGTAAACTTATTTCCATAATCCTTAGCCCTTTCCTCTTTACCTGCACCAATTTGATTCCCAATCATAACAAGCCCTGCACTTGCCATACTCATTCCAAGAACCATAAATATATTTTGTATGTTAGTGCAAATCTGAACTGCTGCCATTGCCTCTGTCCCTATTTGTCCATAAGCAACTGAATATAGGAAATTTCCTACACCCCAACAAACATCATTTAAAAGAACTGGTATTATTGATTTATACACAGCTTTTAAAAAAGCTAAATCAAAATCTAAAAACTCTGAAAACTTTCCTTTAAATACTGGATTTTTGCTTGCTATTAAAACAAGTAATATTGCTTCTAAAAACCTTGCTATCACTGTTGCAATAGCTGCACCTTTAACACCAAGTTCCGGCATTCCAAATTCACCAAAAATTAAGCAATAATTAAGTATTACATTAGTAAAAACTGCTATCGCACTTACTATCATAGGACTTTTAGAATCTTCTATACTTCTTAGTGCATAAGCAAGTCCTATTGTAATCGCATTAATAATATAACTAAAAGCCATAACATTAAGATATGTACTAACTTGTTCTATAACTAATAGATCATCACTAAATATTTTACCTATAAAATCAGAACCAAAAATAACTATTATAGTCCCTAATATTCCAATAATAATACTACTTACAATACTAAGACCCACTGTTTTTTTTATATTATAGTTATCTTTCTTTCCCCAAAATTGTGAGATAAATATACTACTTCCACCAAGTATACCAAACATAAATAATTGCACCAAAAAGTTAACCTGATTTCCTATACCAACTGCAGCTACAGGTCTATCCCCTAATGCTCCAACCATCATAGTATCAGCCATACTAAGTGATGACATAAGTAAATTCTGAATAATTATTGGTAATGCTAAAACAAATAAAGTTCTATAAAACCTTTTATCAGAAAAAAACTCCTTAATTTTACTCTTCATTCAATTGTCCCCCTCAAAATTACAAAACCTACATGTATTTAAATCTAGGTTTTATACAAACACAAATATAAGCACCCTAAAATTTTAGGATGCTTATTTTTTATAATACTAATCTTATGATATTCCATTTACCAAAATTAGGCTACTGTTTTCACTCTATTATATTATTAAATCTTTTTGAATAAACTTTATTTTATTGCCACATCTTCTGTATAATCTACATTATCAAAACCAAATCCAAATAGCTTAAAGAAATCACTTCTAAAACCTTCAACATCTGTTATATCAAATACATTTTCCGAATTAATAAGAGGCCATGTTGCTAATATTTCTGCTTGAACATCTTCTCTCATTTCTAAGTCATCAAGTCTTATTCTACCTTTATCATCTAAATTAAGTTTTTCATTTCCATAAAGTTGCTCAAATAATCTATATATCTGTTCTATACACCCTTCATGAATTCCCTTCACTTTCATAACTTTATATAAAAGTGAAACGTAAAGTGAGATAACTGGTATAGCTGAACTAGCTTGTGTAACTAAAGCTTTATTTACTGAAACATATGCTTTTCCACCTATATCTGAAAGCATTGAATCTATCTTTGGTGCAGTTACATCTAGGTCTGCCTTTGCCGCGCCGATAGTTCCATTCTTGTATATAGGGTCTGTTATTTTTGGTCCTAAATAACTATATGCGATAGTTTTTGCACCATCTGAAAGAAGATTTTCACTTTTTAATGCTTCCATCCATAAAAGCCAATCTGCTCCACCCATAACTTTTATTGTCCCATCAATCTCTTCCTTAGAAGCTGATTCGATAGTTACATCAAATATTTTTCCTGTATGGAAGTCTATTGTTTTACTTGAGAATGATTCGCCTATTGGTTTTAAACTTGAATTTGCAACTTCACCTGTTTTAGGAATAATTCTTTTTGGTGCTGCAAGTGAATATATAATTAAATCAACAGTTCCCATTTCAGTCTTTATATTCTCTATAGCCTCAGCTTTTATTTCATCTGAAAAAGCATCACCATTCATTTTTATATACTTTAAATTTTTATCCTTAAAAGTTTTTTTAACAGCTTCTGTATTATACCAACCTGCTGATGCTGTTCTTTTTTCAGTTGCTTCTCTTTCAAAACTTATAGATAAAACATTAGCATTGCATGATAATCCTGCAACTATTGTACTTGCAAGACCATACCCGGCCCCTGCTCCTATAACTAAAACATTTTTTACATTTCCAAGTTTTTCTTTACTCTCTATATAATTAACTTGTCTTTTAACATTCTCTCTACAACCATTTGGGTGCGATGTAGTGCATATGAATCCTCTAAATTTAGGTTCTACTATCATTTTATCTCTCCTCAATTTAAATTTAAAATCAAATACTTTGACTTTCAAATAATGTATATAATATATCATAAAATTATAACACTTGTCACTTTTGGTATTAATTACAAAGCATTAAGCAAAAGTTCTCTAAATAATTAAGCTTTTAATATTTCTTCTTTAAGTTCATTCATAAGATTTTCAACAGTTACAATTTTATCTACTCTATGAGCATTAGACCCACAGAATACTAACCCATTGTCTAAATCACCTTTTGCAGCATTTATAAGTGCTTCACTTATACAATATGGTGTATCTTTTGGATTACAAGGTATTAAACAATCATAACATCTCTTAATTGGAATTTTCCCTGTAGTACTTAAAGTTTTTATAAACTTATTATTCATACCTCTACCTGGCATCCCAACTGGACTTTTTAAAATAACTATATCTTCTTTTGTACTTTCTACATAAGCATTTTTAAACTCATCACTAGCATCACATTCCTTTGTTCCAACAAATCTTGTTCCCATCTGAACACCACTCGCCCCAAGTTTTAAAAACTTAGCAATATCATTACCATCAAAAATCCCCCCTGCTGCTATAACAGGAATTTCTTTATTATATTTTTCTTCATACTCTTTCTTAGCTTCTACAATTCCAATAATTTCATCCTCTAAACAATCAATTTTCTCTTCTATCTCATCATTTTTAAATCCTAAATGCCCACCAGCCCTTGGACCTTCAACAATTATTAAATCAGGTACTACCCCAACTCTCTTATCCCACATTCTTAGAATAAGCTTTGCACCTTTTATAGATGATACTATCGGAGCAAGTTTAATTCCATAACCTTTTGCAATCTTTGGAAGGTCCTTTGGTATGCCTGCACCAGATATTATAAGGTCAGCACCACCATCTATAGCAGCTTTTACAAACTTATCATACCTTTCCATAGCAACCATTATATTAACCCCTATAATTCCTCCATTTGAAATTTCTTTTGCTTTTTTTATATGATTTTTTAACGCTCTCACGTTTGCTTCTAAATTATTTTTAAGAAAATCTTCTTCTTTATACCCTGGTTGCGCTGCTGATATAACACCGATTCCTCCGCATCTCGCAACTGCTCCAGCAAGTTTTGAAAGGGATACTCCTACTCCCATTCCCCCTTGAATTATAGGGAGTTTGGCAACTAAGTTTCCTATTTTAAGTGGTTTTATCTCCATAATCATTACTTCCCTTCTTTTTAAATTCAAATATTTTGATAGTCAAAATATAAATATAATTATAAGGTTAATTCTTTCCAAATTCAATATTTTTCTATTATTTATTTTTGCCAATCATATCTTATTCTAATCATTCTTTTATATTTTCAAAAAAGAGCCACAGATTATTCTGTGACTCTTTATATTATTCTAATTTAATTTGACTCTACTTTTTTGTTCATCTTTTTAGCTAACTTTGGAAGTATAAGCCCAAGGCCTATTAACACAAATGGTGTTGCAAAGTTTGTAGCTGTTAGTGACCACCACTGTGCTGAGAACATTATACCCTCTTTTGGGAACATTCCCATGATACATGCAAATGCTGTAAATATAAAGCACCATATACCAAATCCTCTAGCAACTTTTCTATTCTTTATAAACTTATATTCTGAATTAAACTTACTACCAAGTTTAGTTAATGCAATATATGCAAGGAATACCCATAAATATCTAAGTGGCATAACCGCTGCATTTAAATCAAGTAACCAGTTATAAAGAGCATTTGTATCTCCCATTCCAAGTGCTGGTACAATAATAAGTATTGAAACTAAAACTGCTGTCATTTTATATCCATTAATAGGAGCACCATTTTTATTAAGTTTAGTTAATGCTCTTGGAATATATCTATCATCAGTATCTGAAAGTAATACTTTTAGTGGAGCATCTATTGAGAATAGTAAGGCTGAAACCTGAGCTAAGAAGTTAGCTAAAGCATATAGCACTAATAAACTATTTCCTACTCCATAATAATGTCCAAGTTTTTGGAAAGCATAATATGCACCATTCATTTTAAGGTCTGGTGGAATATTATTAGCATTAAACATCATTCCCATAGCAAATGATCCAAGAAAAGCTGTTGCTGCAACCATTACCGCAAGAGCAATCATCCCTTTTGCAAAACCTTTTTTCTTATCTTTCATGTTATTCACATAAGGAGACATCTTCTCTGCTCCCCCTACTGCAAATACTAACATTGCAATAGTTGTGAAATATTTGAAATCAAATGTTGGAATAAATGATTTCAAAGTAATATGTGGTGTTGCACTTTGAACTCCCCTAAGAGTTGGCGCTGCAAGCATTAATAATATGTAAAGTATAGACATTACAAACATTGATATCCCTGCAATTGATCCTATAGTTTTAAGTGATGTCATACCTTTAGATGCAACCCATAAAAATATAAAGAATATTACCAGTACAATTCCCTGTAATATTAAAGGATTTAGGTGATCTATCATTTCTCCATTTTGGAAAGTTGCCCATCCAAGTGAAATTAATATTCCCTGTGGCTTTTGTGCTAGATATGGAATGTGCACAACCCAATATGTCCATCCTGCAAGGTATGCAAGTGTTGGCCCCATAGTCTTACCAATCCACGAACTAACTCCACCTTTTCCTTCTGTAAATGTTGAACCTAATTCCCCCACCATTAAAGCATACGGAATAAAGTATAAGAATAAAATAAGAACCCATGATGTAATTACTGATAACCCTTGATTAGCATAGTTATTAACTATATTACCAAATCCCCAAACAGCAACGAATGCCATTAAGCCAAGGTTGTACCACATCAGTTTCTTGCTATTGTCATTTCCCATTTTATTTTCCTCCTATAAAAATACAAGTACCCTCTTGTAAAATCTCTCTTTTAAAAATATTTTATTGGTAAAATTCCTACAATAATATTTTACCATTCCCCATAGCATTCTACAAGTATTTCATATTAAAAAAATCATTTTATTTCTTTTTTTTGTTTCTTTTTTATTCAATTTTATATTTTTAAACTTTATAGATCTATATTTAAAGCCATTTAATCAAGTTTTATTAAATATATACTTTTGTAATCTTTTATTTTTAAAATGCAAGAATTGAGTTTTTTAAAAATCAATTCTTGCATTTTTGTTTTATATTTTTTTAATTTCATAAAAAAGTGCTTATATTATTTTTATATCTAATTCATAAATTTCAAATGATAAAACGAGCTAGCGTCTCGCACTAACTCGTTAATCTTTTTATTCTATCTTAATAATATTTTATCCTTACCCTCTGCTTTAGCTTTATATAATAAAACATCTGCATCATAAACTATTTTATCCGCATCATGTCCATCCCATCTTATTGCCCCACCACTTACAGTAGGTCTAACTTCTGCTAGGCTATATTCAATACCCGCAATACTCTCTCTTATATCACTAATAAGCTTACTTGGGTCTACCCCCTCTTTTAGAAGAATAACAAACTCTTCTCCACCAAATCTTCCAATATAACCATCCTTGCCAATTATTTCTTTAATGCTTCTTACCATCTTTACTAAGACTTCATCTCCAAAAGTATGTCCATAATTATCATTTATCTTTTTAAAATTATCTAAATCAAATAATACAAATGTAAACTTCTTTTTATGAGTAACATACTCATTAGTCTTATCAAAAATAAATTGTTTTGAATATGCCTTAGTCAGATAATCTGTTCTAACCATCTTCTCAAGTTCTTTTTCTTTAGATTTTCTAGATAAAATTTCATTTTTTAATTTTTTAGACATAAACACTAATAGTCCTATTATTACTAAATATATAATATTTATCTTTTTTGATATTCCTGTTATTTTTTCATTTGCTTTAAGTTCTTCTTCTATCTTAGCACTTTCTTCTGTATTCTTTTGATAAGCTGTTTGAGTAAGAGAATCTGCAAGTTCCCCCATCATTGCATCTTTATCATATGTTTCACTATATTTTTCTATATTTTTAATATAAGGCTCTACCTCTGTGTTTAGTTCAGCTGCTAACTTAATAATATTATCATTAACAAATATAAAATTCTCATAATCCTTAACTTCTTCAAATTTACTTAATGCAAATTTATAATATTCAAAAGCTTCATCATATAATCCTTCCTTTGCATTAGCCATTCCTGAAAGTTTAGCTATCATCGCTTGCATCTTAATATTTTCATCAAAAGTTTCCGATGTTGAAAGTTTTTCAAAAACTTCCCTCACTCCATCAAAATCTCTAGTTTCCATTAATACCTCTAATAAATAGATATGTGAATTCTTTATCATATCCTCATCATCTGGAACTACTACTTCATGATACTTTACATATTCCTGTGCAAATTTTTTTGCCTCTCTATAATTCTCTATACTAAAGTTATATATATACTTTGCATATATAGCAATATTATCCTCAAAAGTTTTATCCTTTGTAATCTCTATAAGTTCATCATAATAAGTCTTTGCCATATCAGTCATTCCAAGCTTTGATGAAATATTTACAAGTCCATTAAGAACATTAACTTTTATACCTGTTTGACCTTTCTCGCTCATTCCCTCTATATTAGATATTTGTAATATTTCATATATTTTATTAGCCCTATTTACACCCTCTACTTCATCATTTTGTCTATACGCTAGGTTCATAAGTATATTGTTCCCATTTAATATATAAAAATAATTAGTTGTTTTCTCAAATATATCCATTGAGCTTCCTATGTATTTTCTTGCATCCTCATAATTATTATCTAAATAGGCATTAAAGCCTAAATAATAATATATTATTGCTATATCTATTTCTTTACTATCATATTTAGATCTTACCTGCTCTAAATATGTTAAATACTCCTCGTGAATTACTTTTCCATTTCTATTTTCATTATTAAATATATTTGAAAAATGTTCTTTTTCAGCATCTGTATATAGCATTTCTTCATTATTTCTACCAACACTAGTTCTTAGCTGATAATTTAAAAATAAACCAACTACTATAAATATACTTATAATTCCTACTATTATCTTTTCTAAATTTTTCATTAAGCTATCTTTCATATTTCCCACCACCTCTTCTGTCTCAAAATAATATTCGTATATTTTTTTATAAACTTTATATTATTTTATTAAATTTACTATTATATTTATTTTTTAATTTTATATACAAAATTTTATTTATCTATAAATCTCTTTAAACACCGCATTATAACTACTTTTATTATATAAATATAAAAAATAGAGTTAGACAATCTGTCTAACTCTATTTTCTTAAATTATTATTTTCCAAAAATAATTCTTACTTTAAATAAATCACCATCAATTGCTATATCAAGTCTTCCTCCTTGAATTTCTACAAGACTATTTGCTATTGCAAGACCAAGACCCGAACCTTCTGTATTTCTTGAATCATCTGCCCTCTTAAATCTCTCTTTAAGCTCACTAGGATTACAATTAAGCTCATAACCTGAAATATTTTTAATTTCAAATACAACCTTATCCTCATACTCAACAAGGTCTATATAAACTCTAGTTCTATCCATAGAATATTTAAGTGCATTTCCAATAAGATTTTCAAATATTCTCCAAGTTCTTGCACCATCAAGGTTTAAAAACACCTTATTCTCTGGCATTGATATTTTAAAATCTAACTCTGACTCATCTATCTTTTCCTTAAACTCTGCAAATGTTTGTCTTAAAACTGAATTAATATCAATGGTTTCAATATTAAGCTGTATATTACCTGTTGCAGCCTTTGAAGCTTCAAATAAATCCTCAATTAAAACTTTTAACCTTTTAGATTTATGGTCAAGAATTTTAATATAAGCTTTTTTCTCTCCATCATCAAGTCCCTCTTTTTGAAGTAAATCAACATAATTAATTATTGATGTAAGAGGTGTCTTTAAATCATGAGAAACATTTGTTATAAGCTCTGCTTTCATTCTCTCACTCTTTAACTCATCTTCAATTGCAATTTTAAATCCTTTATCAATCCCTACAAGATTCTCTCTTATATTATTTAAACTGCTGATTTTTCCATCAATAAATTTAATATCAAAATCACCCTCAACTATCTTTTTAGTAGCAATTTCAATTTCTACAATTTCTTTTTTAAGCCTTTGATTTTTTAATAATATAAAAATCAAACCAATAGATGTAGTTATAGAACAAACAATTGCTCCCATATCAATAAGAAAACTACCATGCCATCCTACTCCAATAAAAACTACTATTATTATACATAAACTCATACCAAATAAAATCCAATTGATTAGCATATCATATTTTGCATAAAATCTTTTGCATCTTCTAAACCTAATCTTTTTAAATGAATTTTTATCTATACCTTGAACTTTACTTACAAATATATCTCTAATATTATTTGTAACTTTTTTTACTATTGGATTATTAAGTATTTTACTCTCTGTTTCAAACCTTGCTCTTAATCCAAACTTTCCTATATACCTTAAATCTGAAATAAAACAAGCAACTCCAATTAACAATACAAGATGTGACCCATCATAGATATTTCCTAAACTAATAAGATATACCCCACTAGGTACTGCTATTAAAAATAAGAATGGAACTTTTCTATACCATTTAAATATCCATGTTTTATAAAGTAAAAGACCCATAATCACTGCTAAAATAGCGCAAATTATAAATATTTTTAAAATATTTTCATAATAACTATATTGATTTTTTGTATGCGCTACATGATTTTTATATAACTGTTCAAATTCTCCACTCTTTAAATACTCACTTTGTATACTAAGCGATAAAGAGTATTTATTACTCTTCATATCATAACCAACCATCTCTAAAGCTTTTGTCACATCTTTAAAATAAACACCAGAACTTATTGTTTGGTTTACTGGCGACCCATAAACTATAAATGGAGCTTTTTTATCAGCAAAATTATTAAAGAAAAGTGACCCAGTATAAATACCATTATTCCTTGTATAAATATCATCTGTAAAAACTAAATTTTCTCCTGCATCTACATTTTTTCCTAAATGCATACCTACATTAGTTTTTTTAGCCACTTCACCATTTTTCTCTGCTATATTCATAGCTATTTCAAATATTTCTTCTGTATCTTTTATTTCTTTATCATAAATTTTCTTTTCTGCTGTATGTCTTTTCTTAAAAGATTCATTTAAGTTATTTATAGTATCTAATCTATCTTTATCATCACCTAAAATTTCTTTTAATAATTCATTTGCTTCTTTAATTGTATCCTCTGCGATTTCTCTATCTCTACTCGAATCTATTTTTTTACTATATATAATATTTTCTTCACTACTAAGAAGCTCCACATACATTCCTTCAAGTTCTTCTATTAAAAGTACTTCCGACCAGCTAAGATTCTTTTTTATTTCTTTTATTTTATCAATCTTATTTTTATTCAAATTACTAAAATAACCATTAGGGTCAGCTTTATATGCAGTTATTAAAACATCTGAAGCTATATCTCTACTAGACTTATCTAACTTTTCATAAACCTCAAATTGTCCAAAATACTCTTGTTCCATACTATTAGAAATACCCATTTTAAACCAGCTATGCTGTTTATATATTCCCCTGCCCATAAGTATCAAACTAATTAAAATTAATACACCACAAATTTTCCCTCTATTCTTAAAACTAAACGCCCTTATATCTTCACTAACACTTTTAACCTTGGATTTTGTATCCAATACCCCACACCACCTTTAAATATCTTGGTTCTCTAGGATTAATTTCTATCTTCTCTCTAATCCTTCTAACATGCACCGTAACTGTGTCTGCATTTATTGCTATCTCATTCCAAACTTTTTCATAAATTTCTTCTATAGAGAAAACTCGTCCCTTATTCTCCATAAGAAGTAACAATATTTTATACTCTAGTGGTGTTATCTTTACAACTTCACCATCAAGTTTTAACTCTTTTCTAGCAGTATTAAGCTCAAGTCCCCCAACTTTAAAAATATTATCTGTATCATTTCCATTTACTCTTTTTGAATATGTGCTATATCTTCTAAGCTGTGACTTAACCCTTGCTATAAGCTCTAATGGATTAAATGGCTTTGTAAGATAATCATCTGCCCCAAGATTCAAACCAAGTATCTTATCTGTGTCCTCTGACTTTGCTGATAACATAATTACAGGAATCTCTTTATTCTCTCTAATTTTTGCAAGAGTTCTTATGCCATCAAGTTTTGGCATCATCACATCTAAAATTACTAAATCTATATCCTCATAATCATCTAACATTTTCAATGCTTGTATCCCATCATATGCCTTGTAAATTCCATACCCCTCACTTGTAAGATATATATCTATTGCATCTGCTATTTCTACCTCATCATCTACTACTAAAACCTTAAATTTATTCATTTCTATGTCCCCCTAAAAAAATACTAATTAAAGTATAACACCCCTCCCTACCTCTAGTTGTTGAATATCCTTTAACTTATAATTAAATAATAAAGGGTAAAACTTACGAAGATATAACCCAAATTCTTACAAAATTCTAAAATTTTCTTTTATCTCCCCCTTATTTAAAGCTTTTTCCAATATCTCTCTCATTTTTTATTGACAAACGATATATTTTAATTGTATTATAAGATTAATAACAATACAGAGGTGAAATAAATGAAGAAAAACTTTACAACTTCCCTACTAAACATAGTTTTAATATTTGGAATTATCGTAACTTTATTAATATGCCTTGGAGCACCTTTTATTTTAGGTGCAGTATTTAAAGTTCAAGAGCTGCCACTCGATAATACTTCTATGTTTTATTCAATTCTGATAGTATTTTATATATGTGCAGCTCCGTATATAATTGCATTATTCAAACTTAGAACGTTAACAGGACTTGTCCTAAAAAATACACCTTTCACAAAGAAAAGTGTAAATGCACTTAGAACAATTGCTATATGTTCATTTTCCGAACTAATTTTATTTATACTTGGTGCTAATATAGTAAAACATATGTTTGATGAATTTAGCGGTATACTTCTTACTCCACCAATAATTATAATTGGATTTATGTGTATACTACTTGGTCTAATGTTCATAACACTTGCAAAATTATTTAATAATGCAATTGAACTTAAAGAAGAAAATGACATGACAATTTAGAAAGGAGATTTATTATGCCTATACTTGTAAACCTTGATGTAATGATGGCCATAAGAAAAGTTAGTTCTACTGAACTTTCAGGAAAACTTGGTATAACAATGGCAAATCTTTCTATTCTAAAAAATAACAAGGCAAAAGCAGTTAGATTTTCTACACTTGAATCTATTTGTAGAATACTAAATTGTCAGCCTGGTGATATATTAGAATACGTAGAAGAAAATGACCCAAGACTTAAATAAGTCTTAGGTCATTTTTTTATTATCATTTTATCTATTCTATTTTCCTTAACATCACTTAACGCTCTTTTTGATATCTGCATAAGTTCCTCTATATCTTGGTTACTCCACTGAATTCCTACTATACTAAGTTTAACTCTTACACCTTCTTTAGAATACTTTATATTAGCAATTTTTGCTTTTATTAAACTAATAATTAACCTTGCATCAACACTCTCATCTAAAATAATTATAAATTCATCTCCACCAAATCTTCCTATAGACCCAATTTCAGCTATTGTTTCTTCTATCTCTCTAACAATATTAACTAAAATCTCATCCCCAAAACGATATCCAAACTTTTCATTTATTTTATTAAGATTATCTATATCAAAGAAAATAAAAGTAAACTTTTCTTTTTTCTCTATATACTTCTCTATTTTTTCAAAAATATAATTTTTAGAATCTGCCTTTGTTAAATAATCTTTTTTACTCAGTCTTTCTATTTCTTTATCTATATTTTTTTTCAACCTTAATTCTTTTTTGAATTTTCTTAAAAACATTATAATAACTACCGTTATTACTATATAGATTAAAGCCATAATATTAGAAACCATTACTATATTTTGATTAATAAAAGTTCTCTTACCATTCCCATTATTAACTTTTTGATTTTTTTGATATACAGTATAGTTCATATAATCAGCTAACTCACTTAATATTTTTTTTCTTCCATACTTTTTTTCAATTGCAATAGCTTTATCTACATAAACATTTAAATTTATATCAACAGCTTCTTTTTCTCTAATCCGAATTATCAATCTTATCAATTCAAGTTGTTCCTTATAAGCATCAATTTCTTCGAATTTATTTAATCCTGCTTCATATTTTTGAACTGCTTCTGTATATTTACCTTCTTTTTCAAAATATAAACCTTCCATACTTAATAAAATACCATCTATTTCTTTATTATTTTTATCTTTATACGCATCACGCAAAATATAAAAAGATTCTTTTGACTTTTCTAACTCACCACTTGCTGTATAAATTTCCAGTAATAAGAACTGTGCTACATCTACAGAAAACTCATCACCCTTTTTATAAACTTTTATAGCTTGAATATAATCCAATGCATTTACTTGTGCCTCTTTATAATCTCCAATTTTAAAATTATATAAATATTTAGCATATAAAGTTACTAATGTTTCATTTCCAAATTTAGTTGTAAGTTTATTTAATTCATCATAATACATTTCTGCAATTTCTAGCACATCTAAAGATGATGCCATTCTTAAAAAGCCTGAAAGAATATTCATTCCTATTTTCACCGAATCTTTATCTATTATTTTTTTTATTCTCTCACTACTTATTATTTCATAACTCTCATTTGCTATATTTATAGTTTCTATATACTCCTCCTCAAAATAAAATATATTTATAAGAAAATTATTTAATGTTAATGTGTAAAAATAACTTTTTGCTTCTACAAAAATAGCTTTTGCATCTATAAAATATGGCTTAGCTTTATCATATTCGCCATTTAAATATCTATTAAGCCCTAAAAAAAACTTTATTCTTCCAATATTATGCTTATTTATCTTACTTCCCTTATTTTTTTCAATCTCTAAATATTTAAAATATGTATTTTCAACCTGTTCAAAATCCCTATTCGAATCTTTCCCAAATTTTTCTATGTAATCTTTTTCTTCTTTACCTACGAAAAGTTCTTTTTTAGCATCTCCACCACTATTTCTTAATCCTTCATTTAATCCAATTCCAAGTATTAAAATTATTATAACTGCACCTATAAATACTTGTTCAATTTTACTAACTTTATCCTTCATCGCTAGCTCCTTTGTTAAACTTATCTAATACAATATTTTCGTTGTTTTTTTTTTGAACTTTAGGTATATCTTCTTTTTTATTCTTATCCTATTAAATTAAGTATATATCTATACAAAGGAGGGTGTTTTCATGACTATGTACTTACTATCAATATTTGTTATAACACTAGTTACAATTTCAATTGCAACTATTTTCTTCTTAACTTTTATAAACTCTATATTAGAAAAAAAAATCATTTTTTATACTTTTATAACTTTTATCATTATCCTCACAACAATAACTCTTACTTCACAACCTAATAACTTTCTGATTAAAAGAATTTTAATTTTTCTTCTTTATTTTCCAATATTAATTTCAATTTTTTTATATGAAAAAACTACTTATAATCCTCGTTTTTTACTTTCATTTATTATAATTTTAGATTTATTATTTTTCATATAGAATTATTTCAAGTGTAAATTTTAATATTTACACTTGAAAAAGATTAAGAATTTACTTACTCCTAATCTCTTTTTTTCTATCTTATTATATTAACAATACAAATTTTGTAAAATCAATGAAAATGTTAATACTTTATCATTACATTCGATAATTTATAAAGTATAATTGAATAGTATCAACATTATATAGGAGGCTAAAAATGAAAACAGAAATATACTTTTTTTCAGGAACAGGAAATGCACATTACATAGCAAAAACGCTTGGAAATTCTCTAGGGAAATCAAAGCTTATACATATAGGGTCATTAGACCTTGAAAAAGAAATTTACTCTGATGCAGATATAATTGGGGTTGTATTCCCTATCTATTTCTATGATGCACCAGATATTATAAAAAAGTTTTTAAGTAAACTTACAATTGAAGCAACTTCATACTTATTTTTGTATGAAACATTTGGAGGAAATGGTGGAAATGCTATAACTAACTGTAATAAAATTCTTAGTAGTAGAGATATAAAGCTATCAAATTATTTTTCTCTTATGCTTCCAGATAACTGTATTTTATTTAAACAGTCTGAAGAAAAAAACAAACGATTACTAGATGGGTCTGAAAAGAAAATATTAAATGCCGCTACTCATATAAAAAACTTTAAAACTAAAATAACACCAAAATCAAAATTTAAATATTCAATAATGAGTAACCAAAAACTAAAAAATGCTTCAGTATCATTTCTGAAATTTAAAAAGTTTACAGTTGATAAAGATAAATGTACTAGTTGTGGACTTTGTGAAAGAGTTTGTCCTGTAAATAATATAGAATTTAAAACAGAATATCCTTCATTTAAGAACAAATGTGAAATGTGCTTTGCATGTATCCACTACTGCCCTAGTCAATGCATCAAACATGGTATGATGAAAAATAAAACTAACTATCAATATAGAAACCCTAATGTTTCTATGATAGAAGTTATGAATAAGTAAAAAAAGTGCTGATAGCAATCTTGCCATCAGCACTTTTTTTAATCTATATTTTTTAATTAGAAAGTAACATCTGTTCCATGATAAACAGCTTCAAATACTTTTTTCATTTCATCTACTGAAATTTCTCTAGGGTTTGTTCCTGTGCAAGGGTCTCCAACAGATGTTTCTGCAATTGAATCAAGATTTGCATAGAAGAACTCTTCTGTAACTCCATACTCTTTAAGAGAATTCTCCATATTCATTTCTTTTCTAAAGTCTTTAACAACCTTAACTAATGAATTAACTAATTCTTCTTGTGTTTCTCCTGCAAGTCCAAGTCTTTTTGCAACATCAGCATAAGCTTTTCCACCTTTTTCTGATTTAGCATTGAATTGAATAGCTGCTGATAAGTATATAGCATTAGCTAATCCATGAGGAATATTAAATATTTTTCCTGTCTTATGTGACATTGAGTGAACTATTCCAAGTATAGCATTTGAGAATGCCATCCCAGCTAAGTTTTGTGCTATATGCATATCTTTTCTAGCTTGGTCTTCACCTTTATATGATTTTCCTAAGTTTTCAACTACCATCTCTATTGATTTCATAGCTAAAGCATCAGTTATTTGATTACTAGCTACTGAAGCATAAGCCTCTAAAGCATGTGTTAATGCATCCATTCCTGTATTAGCAACAAGCACTGCTGGCATAGTTTGAACTAAATTAGTATCTACTATAGCAATATCTGGTGTTATATTATAATCTGCTATTGGATATTTAACTGAAGTTTCATTATCAGTAATAACCGCAAATGATGTAACCTCTGTAGCAGTCCCACTAGTAGTTGGTATAGCTATAAACTTAGCTTTTTTTCTAAGCTCTGGTAAGTTAAATGGTTTTGCAGCTTCTTCAAAAGTAAACTCTGGGTACTCATAAAATATCCACATTGCTTTTGCAGCATCTATTGGTGAACCACCACCTATTCCAATAATTAAATCAGGTCCAAATTCCATCATCATATCTGTACCTTTTTTAACAGTTGCAACTGATGGGTCATTTTCAACTCCACTAAATATTTTTGTTTCAATTCCAGCTTCTTTTAAGTTTGCTTGAATTTTTGGAACTGTACCATCTTTAATAAGTCTTTCTGATCCTATTACTAAAAGTGCTTTTTTTCCTTTAACCTCTTTTAAATGGTCTATTGCATTTTCTCCAAAATATAAATCTCTAGGTATTGTAAATCTTTGCATTATATATCTCTCCCTTATTAGTTAAATTTCTTTTTTATTTTTGTATCCTTAGTTGTAATTTCAGGTTATGTGCTTTTCCTTAGCACAGTTATAAGTATATCGCCCCTAAGAACTAAAGAGAAGAAGGCACTTTTCGGTATGTAGGTTACCAAAAAGTATGCTTTGCGATTTCTACTTGGTTCCTTTGTTAAAAAAACTTCAAACTTTTTTTAAAAATCTCTTTATTTCCTTCTAAAATCCATTTTTTGCTTTTTATATTTACACTTTTTTTGTTATAATAGCTAAATAACCTACTATTAAAGGAGATGATTTAATGCCAGCAGATAGAACTAATAAAGTCAGCTGTGGAAGTTATAGATGTGAAATAGAGGTGACCCTTGAAATACTAAGTGGAAAATGGAAGTCTTTGCTTCTATGGAATCTTGGAACTCATGAAGTAATAAGATTTAATGAATTTAAACATATCATTCCTGAGGTTAGCCAAAAAATGCTAACTCAACAACTTCGTGACCTTGAGAAAAATAATATTGTACATAGAAAAATTTATAATCAAGTTCCACCTATGGTTGAATATTCATTAACTGATACTGGTAAAAAACTTTTACCAATACTAGAAGCTATGGATGTTTGGGGTAAGGATTTTGTCGATAATTTTCACTAAAAAAAATCTAGAGATTATATTAACAAATTTATTTGTTATAATCTCTAGATTTTTTATTTTAATTACTATACACCAATTGCTTTCTTTCATTAAAGAAACTTTTATAGCTTATATATGTAGCTATAATTATTGATAGTGATGATGCTGACATCATCATAAAAGTAACCATGATTTGAAACTTTATAGCTTCCATCGGCGAAGCCCCACCAAGTATAAGTCCTGTCATCATCCCCGGAAGAGAAACAATTCCAAGTGTCTTTGCTGAATCTATATTCGGTGACATAGCAAACTTTATAGCTTTTCTTATTATCTCTTTAGATGCTTCCCCAATATCTGCGCCAAGTGATAATTTTGCCTCTATTTCAGCCTTCCTCTCATCAAACGAACTTATTAAAGTTCTATATGAAAGTCCAACTGCTACCATAGCTTGGCTTATTATCATCCCTGAAATAGGTATCATTTCATCAGGATTAAACTTTATAGCACCTGATAAAACTAAAACTGTTAATGTCACACTTGTGCTAACAAGTAATGCTAAAAATGATATCCAAAAAACATTTTTAATTCCTTTCCCTCTTTTTCTAGTATTAACTGCAGCATTTATAATCATTATAATAATTAAAACTACTGTAATTGCCTTATTATTAATTGCAAATATATATTTAAGTATATACCCAACTGCTACAAGCTGTATTATTGCTCTAACTATACTTATTATAATATCTTTTCCAAGACCTAACTTCTCTCTATTAGAAATATATATTGGTATAACTAATAGTAGTGATGCAAATGCTAATGATTTTATCTCCATTAAATAACTACCTCCATTTTTTCTAAAATTTCAATTTCTTCTATTATTCCATTTTTCATAATAATTCTTTTTCCAAATATTCTAAGACTTTGTTCCTCGCTATGTGTCACCCACAAAACTGTAACGCCTTCCTTATTTAACTTTTCTATATATGTTTCAACAATAAGTGTATTTTCATTATCTAATGCTGATGTAGCTTCATCTAAAAGTAAAACATCAGGCTTATATATAAGATTTCTTGCTATTGCTATTCTTTGTTTTTCTCCACCAGATAAGCTATCAACTTGCTTATCTAAATAATCTTCACTAATTTTAAACTCATTTAAAACTTCTAAAACTCTTTTTTTATCATATTTATCTTTTCTTACCTCAAAAATAAATTTAAAATTATCCTCAACTTTCTTTCCAAATAAATATGGCAGCTGAACGCAATAACTTATATTCTGTCTAAGTTTTATTGGATTTATGTCATTATAACTTTTACCCCTATAACTAATTTCACCACTACTTTTTTTAACTAAATCTGATAAGACTTTTAGAAGTGTTGATTTTCCTGAACCAGATTCACCAATTATCGAAATAATCTCACGTTCTTTTATTTCTAAAGATATATCTTTTAATATATCTCTTTCCCTTATTTTATAATCTATATTATTAACCTTTAAAATCTTCATCATTTTCTCCTTTTATATTTACCTTCTTCATTATCGTAAATCGATATCGTAATTCGATAATAACATATAAAAAAAATATATTCAAGTTAAATCTAAAGAAAAACAAACTATTTCTCAATTTATAGTTTATTTTTCTACCTCATGTATAAGCTCTGCTAAATTACCTTTAAGTTCTATCAAAAGTTCTTTTCCACTCTCAGTTGTTCTATAATATTTTCTTACCTTACCATCAACAACTCTTTCATGTTTTTCAATCAAATCTACGTCTACCATAGATTTCAAAACTGGATATAATGTTCCAGGACTTACTTTATAGCCATGTTCCTTTAATTCCTCCATCATCCATGACCCATAAAATTCGCCCTCTGTTCCATGATGTAATATATGTATATATATAAATCCATTAAATATTTTTCTTATTATTTGATTTTTCATCCACTTAACCTCCTCAATAAAATGTCCTTATAAATCCAATTATAACATTTTCGACTCTAAATTTGAACTCTCCCTCTCATATAAAAGGAGTATTCTTTTAACATACTTAGACTTTGCCCCAATAAAATATAAGCTAATAACTACACTAAATATCCTAGTTTCGCCATTAGCTTACATTTTATTTTTCACTATATATAAATTCCATAAATTCTTCTTTTATTTGAGCTACTTTTAATCTACTAATTTTTATAGCCTTTCCATTTTTTAATATCACTTCATTTTTAGTCACTTTGAAAACATGTTCTAAATTAACTAAATAGCTTCTATGTGGCCTTATAAAATTTTTATCTTCTAATTGTTTTTGAATATCTTCAATTTTTTCATAAAACTCTATACTCCCCCCCTCATAATATAAGGTTAATATTCTATTATTAATTTCAAAATAAAGAATATCACTAATTTCAAAATTTATAATTTCCGCTTTTTTTGTTACTGTAAATATCTCTTTTTTTACTTTTATATTTTTTAAGACTAGGTCTGAAAAGACTTTTCTTAACTTTGTTTCATCTAAAGGTTTTAGTAAATAATTATATGCCCCTACATCATATCCATCTAAAACAAAATCCATACTGCTTGTAATAAACACTATTTGTACATTCTCATTAATTTGCTTTAGTAATTTTCCAAGTTCTACACCATTCATGCCCTCAAGCATTATATCTAAAAATATAATATAGTTTTCCACACCATAATTATCTATCTTAGCTAACATTTCCTCCGCTGAGTTATAGATATCAAATTCTATCTTCTCACCAATTATCTTACTTTCTTCTTTTAATATATTTAATATATGATTACAAATTATCTTTTCATCATCACAAATTGCTACTTTAATCTTAAACACCTCCAGCGATTTAATAGACTTACTTCTTTATCCTAATTCTTATGCCTACTAACTCTTTTTATTTATTTTAACTTCTCTTATTATAATACAACAATAGCTGTACCTTATAAAAGGTACAGCTTATTTTATATTTTATTTAAGATTCCATCTAGCATTACTTTTAATTCAAGCAATTCTTCTCTAGGAACTCCAACTGAACATAACGCCCTTTTGGGTACATCCTTAACTTCATCTTTAAGTTTAAGTCCTTTTTCAGTAATTTCTACAATTACACTTCTATCATCTTTTGGGTCTCTATATTTTCTTACTACTTCCATAGCTTCTAATTTTTTCAAAAGTGGTGTTAATGTTCCTGAATCAAGTCTTAATCTTGTTCCTATATACTTTACTGTTGCCTTTTCTTCTTCCCATAAAACTAACATTGTTAGATATTGAGTATATGTTAAATTATACTCATCTAATAATGGCTTGTATTTCTTTATTATCTCTCTTGATGCTGCATATAATCTAAAGCAGACTTGATTATCTAATTTCAAACTACTGTAATCTTCCATTTTCCTCTCCTACCTATCTAAAGTATTTCAAAAATAATATCCATAAATACTTTTTATTCTGATTTAAGGATATTATTTTTAAAAAATTATGTCAATAAAAATAAAGATAGAGTTTGTTCAAACTCTATCTTTATTTTTCTTATACTTCTTATATTTCCATTAATCTTCTATCACTTAGAGACTTTAAAGACTCTGGTGAATGTGTTCCTAAGTAAATTGTTTTATTATTTCTAATAAATTCTCTAATAATATTTAAAGTTTTTGCTGCTTCTTCTTTATCTTCAAATACCATTGATAACATATTTTCTTTTAATGCTTTATCTGTATATGTTATATCTCCATGTAACATAAATGATAACTCTTTATCTTCTACTACTAAAATAGAGTTTCCTTTTGTATGACCAACTGCTGGTAACATATAAATTCCCTCTGCTATCTTTTCACTTTTATCAAAGTTTTTATAACATCCACTCTCAAACTTAACTTTTACTATATTTTCTCCCTCAAGTCCCATAGCATTTGCTTCAACTTCTGAAATGTATATTTTAGCATTGCTAAATAATCTTAATTCTCCTGTGTGGTCTGGATGCTTATGTGTTATAACTACTTTATCTATATCATTTAGCTCATATCCTGCTACTTTTAAAGCATCTACAAAGTTATTTACCTTTTCCCCTGTATAAAGCATTTGACCTGGCTTACCATCAAAATCTGGTGTTTCCATAGGCATTCCTGTATCAACTAATATAACTTCACTACCTGTATTAATAATATAACCTTGTAAACTAGCCTCTAATATTTCTTCTTTATAAGGATTGTTTTCTGAACCTCCAAATGCAAATGCACCTTTCATATATCCATTTTTATAAAATTCTAACGCTTTAACTTCCATTTCCACACTCTCCATTCTTTATTTTTCTTTTGTAATATATTAACTAAAATTTATTTTAATAATTTCTCTATATCAGCTCTTAAACTTTCTGGTTTTGATATAGGTGCAAATCTTTCAATAACATTCCCCTGTGAATCTACTAAGAATTTACTAAAGTTCCACTTTATTTTACTTCCTAATATACCTTTTTTCTCTTCTTTAAGATATTTATATAAAGGATGAGTATTATCTCCATTAACCTCTATTTTTTCAAACATCTTAAATGTTACTCCATAATTCAACTGACAGAAATTTTGTGCTCCTGCTCCATCATTTGGTTCTTGGTTTTTAAATTGGTTACATGGGAATCCTAATACTTCAAACCCTCTATCTTTATATTCTTTATATAAAGCCTCTAATCCTTCAAACTGAGGTGTAAACCCACACTTACTAGCTGTATTTACAACTAATATTACTTTCCCCTTATAATCACTCATACTAACTTCTTTTCCGTTTATATCATTTGCTTTAAAATCATAAAAATCCATAAAAACATACCTCCATAAAATTTCTTTTTTATTTCTTATCGTGCAATTTAATTGCATGCAATTAATCTATGTTTTAATAATACACTTTAACAAAAAAAATGTCAAATAAAATAAAAAAAGAGCAAAAAAATAGAGCCTTATAAGCTCATCTCTTCTAAATATATATTTATATTTTTTAATTTTTATAGCTATAAAAAAACTGTTTATTATCCAAATATTTTTACGATTACTTGTATTGGCATTATATCTTCCTCCTTTGTTATATCAGGGCTTAAAGGATATTTATTCCCTCTATATTTTATCCTTAGTTAAGTTTTAAATTTGTTTTTCTCGCGATGTATTAATTGGTATATTACACTCTTTTTTTATCCCTGTCAACAAATTTTTTAAAGTTTTTTTCATACTATCTACACTAGCAAATAAAAGTTCAAAACTTTGCATAATTGTTCTGAACTTTTATGCTATGTAATTGTTTTACATCTTTTTTCATATAAAATTATTCGTCTTAATCAATTATATGTAATATTATTTTCCTATCCCCTCTGTTCTGTATCCTATATCTTTATTAGCAAGTTTATATCCTTCTTCTATCATTTCTACTCTAGATTTTCCATTTCCAAGCAAAGCATCTATTGTTAATTGATTTCTCTCACTAAAATATTTTTCTAACAAACATTCTTCTATATATTCCTGATTTCCAAGTCCACCCTCATGTAATATATACTTTATATCAAACCCCTGTGCATCTAAAACTCTTCCTAAAAGAATACTTCTATGACATCTTATTTGGTCTTGCATAGCACCAAGTAGCACTATTTTATATCCCATTTTGCAACCTTTTTTAATTCTCTCTATTCCATTTATAAAAGTTTGTTCTTCTTTAACTTTTTCAAAATCAGCATAAACTTTATTAAGATACGACTCTCTAGTTTGCCTTTTAGCACCAAATTCATTCCCCATATAAATATATTTAAATCCCTCTTGCCTTATAGTAGCTTCAAAAATTTCTTTATTATACTGAACATTGTACTTTGAATAAGGTGTTTCTCTTATATCAACTATACAATTTATATCATATTCTCTAAGCATATAAACTAACTTATCAAAAGAATAATTAGAATGCCCTATCGCAAAAATCTCCATTGTATTATCCCCTCTTTCTCTTTAGTAAAAATATTAAAATTATTATAGCACATTCAAGTAATTTATATAAAATTACAAATAAAAAAACACTAAGCTTTTAAACTTAGTGTCTTAATATATCTATTTAATTAAACTGTTTTTATAAATAGCAAATATCTCATCTTCTGTTATTTGCTCTGGATGATTTTTAAGCTTTGCTATATTGCTTGCAAAGTCTTTACTCCAAACTTTTAATTCCTCTTCTGTTATATCCACATCAACCTTAGTCATAACTTCTATCACTTTATTAAACTTTTCCTGTGATGTAAGTCCTAAAAGTTTATATATCTTATCTACTTTTTCTCTATTCTTAAATGAATTTAGATATTCTTTATATAAACATCCATTAGCAAGTCCATGAGGAACTCCTTTAAAGTATGTTAGTGAATATCCCATTCCATGAGGAAGTGATGTCCCATTTTGAGCTATTATAGTTCCTGCAATATTTGATGCTATCATAAGCTTTTCTCTAGTTTCAAAACTTATTTCACCACTTAACAATTCCTCTATACACTCTCCCCAAACACTTATAGCCTTCTCTGAAAGTGCATCAGTCATAATACTAGCATTAACATTTAAATATCCCTCTACAATATGTGAAAGTGCATCAAAAGCTGTATTTCTTGTAACCTCTATACTCATTCCCATCATATATCTAGCATCTAAAAGTGATACTACTGGAAAAATAGCCTGACCAAGATTTCTTTTAGTCTTATTTTTATGGTCAGTCAAAATTGAATATTGAGTTGTTTCAGTACCAGTCCCTGCTGTTGTTGGAACTGCTACTATATCAATTGATTCAAGCTTTTTACTACTAAATAAAGTATCTGCTGTAAGCTCTCTATTTTTTATCATAACCCCTATAGCTTTAGCTGCATCAATAGGAGAACCTCCACCAATTCCAACTATAAAATCAACATTCTCTAACCTTCCAATCTCTGCTGCTTTGCACACAGTTTCAACTGAAGGATTTTCTTCTATCTCATCAAATATTCTATACTCTATATTTTCTTTCTCTAAAACAGTTTTAACATCATCAAGTGAACCATTCTTTTTAGAAGAATATCTTCCCGTAACTATTAAAGCCTTTTTACCAAACCTTGATAACTCACTACCACTCTTTAAAACAATGCCCTCTTCCATTAAAACTCTAGTTGGCATATAAAACTTAAACTCCATAATAACACCTCTTTAAATACTCTTTTAAATGTTATTATATCACTTTACATCAATATTCCACTCACCTTTAATATCAAAATCTATATTATCTATATTGTACTCAAATTCACCATTTTTCTTTTCTTCATTGCTTAGTCTATCCGTATCAATTTGTGTTCCAAACGTTCCATCTCCATATACTGTTGCACCTTCTTGGATACTACTACTTTGTATTGAGTGTATAGAATTTAAACTCACCTTATCCTTTTCACTAATATTCATATCCATCATAACTTCCAAAATACCATCAGTATTTTTTACATACAATATATCAACTTCATTTTCCATTCCTACTATTTTAAACTTCTCATTTATCTCTAATGTTTCACCTTCACTTGGAATTTTTATTGATAACTTCACTTGATTTTCTTCCTCTAACATATGATGAACATCTATATTTTTTACTTTTATAGTCTCAACCTTTTCATTACCATCTACAAAATACTCCCATAACCAATTAATATCTGAAGGTACAACCTTTAATACCTTTCCATTTTCATCTAAAACTTCTACCTCTTCTTCCCATTTAATATCACTTGTAGTATTTTCATAATCTATATCTAAACTTGTCCAAAAAGTAAAATGATCTTTATCTTTTATTTCATAAATATCTGCTCCAACTGTTATATCTCCATCTTCTGCATATGGTGTTACTTCCTTATAATCATCACTTGTATTCGCTTTTACGAGTTCAATTTTTGTTTCATCTGCTACTCCATCCACAACTAAATTAAAATCAGTTATTGGTTCATCTGACTTAAAACTTAATTCTATATTAGATAATCTCCCATCATTTGATGCATACATAAAATTACTAATTGAATCCATCTTGATTTCTTTTCCTTCTGATGTTTTCAACTTAACATTTTCTTCTTTTTCTATCTTTTTAAACTCACTACTTTCAAGCCACATATTCACTTTAAGTACACCGTCACTATAACTTGAGTTTTTAAGAATATACTCTTTACCACCAAAATTCAAAGTAACTGGTTTATCAAGTCTATACAAATCCCCTTTAGTTTGATCTAACTCTACAAGTCCACTACCTTGCTCATAGTAAAACTTAGCTTTAATCTCTGATATAACTACATCTGAAATTGGTATAAGTGCCATAGCTAAAACGGCTGCTATCATTGCAACTTTCTTTTTACCCTTATTATTTTTCTTACTTCCTTTTAACCTTTTCTTTAATTTCTTTTTATCTATATCATTCATAGGAACTTCTACAACATCCTCTAAATCCACATCAACTTCATTTAACATATCAAATATGTCTTTATCATTATTATCTTTCATATCATTACCCCTCCATAACTGCTAAATCATATTTTTCTTTAAGCTTTTTTCTACCTCTACTAACCCTTGTATCTACTACCGATATGCTAAAATTCATTTTATTTGCAACTTCTTTTGAGTCCATCCCCATTAAAAACTTCATTATAAAAATGCTTCTATCTGGTTCTTTACAAGTATTAAGCAAATTTATAACTTTCTCATAATTAATATTTTTAATTACTACTTCCTCTGCACTAGGTGTTTTAATTACAAATTCCTCATCATAATCAAGTCTTCCTATATCAATTGATTTTTTCCTATAACAATCAATTGCTTTAAACTTACTAACTCCCCCAAGCCACTTTCTAAAATCTTCTGACTGTCCATTAAACTTACTTATGTTATTCCAAACTGCTAAAAATATATCATAGATACATTCCTCTATAAGCCCCTCATCTGATAATGGAACTAACACCTTTCTTACTATCCCATTAACAAGTGGTGAATATTTATCAACAACATAATCTAAAGCCTTAGGATTTTTCTTTTTAAGTTCCTCTACAAAATTCTTTTCACTAACTCTCATAAAAATTCTCCCCTCAAATGTCTTTCACTATATACAACGAATTCAAAATTCAAAATCTTACACTTTTTTTAAAACTAAATTAATTTTACATAAAAAATCTTTATTCCAAATTAACTTTTATTTACAATATTAAAAACAAAAACAGCTTAAACTTTTCAGTTCAAACTGTTTTATCATTAGTTATTTATTATTGTAATATAATCTTGTGCTTTTTCCATCTTATCAGCACTTAAATAAAAATTAGAAATAACTTTTGTCTCACTTGGCTGTGGCACTGAATATACATAAATATTTTTAAAAGTAAGCTGCTTCCATTTTACTGATATACTAAAAAATTTTAATTACTTCACTCTTTCTTCATTAATAAAATAGTATTTTTACATTTATAAGAGTTGTTACATTAGTGAAAAATTCTCTTGCATCTACTTGTTTATGATAAATATCTTCTAAAATTCCCTGTACATCAAATTTACTTCCAATTATATAATCTTCAGGTAAAATAACAAAAGTACTAAACGGTATAGAATAATGAGTTGAATGAACTGCTTGAAGTGCATTCAAACCTGTATATTCAACAATAAGATTTAAGCATCCACTAACTACAAGCTTATACCCTGTTAAATACTGCCCTTCATTTGAAATATTTGGTGCTGTTTTAATCACATGAGAACTTTTAATTTCTATATTTCCCTTAATTATATTTATTGTTTGAATTTCTGGCTTAGCATCTGGAACTGTCAAATATGACTCTATATTGAGTTGCTTAAAATTACACATTCCCATTTGAATATCATTAACCTGCGCTCCTATTGCTGGTAAAAGTTTTTTACCTAAAAGCCCATTGGGTAAAATATAACTATATTTTACTTCTACACCATTTTGAATAACATTATTGCATGAATTACTTATAACTCTAACGCTATACTCTATCACTGCAACCTGTCCTGGTTGTAAAATCCCAAGATTAATTCCATTAGCTAGATTAACGGTATTTACTGCCTGCCCATTAAGATAAAAGCTTCCTGAAATAACTTCTACATATCGTGGAATATTATCTTTTACAATAATATTATTAGTAATTATTTTAGTCGTATTACTGATTGTTACTGTATATTTTATTTCATCCCTTAAAACTGCAAATTCTTTATTTGCAACCTTATTAACTATTAAATCAACATTGCTAGCATTTATTATCTCTACATTACTTTCATTTACACCAGCTTGATTTATTCCATTAGTTTCAGATTTATAAATATACTCTGCAATTGCTTGATTAGGAATTCTTCCCGCCTTAAGAATTTTCACATCAAAAGTAATATTAACTTGTTCTCCTACAGAAATTGACTCTATCACTATACCTGATAATACATCTTGCATTGGTGCTAAAACTCCATCAATCATTACTGACCCTGCAATAAAATTAAGCTTTTCATTTATAATATCTCGTATAGTTATCTCCTGAACATTAACATTTCCAGTATTTTTAACTACTAGAGTATACTTAACCATATCACCAATAGCATTTTCTATTTTATCTGCTTTTTTGATTATATTTAAATTAGGTTTAACTACTACAACTCCATGATAGATATTACTTTGATCTCTTCCAATAATTCCTTTGTCTTCTCCACTTATATGAACCTCTACAATAGCTCTATTTGTATCTGGTCTAAATAAAAGCGTTGCATCTATAATATTTTTAAATGGATTACTAAGTTGTCCTATTGCTTTAACTATTATTGTTACAATTAACTCCTCACCCTTATCTAATGGTCCTATAAATATTCCATCTTCAATATCTCCAATTATTGAGGTTCCATCAATCCTTACTTCTTTAACATCTAACTCAAGTGGAAACTTATCCTTTATTAATACATTTTCAGCATCAAGTTCTCCATCATTTTTAATCTTAACAGTATAAGCAAATATATCACCAAGTTTAACAAGCTCTTTAGCAGTATTTTTCACTATACTCACAGGTGTTTCATATGCTAGTATCTTAACTAAATTAGACTCTGTTATACCTGAAAACACTGTCCCTCCTGCCTCAACTTGATAATTATAAGTTCCTTTAGCTTGATTTTGGAATACATAATCACCACTACCAATTTTGATAACTTTAGTTTCAAAACTTATAACTATTTTTTCATTTGGTGTAAGACTTGGGATATTTATACCAAGAGTAATATCTCCAATAAAAGGAACTCCATTAATTGAAAGATTATTAATATATTCCAAACCAATTGCAAGAGTATCTTTTATTATAAGGTCTAGTGCTGCCACCTCTCCTACATTTTCAACTTCTAATGAATATTTTATAATTTCATTTAATATAACTGCTTCCTTATTCGCTGATTTTATAATAATAATTTCTGGAGTTAAGTTATCAATAATTACATCATTAGTTATTATTGATTCTTTTTTAGGTGGAAGATTTGGGTCTACTGTATACTCATATAATATTGTTGCACTATTTTTAATCTCATCTGGTGCATTCTTTAATACTACAACTTTAAATTTAACAATGCATTCTTCGCCTGCCTGAAGTGTTCCTATATTTACCCCGATGATTGGATTCTGAGCTGTTGGCACATTATTCACCGTTGTACTTCCAGATATAAAACTAGTTCCAAGAGGTAATATATCTTTAATAATCACATTATTTATTTGAGTATTACCTGTATTTTTACTTCTAACAGTATAAGTTATATTTTCTCCAATAGTTGTTGTACTTTTGTCCCCTATCTTAATAGCCGCATTAGCTCCAACTATTGGTATTTCACCATGCCTAACCTCTGTCATAACAATATTAGTTTCCATACTATCTGCAACTAAATATTCTTGTGAATCTATATATTTATAATTAATTGTAGCTTTATTTAAAATTGGATTTATTGTTGGTATTTCATCTACCTTAACTCTAAAAGATATAGATACTGCTTGCCCTGGCAAAACTGGATTTATCAAACTTATTATAGTAGTTGGTGAACCTGTAACTCCCACATTTGAAATTAAAGAACCTTGCATATAACTTGTTCCCACTGGTATTGGGTCAATAATTAAAACATCACTTGCTAAAACTTCCCCATCATTTTTAAAAGTTATATTGTAAGCTATTACATCACCTACATCTACAAAATCTTTATCTACAGTTTTAATTGCCTCTACAATTTTCGCCTCTTTATTTTCAAGGGTTAAGCTGTTTATCTCATAAGTATCATTTAGCTCAGTTAAACTAATATTTTTAGCTACCTCTTCTTCATACAAATTCAATTCAACTATATCTAATACACTAGTGTAAACTTCATTTGACCTTATACTTTTTTCAAATTCATTACCATTTTCATTTGCCTTATATTTATAATTTATATTTGCCATATTCGTAATAATATTTTGTATTGGAACTTCATCCACTTTAACTTTAAAGCTTATCATTACATATTGTCCTGCTATAACTGGATTAACTAATTTTATATTTTCAATTGGATTTCCAGTAATTAAAACATTAGAAACTATTGTACCCTGTATATAACTTGCTCCTTCTGAAATTTTATCATCAATTATTATATCTACTGCATCATTACTTCCTATATTAGCAAAACCTAATGTATAAGTTATCTCATCCCCAACTTTTGCCTCTACTTTATCAACAAGTTTACTTACAACCTTTATAAGTTCTAAATCCATCTTTTTCTCCTCTGCCCTCACAATATAATCTTCAACTTCTCCATCTGATGCTGGTCCAATACTCCTTGTATCTTCCTCATTTATATCTCCTAAATTAGTAAGATTATCTGTAGTTAATCTCACTCTTAAAAAAGTTTTATCTCCAACTATAAATGTCTTTGGAACTATAAAATTCAAATCAACTATTTGACTTCCACTACTACTTCTAACTATTTTTGTTATGCTCTCATTAGATTGAAATACTCCATCTTTGTTCCAGTCTATCCAAGCATATAAATTAGCATTCATCCCTGTATTATTAATAACCGTTAAAGGTAATCTATAAGTTCCGCACCCAGGTTCTATATTAATTGGCTCACTTATGCCCTCATCCCCTGTAGCACTCTCTAAAGTTATACTAGTTCCTATAAATAATTCATTTCTAATCTGATGCCTTGGTCCATTATTAACTAAAAGAGTATTATAATTACCAGTTCCATTCTCACCTGAAATATCTGGTGCATCACCAAAATCAACATTTAAAAATGAATCTAAACAACTTGTACCATCATCACCTAAACTTGACCTTTCCTTTGCAAAAACTTCTGCTATCGCCTGATTTCCATTAATCGAAATTCTATAAACAATTCCATCATTGTTCCCTGTTAAATAGATAAATCCATCTTGTCCTGAATATGCAGAACCATAACTTTGCGCTGGCAAACTACCTGTTATAAATTCACTATATGTTCCCGTTAAAGAATTCACTCTAACTACTGTCCCTGTATTATTTGCTCCAAATAACATTACCCCATTAACCCCAAATGTCCAATCTGAAAAGAATGAACTTCCTGTCATCTCTGTTCCAAAAGGAGTTGTATCTAAAGCAAATTTATTTATTGGGTCTAATAATCTACAAAAGTTTACTGAATTTTGGTTAGTATCTACTACATAATAAATATCTGATAAATTATTTCTAATAAATAAATGTCCATTAGAATTAATAGCACCCATTGCCGTGCTTGCCTCTATTGGAATATTATTTATAATTCCTTGCTTAATCACATCACCATTTTTATCTACACTAACTAAAAGAGTAACCTTATCCTCATCTTGAACTATCCCATAGATTAAATTATCTATAGCATTATAGCCCACTGCATTTATAACTACTCCAATATCACCTTTTATCGTAGTTATACTCCCTGTAACTAAATTCAGCTTTGAAAAGCCACTATTAAGCCCCGTATTAGGAACTGCAAACCTATACCCTATAGCCTCACATATAAATGGCACTTCCCCTACCTTCAAAGTCTTTAACTCATCTTTATAAACTTCACCTAAAGCAATTTCTAAGTCTGCTTCTCCTACATTAAGTTTTAAACCCTCATCATTTTTCCCACCTGCAACTGACTTATCTTCAAAAGGTTTTGTCATAAAATCATCTCCCTTTTATTAAGTTTTAATTCTTTTCAACTTCAAACATTTTAGATATCCGATACTAAATAATTTAAGTACTTTTCTAATTTAGGACAGACTTCTCCCTTCTATCCTTAAATATATAATATCTATAATATTAAACTCACCTCTAACTTGTGACACTAAAAGCAAAAAAAAAGAAAATCATTTCTGATTTTCTTTTTCTCTAACCTTTATATAATTCAAATCTATTTATATTCATTAAGAATTTCTTCAATTCTCCCACTACATCCACCACAACCATTTTGGCTTGCTCCAGTTTTTGCTTTAACTTCTTCTAATGTAGTTGCTCCATCTTTAATTGAATCAATAACATCATTTTTTGTTACCTGTCCACATCCACAAACAAATTTTCTTGCTGCAGGTCCAAGTGTTCCTATAACTTTTGCCATAACTCATACCTCCTATAATTAAAATGAATATCTTAGATACTCTATTCAATTATAGTACAAACCTAAAATTTATTCTAATACTTTATTACACAAAAAAAGTTCCTAAAAATAAAATTTACCTTTAGAAACTCATATATCTATTTTTTGTTTATTTCAATTAATTTACTAACTTGTATTCTGCATCCCATACACCCATAAGCATTTGCACCTGTTTCTGCTTTTACTTTATCATAAGTATCTGCACCATTTTTTATTGCATCTACTATTGTATTTTTTGAAATCTGTTTGCATCTGCATACCATTATGTCATTCTCTGTGTTACTCATTTTATTCTCCTTTGGCTTAAAACATATTTGTATATTTAGTTTATACCCTACTTTACTTTCTTTCAAATTTTTTATTTTTTTTAAGTATCATCACAGGAAAAGAATACTTTTCTCTTATCTTCTTACAAATAAAAAAGCACCCTGAATATTCTCATATTCTAAGTACTTTATTATATATTTTTATAATTTTAGATAAATAAATTTAATCCACTCTTCTCAGTATCACCTAAATAAGTTGCAACTCCGGCTATCTCAACTCCATCTATTAACTCTTCCTCTTTAACACCCATTAAATCCATAGACATTGCACAAGCAACAAGCTTAACTCCAAGTTTCATAGCATTTTCCATCATTGATTCAACACTATCAACATTATTTTTTTCCATAACACCTTTAATCATTTTTGCTCCCATTCCACCCATATTCATTTTTGAAAGTGGAAGCTTTCCTGCATGATTTGGCATCATCATACTAAACATTTTTTCCATACCATCTTTTTGTACATTTACTTTTTCTGATTTTTTTAATATATTAAGTCCCCAGAATGTAAAGAACATAGTAACTTTTTTACCCATAGTAGCAGCGCCTGTTGCAATTATAAATGAAGCTAACGCTTTATCTAAATCTCCACTAAAAACTACTAGTGTTGCACCATCTTTCTCTGTTTCTACTATACTATTAGATTTTTCATCACAAGCTTTTTTTTTAATCTTAACATTAAAGCACTTTTCTTCTTTAGAGAATGAATTTTCTAAAAGCTCATTTCCAGTAGACTCACACCATGCCTGTATATCTCTTTTAAATCCAGAATCACTTGCTTTCACTTCTAAAATATCACCATCTTCTAAGTTTTCTATTTCTTCATAAACTCTTCTAATAGGTCCTGGGCATTGAAGTCCACAAGCATCAACACTTATAACTTTACTTGCTTTATTCTCCCCTTGTGACTTTCCCACAGAAATTTCACCATCCTCTTTAGTTATTGCAACTTCTTGTAACATTCCATTTTCTCTTCTATTTTCTTTATCATTTATTTGAGCTTTCTTTTCCCTATCAATAAATCCATATAAATCATAACCACCATCAATATTTCTACAATCATATCCATTTTGAGTTAAAATTCTATAAGCTAAATAAGAACGAAGTCCACTTTTACAATGAATGTTTATAACTTTATCTTTTGGAACTTCTGAAAGTCTTTCTCTTAAATCAGGTAATGGTATATTATAAGAACCTTTAATAACGCCACTTGATAGCTCCATTTCATTTCTTACATCTAAAATAAATTCTCCATTTTTTATAACAGAATCAACATCAAATATATCTCTAACCTTAACATCACCCTCTAAAACATTAGAAGCAACATAACCAGCCATATTAACTGGGTCTTTAGCTGAAGAATATGGAGGTGCATAACATAATTCAACATCTGCCAAATCATAAGCTTTTATTCCACCTTTAATTGCAGTCGCAATTATATCTATTCTTTTATCAACTCCATCAAGCCCTACTCCTTGAGCACCTAAAATATCTCCATTATCATTAAATAATAATTTAATATATACAGGGAATGCACCTGGGTAATATCCTGCATGTGAATTTGCTTGTATATGAATAGCTTTATAATCTATCCCAAGTCTTTTTAATAGCTTTTCACTATTTCCAGTAGAAGCCACAGTTAAATCAAACACCTTAGCAACACTACTCCCCATAGTTCCATTATACTTTACATCCTTACCACAAATATTATCTGCAACAAGTCTACCTTGTCTATTAGCAGGCCATGCAAGAGGTATCATAGTTTGTTTTCCATTTATAAAATCTCTAACCTCAACTGCATCTCCAACAGCATATATACTATCATCTGAAGTTTTCATATGATCATCAACAACTATAGCGCCTCTTTGATTTAATTTAAGACCAGCATTTTTTGCTATTTCACTTTCAGGTTTAACCCCTACAGAAAATATAGTTAACTCTGAATCTAATTTTAAACCACTCTTAAGAATTAATGTTCTTCCTTCATTTTCAAAAACTTCAACAGTATCTTCAAAAATTAAATTAACACCTTTTTCTCTTAAATGTTCATGAACTATTGAAGCCATCTCAAAATCAATTGGAGGCATAACTTGATTATCTAATTGAACTAATGTTACATTAATTCCTCTATCAACAAGATTTTCAACCATCTCTATCCCAATAAATCCTCCACCAATAACAACAGCATTTTTAATATTATTATTATCTACATGAGCTTTTATCTTATCTGTATCTGGTATATTTCTAAGAGTAAATAAATTTTTAGCATTCTCTATCCCACTAATTGGTAGCATAATTGGTTTTGCCCCAGGAGATAATACTAATACATCATAAGTTTCACTATAAGTTCTACCTGTTTCAACTTCTTTTACAGTAACTGTTTTAGCTTCTTTATCTATAGAAATAACTTCTGTTAAATTTCTTATATCCATATTAAACTTTTTAGACATACCCTCTTTTGTTTGAACTAAAAGTTTACTTCTATCTTTAATAGTTTCACCTATGTAATAAGGAAGTCCACAGTTTGCAAATGATATATACTCACCTTTTTCAAAAAGTATTATTTCTGCCTTTTCATCTAATCTTCTAAGTCTTGCAGCTGTGCTAGCACCTCCTGCAACTCCTCCAACAATAATTATTTTTTTCATAATTGTTCCTCCTATACTATCTATTTATTAGTTTATCCTTATATTCAAATAATTGAATTTTATTTTTAAAAAAATTAGAAACACTCTAATTTTTTTCAAATAAAACTTGAATTATATTTTTAACTTTTTCATTTGTAAGACGATACGTAATTTCAAGACCATTTCTATCACCTTCAATAATTTTAGCTGATCTAAGCTTTGCAATATGCTGTGATATTGTTGATTGAGGAATATTTAAACATCCTTGCATATACGTTACATTACATCCTTCCGATTCTAATAATCCCCTAACAATGCAAAGTCTTACTGGATGTGCAATTGCTTTTAATATTTCGGCAGTACTTTCATAAGTCTTTGGATCTTGCATAAAATTCTTTTTATCCATATCATCCCTCCTATCAATCTCTATATTCAAATAATACAATATAATGATTAACTTGTCAATTATCACTTTGCACTAAGAATAAAGACTGTATAAAAAAGACTTCCTTATATTTATATACTCTATATATAGTTTTTCTTTTTTGAAAAATAATATACATTTCTATTTGACAATCCTTTTTATATATTGTATTATTTGAATATAACGTTTTTAAAATAAATAAATGAGGTGTTCAAATGAATTTTTTAAAATCATTACTAGGAATGAATGATAATACAATAGATGGAAAAACTGCTGTTAATATGATAAATAACGATTCTAATATGCTTATATTAGATGTTAGAACAAAAGATGAATTTAAAGGTGGTTCAATACCTAAATCTATAAACATACCAGTCGGAGAACTTGCAAATAAACTTTCTACAATAAAAAAATATAAAGATAAATCTATTCTAGTTTACTGTGCATCAGGTATGAGAAGTAAGAATGCACTTTTAGTTTTAGAAGGAAATGGCTTTGAAAAGGTTTATAACCTACAAGGTGGTATAAACTCTTATATACGAAATATATAATAATAAAGTGTAAAATCAATAAATTTTTCTAAAGAGCTTCACTTGATTTTGCACTTTATCTTTCAATATACAAACATAAGATTTTACACTAAGAATATTTTTTAATATTTACTTAAACTATTAATACTACAAATTTTTATAAGGTGATTTACCTTCTAGCGATTACGCTGAATATTTTGAAAATGTAAAAAAATCCAAAATTTACCTGACCATCTAATAGTTTGCCCTTAGCTAAAACTAAACAACTCAGGTAGTACAAGTTTAGCTTCCTTTAAGATAGCCTATCCTTTAAATCACAATAAAATAAGCACCTCTAAAGATTTAACTTTAAAGATGCTATTAAAAATCACTTAAACTTTGTATTATGACCTTATATACCAACGTATTCCGCCTTCAATATTTTCATTATACATCCCAACTTTATTATCATCTCTAACAATATAAGATTGAGTTATTTTCCCTTTTGTAAATACTGAATTAATTCCACCTGGAGTAATAGTTATTCCTTCATCATGGTTATCTTCATTTATAAGTGTTACATAAGTATAATCTGAGTGTTTTACAACCTCTGTACAAAAATCACCTAATGACTCATTAGTTAATGTCTTAGGATTATAATATGTTATTGCATATAAACCAATTTTCTTATTTTGATCTTTCATATAGGGCAAAACTTTTAACATATATTTTTTATTTTGATCTCCAATCCCTATTATCCCACTATATTTTTTATCAATATCTACATACATTTCTCCATCTACTTCTTTCAGAGTCACAGCATCCTTTAAAACCTCTTCTTTTTTTGTTTGATTTACTACATTAACTTCTTTTTTGTTTTTTAATGTTAAAATATTTTTGCTTATATCAATATTAACAATAATCGTAGCAATTATTAATATAACAATTGATATTCCTCCAATAATATATACTTTTTTTTTCTTCATCATTTGTGTACCCCCACCTAATTTCAATAAATATAAAATCTATTTAGTTAAATATAAATATAAAAGTTTTAGAGTATTTTCCATACCTTCATAATGTGTTCTTTCCATTCCATGAGATGCATGAACTCCTGGTCCTATAAGACCTCCACGAACATCATTTCCACCCCTTAAAGCAGCAACTGTATCACTTCCATAGAAAGGGTATATGTCTACACAATGTTGTAATTCATTCTCTTTTGCAAGCTTTATAAACTTAGTTGTTATATTATAATCATATGGTCCACCTGAATCCTTAGCACAGATAGATACGTCATATTCTGTACATCCTAAATCATCACCTATACATCCCATATCTACTGATATAACTTCTGTTATATCTTTTGGAATTGATGCACTTCCATGCCCAACCTCTTCATAAGTAGATATTAAAACTTTGATTGTATAATTTGGTACTATCTTCTCTCTACTCATAGTTTCTAAAAGTGCTAACAGTATAGCAACACTTGCTTTATCATCTATAAATCTTGATTTTACAAAACCACTTTCTGTAATAACAGTTTTAGGGTCTATACATATAAAATCTCCAACAGCGATTCCAAGTTTTTCTACATCTTCTTTAGACTTCACTACCTCATCAATTCTAACTTCCATATTTTCAGGGTCTCTTTTTTTGTCAGTAGCATCTTTAAAAACATGTGCTGCTGGGCTTGTACTTAGGAAGGTCCCTGTGAAAACTCCACCATTTCTAGTTCTAATTCTGCAATATTCACTATCTAAAGTCGGTACAATAAGTCCCCCAAGAAGTGTGAATTTAAGTGTTCCACTAGAAGTAATTGACCTAACCATAGCACCTAAAGTATCAACATGAGCTGCAAGGCCTATAACTTCATCATTACTTTTCCCCTCAACAGTAATAATTCCATTACCTTTTCTATTTTTCTCAAACTTATATCCAAAGTCTTTAACCATTTCTTCAACTTTATCCATAATTTCAAAACAGTAACCTGTTGGGCTATCAAACTCTAATAATTCTTTTACTGTATTTAAAAGATATTCTTTATTTACTTCTATCATAATAACATCTCCTCTGATCTTACATTTTATTTTTGTGGTATATCTATAACTTCTGGGTCTGTATCATTTTCTAACTTAATCCATTCATCCGAAAAATCTCCATCAGCTATTTTTTCTGTTGGAAGTTTCATATATCTTGCAGTAGCAGTAACTGCTTTTGTTCCATCTGGAAGGATGATTTCTCCCTCACCTTCAAATGAACGATGAGTATTCTTTGTAAGTCTACCAACTACTTTAAGCTCTGTACAAAGTGGTACTGGCTTTCTATACTTAATTTGAAGGTCTATGGTAACTCCCCATGTTCCTTCTTCAGAAATATTTATAACTCTTCCTATAGTTTCATCAAGAATTGCTGCTGACATCCCACCATGAACTCTTCCTGGGTAACTTTGATGTTCATCAACAGTTTTAAATATTCCAACTAATTCACCATTTTCAAGTTCATAAAACTCAGTATGTAATCCAAGAGTATTGTTAATTCCACACACTAAACAGTTTTTGCTTGAATATTGTTTTCTCATAACCTTCTGTTCCATAAAAACTCCTCTTTCTCTAATGAACTTAAATATAAGCGTCACCTTAATTTATTGCCCAATTTTTAATTTTCTATAAAAATATATCTTCCTATTTTACTAAAATAAGAAGATATATTTTACTTATTATATTTAAGTATACTCTTTTTGAACTTACATTTAAATATTCTAATACTTATATTTTATATCTTATTTTTTCCCAATACTTTTATATGCACCACTAATTATTTCATCAGGATAACCAATGTATTTTAAAAGCTTAATAGCATTTCTTGTAGTTAGTATTCCACTCTTTAATTTATAATCAAATGATAATCCACTACTCTCACTAACTCTCTCACTAAAATGATAGAAATTATGAGTTTCTTTAAGTAAATCAGTAAGCTCTTTATCATGAGTTGCAACTATTGATATAGAATTTCTCTTTTGAATATATTTTAGAATTTCCTCAGATGCTGCGATTCTTTCAACTGGGTTTGTTCCTCTAAATATCTCATCTATAGCACAGAACACTTTAACTTTTCCATCAAGTGCTTTTAATATTCTAAGAACTGCCTCAGCCTCTGCCATATAGTAACTCTTACCAGAATTAATATCATCATCAGGACTTATAGAACTTACAACATTTAAAAATGGTGCTTTATATTTATCTGCATGAACAAAATTAAAGCTTTGTGCAAGAACTATATTTATACCAATCATTCTAAGGAATGTAGACTTACCAGACATATTTGTACCTGTTAAAACTATCCCTTTATTACTTATATTTATTGAGTTTTTAACTACATTCTCAACAAGAGGATGTGCCCCATTAATAATTTCAAGACCATTATCATCTGATACAAATGTAGGTTTTGAAACTTTATATTCTGACTTTTCTTTATAACCTGCAACAGCTATAAGTCCATCAATTTCACCAACTATATCATATAAATCTTTAATTTCACCCTTATACATCTCAACATTATCAATCATTGAAAAATAAGCATTTTCCATTTGAAGTACTAAAGTTGCATAAATTTGAATTATAGGCTCTAACACATCAGGAATATCATCACTTATTAGCCCTGATGCAACACTCTTAAATTTTCTCTGATCATTTCCAATCGTATTTAATGCTTTATCAATTCTTTCATTATAAGCACTTAATACTGGAATATCTAACTTTTTGATTCTTTGTGCTGCTTTCATAATTTTTGAACTATAATAAATTCCTGCAAAAGGTTTTTTATCATTTGAATTTCTTTCCATCATAGCAATCATAGAATTCACTATAACTACTGCTATAAGTCCAAATAAAAATTTAAAATTCACTACTGATAACAGTATAAATACTATTGGTAAAATTCTACCTAAAACAAAAAATAATTGCTTTTTCTTTTTGCTACCTTCAAATGTACCTTTTAATAAATCTATAAATTCAAAATTCTTATCCTTATTAAGGTCATAAAATATTTCCTGAACATCAATTCTATCATTTGTATTCTCACCAAAATGTTCTATTATTTTACTTCTCTCATCAAGTTTTTTTTGCTCTCTTACAGGATGTCTTAGCATATCATAAAGTTTAGCTTCTCCTGCACTACTATAAGTCCCATCAACTTCTTCAAACAATGTATCTAATGTTAAATCCGAAAAAGTTTGGTCATCTACCTCCCCATACTCTCCACTTGTATATTCATCATAATATTTTCTAATACCTTTCATATCATGTGTTTTATCTGGACCATCTGGCCAAAAAGTTCTAACATAGTCCCTAGAATTTTTATTAAACATCAATCTACGCCTCCTAACTTAACAGTTAGTTTTTATTATACACTAATCATCCTAAAATTCGCCATAATGTTAGTTAATATAAACTTAACTTCCAGTTAATTTTTTCCTATTATAATATTTTTTATGCTATAAACCTTTACACGCTTGAATATAACAGTAATTCATATTAGAATAGACATATACTTTTTAAGAAGAAAATTCAAAAAAACTTAAAATAAGATTAATGTTTAGAGAGGATTTTGTTAAATCCTTTTTTATACGTTTAAGGAGGAACATACATTGTATAAATTCAAAGAGATTTCTCCAGCAGAAGTCAATAAGTTTAATGCGTCACACGCTAAGGGGCACATTTTTCAAACTTCTTACTGGGCGGACCTTAAGGAATATTGGACACCAAAATTTATAGCAGGATATGATGAAAATGGTGAGGTAGTTTTAACAGCTGCTATGCACCTTAGAAAAGTACCAAAGGTTAACATTTACATGGGATATATACCTAGAGGATTTACTTGTGATTACACAAATAAAAACTTAGTTAATGAGTTTACAGAATATCTTAAAGGTTATGCTAAAGAGCATAAAGTTGCTTTTATAACAGTTGACCCTGATATTCACCTTCGTGAAAATGAAGAATTATTAGAAGAAGGAAACTCTATAAAAGAACATTTACAAAGCCTTGGATACAAAAACACAGATAGTAAAAACTTTGAAGGAATTCAACCAAACTTCGTATTCAGACTTCCACTTCCAGTAGAAGGTGAAAAAGCTGATATCAAGAAAGCTGTTTTCAAGAGCTTTTCAAGCAAAACAAGATATAATATAAAAGTTGCTGAGGAGAGAGGACTTTCTGTTGAAGTTTATGACAAAGAGTCACTTACTGATGAGGTTATAACAAAATTCCATGAGATCATGGTTACAACAGGTAAAAGAGATAACTTCATAGTTAGAGGTAAAGATTACTTTAAAAGTATGGTAGATTGTTTATATCCACATGCTAGACTTTACATGGTTAAATATAGCTATGACAATGATTTTAAAAGACTTCAAGAAAAACTTACAAAGCAAGAATCTGAAAAGACTAAAGCTTTAGCAAGAATTGAAGATCAAAAAGTTAAACTTGCTGCTGAAGAAGATGCAGATAAGCAAAGCAGAATCCAAAAGAAAATCACTGACAACGAAAAGAAATTTGCTGAAAGTGAAAGACAAATCGAAGGATTCAAAAGTAAAATTGAATCAATCAAACCATTCAAAGGTCAAGAATTATACCTTTCAGGTTCATTATACCTTTACCATGGAGATATAGGTTGGTACTTATACGGTGCATCTGATAATATTCTTCGTGATACAATGCCAAACTTTGCAATGCAATGGGCAATGATAGAGGATACAATAGACCTTGGATGTCCTGTATATGACTTTAGAGGTGTTTCAGGTGACTTAAATCCCGAGAACCCATTATATGGTCTTTACAAGTTCAAAAAAGGATTCAACGGTAATTTTGTTGAATTTATAGGAGAATTTGATCTTGTTATCAATGGTCTTATATATAACTTATACAAAAAAGCCTTCCCGGAATTCAAAAAAATAAGAAATAACATAATGAATAAAAAGCAATAATTTAAAGGGATAACTCGCTATGAGTTATCCCTTTCTTATCTAAACATACAAATTATCTATCCACTCTATAAGCTTCTCTACCTCTGGTTTACTAAACTGTGCATCAGCACCAACTGCTAACCCCTTATGTTCTAAATCTCTAGTTATAAGCGATGAGAATATTATCACTGGTAACCTCTTTAAGTTATCATGTTCTTTAATCTTCTTAGTAAGAGTATGACCATCCATTCTTGGCATTTCTATATCCGTAATTAATAACTGAATATCTTCCACAAATCTATCTTTTTTATTAGTTACAATTTTCTCTAAATATTCATAAGCACACTCACCATCTTCAAATTTTCTAACATCTTTAAATCCAGCCTTCTCTAAAGTAGAGCCTAAAAGATTCCTTATAAGAAGAGAATCATCAACTATTCCAATTTTTATATGGTCCCTCTCTCTATATTCAACATCAACTATTCTATCCTCACTAATACCAACCTTTGGGTTAATATCAGTAACTATCTTCTCAAAATCAAGTAAAAGAATAACTTTTTCACCTTCTATTATATTTCCTATAACAAGACTACTTTCTACAAGTGCCATAGGCTTTATGATATCACTCCATCTAATTCTTTGAACTCCTATAACCTCATCAATATTAAAAGCTACTTTCATTTCATTAAACTCACAAATTATTGTCTTAAATATCTCTTCTTCCTTTTTCTTTTTATCTAAAATATATATTAAATCAACTAATGGTATAATCTCATCTCTACATAAAATAACTCCTGCAATCTCATCATGTGAATCTGGTATAGTTGTAAGATTATTACAATCCACAACTTCTTTAACCTTTATTATATTTATAGCATAAAGCTTTTTTCCTATTCTAAATTTTAAAACTTCTAACTCTCCTGTTCCTGACTCTAATAAAATGTCACTATTAAAACTCATTTATCCACCACTCCTATTAAATACTACTCTACTTTAGTATTCGTATTTAATTTTTCATTCTGAAATAAAAAAAGCTTATAGTCATCATTTTTTGATAACTATAAGCTATAATTTTTATTTAATTAAAATGACATTACTACTGTAAGTATTCCAAGCCCACAAACTACTACGTATATTACAAGAAGAACTATCTTCTCCCAACGTTTTAGTTTGTACTTTTCTGGCAATGTATGCCATCCAAGTGCTAATAAGAATCCTAAAACTATAGGTAATAATGACGTATTTAAAACTTCTACCCAAAGTGATAATTGAACAAGTGGTAATCCTGATAATACTATAACTGCACCTATTAATAATGCAATAACATAAAATGAATAGAATAATGGTGCTTCACTCCATTTATTATTTAAACTACATGGTTTATCAAATAATTCTCCAAAGCCCCATGAAGCTGCAAGTGAAACCACTATAGCCGCTACTAAAGCAGCCCCAGAAATTCCTACTCCAAATACAATTCTACCTGCTGTTTCTCCAAGGAACGGAGTAATTGCATCACTAATTTGTTGTATAGTATTTAATGATGTATTTGGATTGACTTTTCCAATAGTGGCTGCAACTGTGATAATAATTACTACTACTACTAGCTGTGTAATTATTGACCCAACTGCAGTATCAATTCTACTATATTTCATATCTTCAACTTTAAGACCTTTATCTACAACAGCTCCCTGTTGATAGAATACCATCCAAGGCATAATAACTGCCCCAACGTTAGCTGATATTAAGAACCAATATGCTGCACTCCCTAGTGGCTGAGGTCCTACAAGTGCTCTCATAACTTCATGGAAGTTAGGATGCGCAAAGAACATTGCTGGTATAAATATAAGTTCAAACAATCCTACGATGATTGCAACTCTTTCAACAAACTTATATTTACCTGTCATACTTAAAAGAATTAATGCTCCTATAACTAAAGGAACTGTAATCCATTTAGAAACTCCAAATAATAATCCAACTCCCATCATACCTGAGAATTCTGTTACCAAAGCTCCTATAGTCGATATAAATAATGTAATAACAGCTATATAAGCCCAAAACTTACCAAACTTCTCTTTAATAAGTTCTCCATGACCTTTCCCTGTTGTGATTCCTATACGTGTTGTAAGCTCTTGTACAAAGTATAATATAGGAATAAGTATTAAGTTTAGGAGTACTAACTTATACCCCCACTGAGCACCTGATTGTGCTGCTGTAATAATTGAACCTGCATCTGTATCTGCAAGCATTACTGTAATTCCAGGCCCCATAGTTGCTAACATCATCAAGAAAGTACGCTTTCTTCTTTTATTAGCAATTTTCTGAGCATCACTTAAATTCGTCTGACTCATTTTTTAAATCTCCAATCTTTTTTTAATAAAATAGTTTTATAATTGCTTATTAAGCCTTCTTATAATTGATAAGTATTATCACTTAAGCTAGAATATCACTCTTAAATATTACTGTCAAACGTTTATCTTTTTTTTAACTTTTTTGTTAATAATAATAATGATTTTGTAATTTATTTGTTTTTCACCTTCTATTATTGGAAATAAAAAAAGTTCTAATCGCATAATTTATGCAATTAGAACTTTTCTTACTATATTTAAACTATAAATTTTTTCAAGAATTCTTTTGTTCTATCTTCTTTAGGATTTGTGAATATCTGTTCTGAAGTTCCTTCTTCAACAACAACTCCACCTTCCATAAGAATAATTCTATCTCCAACTTCTTTAGCAAAAGTCATTTCATGAGTAACTATAATCATAGTTCTATGTTCTTTTGCAAGACCTTTAATAACTCCTAAAACTTCTGAAACAAGTTCTGGGTCTAAAGCTGATGTAGGTTCATCAAAAAGAATTACCTCAGGATTAATTGCCATAGCCCTTGCAATACTAACCCTTTGCTTTTGTCCACCAGATAAAGTTTTAGGATAAGCATCTTTTTTATCACTCATACCAACTTTTTCTAACATCTTTAATGATATTTCTTCTGCTTCGCTCTTTTTCATATTTTTAACTATAAGCAATGCCTCACTCACATTTTCTAATACAGTTCTATTATTAAAAAGATTATAATGCTGGAATACCATAGCTGACTGCTTTCTAAGTGCTATTATTTCTTTACCACTTATTTTTTGTGCATCAACACTTACATTTCCTATCGTTATCTTTCCCTTATTAGGTTTTTCAAGATAGTTAAGACATCTTAAAAGTGTTGATTTACCTGAGCCTGATGGCCCAAGTATTACAACAACTTCCCCTTTACTAACATCTAAACTTATATCTTTTAAAACTTCATTATCTTTAAATCTTTTTGCTAAATTTTTTACTTTTATCATAAGTTATACCCCCTTAATAAACTGATAATTTCTTCTCGAGTCTTCCTTGAAGGAAACTAAAGAATAAAATTACAATCCAATAAATTAATGCAGCAATTACATAAGGTTCAAAGAATCTATAACTTGCTGCTGCTATCATTTGAGCCTGTGCAAGTATCTCTACAACCCCAAGTGTAAATGCAAGTGATGAACTTTTGATATTATCTATAAATACATTTCCAAGCGGTGGTATTGCAATCCTAAAAGCTTGTGGAAGTACTATTCTTCTAAGACCTTGTGCTCTTGTCATTCCAAGTGAATAACATGCTTCCATCTGTCCATCATCTATAGCATCTATTGATGATCTTAATACCTCTGCTATATAAGCAGATGAATTTAAACCTATCCCTATTATAGCTGCAAAATATGCTGACATATCTCTAAGCTCTGGAATTATCTGTGGTAATCCAAAGTATAAAAGGAATAATTGAACTAGAAGAGGTGTCCCTCTAAAGAATGATATATAAACTTCTACTAGTTGCTTTAAAACAGGAACTTTATAAACTCTAACAACCGCTAGAATAAGTCCTATTACAAGCCCTATTATCATAGAAACTATAGCTATGATAAGTGTAGTTTTAAGTCCAACTAAAACTTTCGGGAAAATTTCTTTTGCATATGAAAAATCGAATGCATTTGTTCTACTTGCATTTGCATTTACTTTATCATTTCCAGTAATAGCTCCAACATTATCTGAATCACCTAATGATGTTACATTAGTTTTAAGCCATTTTTCTGATATAGCTTTAAGAGTACCATCTGCTCTCATTGTATTTATTGCACCATTAATTTTAGTTATTAACTTAGCATTTTCTGGTGTTTTTGCAAATGGATATGCATTTTCCAATGGTTTAATTGGCTTTCCAACTATTTTTAAAGGTAATTTACCTTTATTAATCATCATTGCAGCTGAAACTCTATCAATTACAACAGCATCAATTCTACCAAGCATCAATTGATTAAATGCTACATTAGTATCTTGATATGTTTTAATCCCTATATCTCCACTCTTATCTGCAGCCTTAATCATAGCCTCATAGTTGCTTCCAAGGTCAACCCCTACTGTTTTGCCTTTTAAATCTGATAAGTCTGTAATGCCCTTCTCATCATTTCTAACAACTATTTGTGCCCCTGTATAAACTGAAGGCTCCGTAAAGTAATATTTTTCTTTTCTTTCATTAGTTATACTTATCTGATTTGCTATTGTATTAACCTTACCTGAATCTAACATTCCAAAAAGTCCACTAAATGACGCTGTCTTAAACTCTACTTTATAGCCTAGTCTTTTTCCAATGTCATTCCAAACATCAACCTCAAATCCTTGTATTTTATCTCCCTCTTTAAATGTAAATGGATAATATGTCCCCGACATAGCTACTGTTATCACTTTTTTATTACTCTTTTGATTTTGTGAATAATATTGATAACCAAAGAAACCTATAATTGCAATTAAAATTATTGATATGATTATTGCTAATTTCTTTTTCATTAATAAACCTCCTAAATTCTATTCACAATAATTCCGATAGATTTTATCAGAATTAAATTTTGCAAAAAATTAAATAAATTTAAACCATAAATTTATTTTCCCCATTAATCTGTTATTTATTTCTTTCTTCTATTTTGTGTAATTATATTGTAATTTATAATTGTGAAATTTGTATGAAAATTTAATTTTTATTTTTCCTTAAAATAAAAAAATTCGATTATATTAAAAATAACTTTCTAATATAATCGAACTCTTTTTTAAAATTTATTTTGCATAATCTCTAAAAATAATTATTTTTCCTACTTCAATAAATACAAGGGCTATTTGTCCTACAAATAAAACAACATAACTTCCTATAAAATCAAAGTGAGGGATTATTCTAATTAAATAAGATACTGATATTACTATAAATGAAACAATCATAAGTCCTAAAACTTTTAATATTGCTTGCCCATCTGTTTTTCCTAGTAAAGCTAAAGTTTTCTTAAAAGCTGCAAATACTTTCATATCATCTATCATTATTGCTGGAATTATAAATGATGTTAAAAGTGCTGTTATGCCTCCAATTACTATTGTTAAAATAACTGAGAATGCATATCCTGCACTACCTATATATATAGCTATTAAATTCATTGTAACTATAGCTAGGAATCCGCCTATTGAACTTATTATTGCAACAAGTATTGCTGCACCTATAATTCTCCAACCTTTTTTGAAAGATGCTCCTATAGCACTTCTCATAGTAATTTTATTTCCATTCAAACTCTCATTCACAAGTTTTATTGCTGATGCATCAGTAAAACTCTGTACAAGTGCTCCTATCACTGCAATACCTACCACTACTATTATTGACATAAATGATAATATTGTTGTATTTTTATTAGCTATTCCAAGTCCACCATATAATATTCCTGCTGATACTAAAGTTAAAAATACATAAAATACTACTACTATTTTTATTATTCCCCATAAGTTCCTTTTTGTTAAAGCTAAAGAATCTAAAATAATTCCTCTACTCTTCTTTGGTTTATTTTCCACTTATTTTTCACATCCTAATCTATTTATTTCAATGGTATTTATTTATATACCTTTTATAATACTAATTATCTACACAATAGTAATTACAAAATATTAAAAATATCAACTTATTCCTTCTAATCTTGAACTTTATTATATCATGATAACTATAATTTAATCTAAAAATTCACATAAAAAACAAATTAGGAAACTCCACGTCTATATTGGAATTTCCTAATCCTCATTTCACTGTGCAAATAATTCAGTTGGTTCTAATTCTGCTAATAACAATTCTAAACTATATTTATCTGTGTCTAATTCAACATCATATACTAATAATTTTCCTATTATTTCTTCCTGTTCATCCTCAAAGAAATCGCTTTCTCTAACTGCCTCTATAACAGAATCTGTATCATAAAGCATAGGTTCACCTTCATCATTCCCCATAGTTCTAAATACTTCTTCTCTAACCTCATCATCAGTTAAATCATGTTCTTCATATTCTTTTGAACCTTTACACTCTTCAATCTTTCTTTCATAATACCTATTTACATATGCTCTTGCATACTCAATATCCTCTACTGGGATAACATTTTTATCTGGCATAACTAGTATATAAGAGTTTTCTGCTGCAACCATTTTTTTACCGCCTCCTTATTACTTGTACAACCTTAGTTTGTCCATCTCTTTTAAAAGTATACAAGCTTATTTCATATAAATATCCAAATAACCTCTATATATAAAAAAAAGACATCCCCAAATTGGGATGTCTTTTAAAAGTTTCACCTAGAATCTTCTTCTTCTATCAAATAAGATAGCGCCTAAAGAACCTATTGTTAATAATAAACCTAATCCTAAAAGACCATCTGTTCCAAGAACTGAACCTGTCTTAGGAAGAGTTACGTTTGAAGTGTTATGCTGATTATTTTGTGAAACTGTTATAGTACTTGAATTATCTCCACCTGCAATTATATTTGAGTGCTCTTTATGAGCACCTGTATTTATACTTGGATGATCTTTATGACCACCTGTATTTATGCTTGGATGAATTAATTTATCAATTACTGTAAGTGTTGTTACACCTTGATTATTAATTACAAAGTTAACTTGCTCTTTGTTAATTTCATAACCTATAGGAGATTTTAATTCTTTTAGATAATAATTACCATAAACTAAATTGTTTACTGTAATGTATCCTTGTAAGTCAGTTGTATATTTACCTTGAAGTTGACCTTCTGAAGTATATATTCCAAATACTGCTCCACCTAAAAGTTTACCTGTTGTGCTTTCTTTTGTGATTTTAAGACTTCCATGTTTAACCACAGTTTCATCTTTTTTATCCACTACTGTCAATGTTTTAACCCCTTGGCTATCTACTGTAAAGTTAACTTTTTCATTATTTAACTCGTATCCAGCTGGTGCTACTAATTCTTTAATTGAGTAGTTTCCATATTTAAGTTTATTAACTATAATATATCCGTCTGAATTTGTTGTATACTCTCCAATAAGATTTCCTATTGAATTGTATAATCCAAATTTAGCTCCACCTAAAAGCTTACCATCTGTACTTTTCTTAGTAATCTTAATATCACCAGTTTTAATAATTACCACAGCTTCCTTATCAATAACAGTTACATTTTCTATACCTTCTTTATTGATAACAAATTTGAACGGTTCTTTATTAACCTGATACCCTACCGGTGCTTTCACTTCTTGTAAGTGATACTCTCCAAATACTAACTTCTGATCAACCAAGATCTTTCCATTAGATTCTGTTGTATAAGTTCCAACTAAATTATTAGTTGAATTATATAAGTTGAAAGTAGCTCCTCCTAGAAGTTTACCACCTACACTCTCTTTAGTGATTTCAAGTTGCCCATACTTAACTATTACTTCCGCTTTTTTATCAGTAACTGTTACGTCCTGAACTTTTCCGCTATTGATTGTAACATAAATCTTGTTATTATTAAGTTCATAGCCATTAGGAGCTTGTACTTCTTGTACATAATACTCGCCATAAGCTAATTTCTGACCAACCAAGATCTTTCCGTTAGATTCTGTTGTATATGAACCTATTAATTTACCTGATTGTACGTTATACAAGTCAAATGTTGCTCCTGCTAAAAGATCACCATTAGTACCTTTTTTAATAATTTCAAGTTGTCCATATTTAACTTCTACATCCTTTTTCTTGTCTGTAACTGTTATATTCTGAATCTTTTCACTATTAATAGAAACTTTTATTTTTTGTGTGTTTAATTCATATCCTATAGGTGCTTTTACTTCTTGTAAGTAATATTCACCATAAGCTAATTTTTTATCAACCAAGATTACTCCATTTGCTTGTGTAGTATATGAACCTATTAATTTATCATTTGAATTGAATAAATTAAATGTTGCACCACTTAAAAGTTTTCCAGCGGTATTTTGTTTTGTGATTTCTAACGCTCCATATTTAACTTCTACTGATTCTTTTTTGTCAGTAACTGTTACATGTTTAATTTGTTCACTATTGATTGTAACTTTTATCTTATCTGTATTTAAAATATAACCTGTAGGTGCTTTCACTTCTTGTAAGTAATATTCACCATAAGCTAATTTTTTATCTACTAAGATTTTACCATCTGCTTTAGTTGTATATGATCCAATTAACTCATTTGTCTTAGAATTAAATAAATCAAACTTAGCTCCAGCTAAAAGTTGTTTATCAGTGTTCTCTTTTATTATCTCTAATTGTCCGTACTTCACTTGTACTTGTTCTTTTTTATCAGAAACTGTCACATTTTTAGTTTTTTCACTATCTATTGTAACATAAATTTTGCTATTATTTAACTCATATCCCGTTGGTGCTAAAGTTTCTACTAAATAATATGTTCCATAAGCAAGTTGCTTATCAACTTTTACTATTCCACCATTTTCAGTTGTATATGAACCTACAAGTTCATTCTTTGAGTTATATAAACTAAATGTTGCGCCATCTAAGAATACTTTTCCACTCTCATTAGTCTTAGTAATTTGAAGACTTCCATATTGAGTTACTACTTCTTTAGTATCTTTGAAAGGTGTAAGTTTTAATGTTGCTGCATTTTTTTCAGTTATTGTTACAATTTGTGCTTTTGAATCAAGTTTATATCCAGTCGGAGCTTGTACTTCCTTAACTGTATATTTTCCTAGTTGTAAATCATTTACTACTAACTTTTCATTTGCAATTGTTGTAACTGTATTTTTATAATTATTTGGTCCTGTAATTTCAAATATTGCTCCACCAAGTAATTCTGGTTTACCATTATTCATTACTACATTTCCATTTTCTATAGCTTCTTTTGCTATTGTTAACTGACCTTTTACTACAACTATATTAATCTTTGTATCCTTGAAAGGTATAAGTTTTAATGTTGCTGCATTTTTTTCAGTTATTGTTACTGTTTGTGCTTTTGAATCAA
>NZ_CAMQZG010000002.1 GCF_947039605.1 uncultured Clostridium sp.
AAATCTGTCGTCGTAGACTTCGAAGGTTCGAATCCTTCTCCCACTACCATTTTTTAAAAAATAAAGAATAGGTCCAAAATTAAACAATATGTTGATAGGCAGAACAGCTAATTTGCAATCAGCAGGTTATTGGTTCAAGTCCGATTATTAGCTCCATATAGGGTGGGGTTCCCGAGTGGCCAAAGGGAACAGACTGTAAATCTGTCGTCGTAGACTTCGAAGGTTCGAATCCTTCTCCCACTACCATGTGTAGATACTAAATTTTAGTATCTACACTTTTTTAAAGAAATATATTTAAACAAATTATGAACATAAATTAGAATTAAATAAATAAAACTCTTATCAAGAGAGGTGGAGGGATAGGGCCCGATGAAACCCGGCAACCAGTTAGTAATAACATGGTGCCAATTCCTGCAAAATATCTATATATTTTGCGAGATAAGAGGAGATTATTTTTGTGATACAGAAAGTCTCTTCTTGATTGAAGAGGCTTTATTTTTTTAATATAAATCAAACAAAATAAATAAAATGTAACAAAAGAGAGGAGGCAGTTATCTACAAAAGAGTGGATAACGCAAATATTATGAGAAGATTATTTACATCAGAATCAGTAACAGAAGGACACCCAGATAAAATGTGTGACCAAATTTCAGATGCAGTATTAGACGCAATTATGGCTCAAGATCCAGAGGCTAGAGTTGCTTGTGAAACTGCAGTAACAACAGGTCTTGTAGTAGTTATGGGAGAAATCACAACAAACTGTTATGTTGATATTCCTAAAGTTGTTAGAGCTAAAGTCAAAGAAATTGGATATGATAGAGCTAAATTTGGATTTGACTGCGAAACTTGTTCAGTAATGACAACTATCGATGAGCAATCAAGAGATATAGCTATGGGAGTTGACGAAGCTTTAGAATCAAGAGAAGGACAAAAAGATGATGTTGAAGCTGTAGGAGCTGGAGATCAAGGAATGATGTTCGGATTCGCTACAAACGAAACTGAAGAGTTCATGCCTGCACCAATAGCTATGGCTCACAGATTAGCAAGAAAATTATCAGAAGTTAGAAAAAATGGTACACTTGCATACTTAAGACCAGATGGTAAAACTCAGGTTACAGTTGAGTATGAAGATAACAAGCCAGTTAGAATAGATACAATAGTAATTTCAACACAACACGGAGAAGAAGTTACTTTAGAGCAAATACAAGCAGATATTAAAAAATATGTAATAGAAGCTGAAATGCCAGCTGAATTATTAGATGAAAACACAAGATACTTCATAAACCCAACAGGTAGATTTGTTATTGGAGGACCTCAAGGAGATTCAGGTCTTACAGGAAGAAAAATTATTGTTGACACATACGGCGGATACGGAAGACACGGTGGTGGAGCTTTCTCAGGAAAAGACTGCACTAAAGTTGATAGATCAGCTGCATATGCTGCTAGATGGGTAGCTAAAAACTTAGTTGCTGCTGGTGTTGCAGATAAACTTGAAATTCAAGTAGCTTACGCTATCGGTGTTGCTAAACCAGTTTCAATAGTAGTAGATACTTTTGGAACAGGAAAAATAGCAGATGCTAAAATAGTTGAAATAATCAACTCAGTATTCGATTTAAGACCTGGTGCTATCATCAGAGACTTAGACCTAAGAAGACCTATATATGCACAAACAGCTGCTTATGGTCACTTCGGTAGAACTGATATTGAACTTCCATGGGAAAACTTAAATAAAGTTGAAGAAATCAAAAAATTCCTTTAATTTTAATTGTATAAAAAGAGCAAACTAGAAATTCTAGTTTGCTCTTTTTTTATAAATAATAAAGCAATATTTGTAATTTGAGTTATTTATTTATATAATATAGTTAATAAATATTAATTAATTTTTATTAACTATATTGGAGGATGAAATGAGTATTAAGGAAAATTTAGAAAATATATTTTTAAATACTGCTCTTGTAGAGTATAAAGAGAGTAGAAATAGAAAATCGAAGATGGCAGATATAAATAATATTTCATATATATATTTATGTGTTATTTATAAAGAACTTCAGACTACAGTTTCAAAAATAGCAAGTGAATTACAAGTATCAAAACCATATGTAACTAATCAAATTAACATTTTAGTTAAAAAGGGTTTAGTACATAAGATTCAGTCTAAGCTAGATAAAAGAGTGTATTTTTTAGAAGTTGATACCGAAGTTAAAGATTATTTTGATGAGGGAGAAGTTGAATTAAATGATTTAATTCAAGGAATAGAAAAAGAATTTTCAAAAGAAAAAATAGAAGCCTTTGATGAAATATTAGAGTTTATAAATAACAATATTTCATTGAAATAAGGTGAATTTTTAAGGGGGGAAAATGAGTAAAATTGATTTAGGCAAAGATAAAATTAGTAAATTATTTTTAAATTATGCAATTCCGGGTGCGATAGGTATGATAGTCATGTCAATATATATGATTATTGATGGGATTTTTGTAGGGAACTTTGTAGGACCAGAAGCATTAGCGGCTATAAATTTAGCGTTTCCTATATTTATGATATTTATAGGTGTACTTGATATGATAGGAATTGGAGGCTCTATATTTACATCAATCAAACTTGGGGAAGGAAATTTAAAGAAGGCGAAAGAAACATTTAGTTTTACTCTTTTTATAAATTTAGCTATAGGGTGTATAATATTTTTCCTTATTTTTATATTAGCAGAACCAATGTTAAATTTGGTAGGTGCTAAAGGAGATTTGTTAACTTTAGCTGTTCAGTATATAAGAGTTTTTTGTTTATTTGGGCCACTTATGATGCTTTTTTATATGTTAGATAGTTTTGTTAGAATTGATGGAAGTCCGAGGTTAAGTATGATACTTGGAATTATTTCATCTATTTTAAATATTATTTTAGATTATATATTTATAGTAGTTTTAGGCTATGGATTAATAGGAGCAGCAGTTGCAACGGGTATAAGTGCATCACTTGCGGGAATTTTAGCTTTAGGATATTTCTTTACTAAGAAATCTAAATTAAAAGTAGTAAAACCGGTGGGGGATTTTAAGTTATTTAAAGAAATGGCTTACAATGGGTCATCTGAGTTTTTAGGACAAATATCAAATTCAATTGCAAATATTGCAATTAACTTTGTTATTCTAAGACAACTTGGAACTCTTGGAATTACAGCTATTAGTATTATTATGTATATAAATTCAATTGTAACGGGATTAACTTTTGGACTTGCAGATTCTATTTCTGGAATTGTAAGTTTCAATCTTGGAGCAAGACAAATTAAACGAGTGAAGGAAGTACTTAAATTTGCATATATAACAGCATTTGTTCTTGGAGTAAGTGCGTATATTTTAGTTGTATTAAATCAAGATTTTTTAATTTCTATATTTATAGATAATGCATCTATAGAGTTATATAATTTAACAGCTTCGGCTAGTAAGATAATGTTTATATCTTATTTTTTTCTATGGTTTAATATGGTTTCCACATCATATTTTACAGCAATAAAGAATGCAAAAGTTTCAATAATAATTGCAGTTAGTAGAAGTCTTATTTTTATTTTGATAGGACTTATAGTATTTCCATATATCATGCCTAATAGGGGCATATGGCTAGTAATTCCTTTTGCAGAATTTTGCACTTTATTTGTTTCATTATATCATTTGAAAAAATCTGATTTAGAAAAGATTAGTGAGAGGCTAGATAAAGAAAATGAATTAGAACACAAGTGTAAACAAGATATAATTGATGAAGGTATTATATAGAAAAAGGAGTATGAGATATGTCTCATACTCCTTTTTTAGTATTAGTTTTGGTGTACTAAGTTACCATTTACAAATACTTTTTTGATATTTATATTTTTATCAAATAGTAATAAATCAGCATCAAAGCCTTCTTTGATTTGACCTTTTCTATCTTCAACTTTACAAAGTTTAGCTGGGTTATATGCAGCCATTCTTACAACTTCGTTTAATGGATATTCTGTATTTTCAAATACATTTCTTACAGCATTATCAAGTGTTAATACTGAACCAGCAAGTGCACCATTTAAAAGTCTAGCAGCACCATCGGCAACTATAACATCTTGTCCACCAAGGCTATATTTTCCATCAGGCATACAACAAGCCATCATTGCATCTGTTACAAGTAACATTTTATCTGTACCTTTATTTTTATAAGCCACTCTAAGACTTGGATAAGCTATATGAATCCCATCTGAAATAGTTTCAGTAGTGATGTTTGAGTCAAATATAGCTCCTACAGCTCCTGGTGCTCTGTGTGTGAATCCTGACATAGCATTGAATAAGTGTGTAGCATGTGAGCATCCACATTTAATTCCTTCCATAGTTTGCTCATAAGTAGCTTTTGTATGACCTATTGATGCAACTATTCCTTTACTTGCAAGATATTTGATAAGCTCTGAAGCTCCCTCAATTTCTGGTGCTATAGTTAATGACACAACTGCATCTTCATAATCTCCAACAATTTTGTGGAAGTTTTCCACTGATGGTGTGATTAAGAAGTTTGGATTTTGAGCGCCTATAGCTGATAAGCTTAAGAAAGGTCCTTCAAGATGTGCTCCAAGAACATTAGCTCCATCAGTTCCATTTTCTTTAGCTTGTTTGATGACACTCATTGATTGAACAATAGAGTCAGCACCCATAGTCATTGTTGTAGGTGTGAATGAAGTAGTTCCTCTAGTAACGATAACTTTAGCAATTTCATTAATTGCCTCAAAAGTACCATCCATAGTATCATGACCACCAGCACCATGTATGTGAACATCTATAAATCCAGGTGAAAGGTATAAACCCTCTGCATCTATAATATTTTCTTCTGTTGAGTTAACAGGATTTATTTGTGCTATTTTTCCATCCTTAACAAGAACAGACCCTTTTTCTACTTTATCTAAATAAATAATATTACAATTTTTAATTAACATATCTAAAACGCCTCCTTACTATATAAATATATATTAAGGCATTTTGATAATAGAAGTCAATTATCAATGTTCATAGAAATGATTTAAAAAAATAAAATATGATATAATTATAGTAATAAAATTTATTTTTAGGAGTTAAAAATGGAAGAATTAAAAGGAATCGTTGAAAGTATAGTATTTAAGAGTGAAGATACAGGATATACAGTTTTAAAGTTTAGAGAAGGAACACAAGTACATACAGCAGTTGGCTCAGTACCACATATAAAAGAAGGGCAAAATTTGAACTTACAAGGAAACTGGGCTGCTCATGCTCAGTTTGGTAGACAATTTAAAATAGAAGAGTGTATGGAAATTCTGCCAACATCAAAAGAGGGAATAGAAAGATATTTAGCATCAGGGGTCATACATGGAATAGGACCTGTTACTGCAAAAAAAATAATATCAAAGTTTGGGGAGAAAACATTAGAGATTCTTGATAATGACATACAAAAACTTAAAATGGTTGAGGGTATAGGTAAAAAAAAGCTAGAAATAATTATTGAATCATATAATGAACAGAAAGAGCTTAAAAATATATCTATATTCTTCCAAGAACATGGCATTAGTATGAATCAGACTCTTAAAATTTATAAAAAGTACGGTAATATAGCTATTGATGTTGTTAAAGAGAATCCATATATACTTTGTGATGAGATTTCTGGAATTGGATTTAGGACAGCAGATAAAATAGCACAATCAATAGGAATAAAGGAAACATCAGCATTTAGAATTCAGAGTGGATTAAAATATTTGATTAATAATTTTTGTGGAGCTGGAAATACATATATGCCAAAAGAAGAACTTATTAAAGATGCAGTTGAAACATTAAATGTTGAGAAGAAAATTATAGAAGAGAATATAGTGAATGCAAGTTTGGATAATAAAATAAGAGTTGAAATGCTTGAAGAACATGAGGGTGTATTTACAATACCACATTATTATAGTGAACTTGGAATAACTAATAAAATATTAACACTTGCTATATCTAATTTTCAAAATATAAATGTTGATATTGAAGATTTAGTTTCAAGATTTGAGCAGTTTAATAAAATTACATTTGCACCATCACAAAGAGAAGCCATTTTAGGAGCTTTTAATAACGGGATAGAGATTATCACAGGAGGCCCAGGAACAGGTAAGACAACTATAATTAAAGCGATTATAGACATATTTGAGCAATGCAAGATGAAAGTTGTTCTTGCAGCTCCAACAGGTAGAGCAGCTAAAAGAATGTCAGAGTCAACAGGTAGAGAGGCAAAAACTATCCATAGACTTTTGGATATGGTAGTCGCTGATACTGAGGAAGAGAAAGTATTCCAAAAAATTGATTCAGAGCCCATAGATGCAGATGTTGTTATTGTTGATGAGGCATCTATGATTGATGTATCGCTTATGAATAATTTACTTAAATCTATTAAGGTTGGAACAAGACTTATAATAGTTGGAGATATAGACCAACTTCCATCAGTTGGGCCAGGAAATGTTTTAAGTGACCTTATAGAAAGTAACTTTACAAAAGTAGTAAGACTTGGTGAAATTTTTAGACAGGGCAAAGAAAGTATGATAGTTGTTAATGCCCATAAAATTAATAAGGGAGAGATGCCTTTATTAAATGAAAAGGGAAAAGATTTTTTCTTTGTTAGAGAAGAGATGCAAGATAGAATGGTTAATACTATTGTAGACCTTGTTAATAGAAGACTTCCTAAATTCAATGATACTTGGGATAAATATAAGGATATACAAATACTCTCACCTATGAAAAAAGGTAATCTTGGTGTCATGAATTTAAACCAAGAACTTCAAAAAGTTTTAAATGAAAAAAAACCATACAAGCAGGAAAAAACTTTTAGAGATATCACTTTTAGAGAAGGTGATAAAGTTATGCAAATTAAAAATAATTATAATTTAAAATGGACTAGAATTAATGGATTTGGTGATAATGAAGGTGAAGGTGTCTTTAATGGAGATATGGGATTTATTGATTCGATAGATAATGAGGGAAAGACTCTTGCTATTATATTTGATGATGAAAGAAGAGTTGTTTATGATTTTACATTTTTAGATGAGTTAGAACTTGCATATGCTATTACTATTCATAAAAGTCAGGGGAGTGAGTTCCCTGTGGTTATTATACCTGTTTATATGGGCGCACCGTTTCTTATGAATAGAAATTTACTCTATACAGGTATTACTAGGGCTAAGCAGATGGTTGTGGTTGTAGGGGTTCCTAGAGCTTTAAAATTCATGGTAGATAATACTAGAAGTATGGATAGACATTCATCACTTAAATGGAGAATTAAAGAAATTATTGGAAATGATGCATTTGAAAGTTTAGTAAAAGTTGAAGATGTAAAAGAAGAATAGATAGGAGGGGGAAAAGTGAATCAAAAAAAATATTATAAAAATATAGATCAAGGATGTATAGGAATTCAAGAAGAATTAGCTAATGATGGAAGATTTATAAATATAGTAATGGAACCTTATAAAGCACAGAAAGTAATAGAAAATATGATATCTTGGAATGATGATAAAAGAATATTATATTTAAGTTTTAAGGCTATAGAATTAAATACTAAAACTATTTATGAAAGATTATTCTTTGATAATTTTGAAAAGATTTCAAAATCGTATGATTTTATAATAATTGATGATATAAGCTTTTACTCTAACTATAATAAAGCAGCAATAACTGAAATTATTGATTTAGCATATAAAATGGCCGAAAAAATATTAATATTTTCAATTGATATAGTTATTGCAAAATCAGAAACATTATATATAACAACACAAGATAGAGAAACTCACTTTAAAGAACCAAGGATAATAGTATCAAGGTTTGATTTAAGAGAAAGAATACCATATGTATTTTATACTTATCTTGAGTGGTTTTATAGTAAGGGTGAGAATGTAATTATTTATGTTCAAAAAGAGAAAGCGGAAGATGTTTATAATAAGTTTTTAGAACTTGAGAAAGAGTTTAAGGATATTGAAATTATAAATTACAGTGGAAAAAGTTCTGAACTTTACAATAGCTTAAATGATAGAAAAAATTCAGTTATAATACACAGTAATATACAAGGGCTTATAGATAATATAAAAAATACTAATGTCATAATGTACAATGATAGTAGAAATTTTTATTCGTATAAGGAAGTTGTATTTTTATGCGGAAGATACTCTGTGCTTACAGAAAAGAAGGAACTTATATTATTAAGCAAAAAAGAAAGTGAAAATATAGATAAAGCAAAGAGAATAACTAGATTATATAATGAAATAGCTTGGAGGGATTAGGAATAGTTAAATATTTATTTAATTGTCTTTTAGAAATTGTATACCCAAGGGCATATAAATGTATTTCATGTAAGATGGATATTGATGAGGATGTTTTGTGCAGTAAATGTTTAAGTCAAAGTAGCGAGGCAAATGGAAGTTATAAAACTTTAGATATTGAAAAAATGTATAGTTGCAGGTATTATTCAGATTCTATGAGGAAGCTTATAGTTGCATATAAGTCTAAGAAAAATTTTGAGGTAGGAGAATACTTTATAAAGATTTTAATTGATAAGATAGAAAAGGAAAAAATAGAGTTTGATTTAATAACATTTGTTCCAAGTAGCAAAGTAACTATACGAAAAAGAGGGTTTGACCATGGTAGATATTTAGCAAAGGGGATAAGTAGCTATTTTAATAAAGAGATAATTGAAATTTTATATAAAACTGAAAATTCAAAAGAACAGAAAAAATTAAGTGCATATGAGAGAAGAAAAAATATGGAGAGTGCATTTAAGATAATAGAAAAAAAGAGCAGTGTGGATGGAAAGAGGATATTATTTATAGATGATATCCTAACAACTGGATATACTGTTAGCATTTGCAAGAGTATTATAGAAAAATCTTATAAAGTAGACATAATTCCCTTGACTGTTATAAAAAGTAGTATATAATAATATGTGGTGCTAGGTCTGTGGTTGAAAGTCGATGCCAGTTGCAGGCGAAACGATCCACGTAAGCTAATCAAAGTATTAGTGAGCATGGTGCAGCTTAGAAGTAAGCCCTACCGAGAAAATCGAGAGGGTTAGTAGTGAGAGGTTGAATCCGGGTAGCAAAAGCTCCAGTAGGCGAGTGTGGGGTCAAAGATCAGGTCAGCTAGCACCTTTATAAAACTGTTAGAATTTATTCTAATGGTTATTTTTTTATACTTTTTTGAAAAAACCCTACATTCTACTCTACTACGAAAATGTTTACATGTCAAACTTCAAAAAAATGTAAAAAACATAGAGAAGTGAAGATAAAGTAGATTTTCTTAGTGAATTTGATATAAGTACGTTCTTTTTTGGACTTTGAAATTAAACAATGAAAAGAGTAGAATAAAGACATAATAACAATTAAATTAATTACTTAGTTTAACTGTTCGTCGAAAGGGGCTGAGCATATGAAAGTGAAAATTCATGCAAGAAATATTAAATTAACAGAGGCTTTAAAAGAAACAGTAGAAAAGAAAGTGTTAAAACTTGAGAAATACTTTATTGAAGATGTAGAAGCAAAGGTAACTTTAAGTGTTCAGAAAAACAGACACATAGTGGAAGTTTTAATCCCGTTCAATGGTATATGCATAAGAGCAGAGGAATCTACTGATGATATGTACAAGGGAATAGACTTAGTTGAAGAGAAATTAGAAAGACAAATTGTTAAGCATAAAACTAAACTTAAAAGAGATGAGTATAGCTCAGTAAGATATCCAGTTATAGAACATGAGAAATTTGCAGTTCAAGAAGAGGAAGATAAAATCGTTAAAGTTAAAAGATTTGATTTAAAACCTATGAATGCGGAAGAGGCAGTACTTCAAATGGATCTTATAGGACACAACTTCTTTGTTTATAGAGATGGAGAAACAAATGAAACAAAGGTAGTTTATAAAAGAAAAGATGGACATTATGGTTTAATTGAACCAGATGACTATAATTAAAAAGAATAATTAAGTGTATATATAGATAGGAAGTAGTAGTAAAGAAATTTTACTACTACTTTTTTATGTTATGAATACTAACAAATGGACTTGTAAGTTTTTCAATAAAATGGTATATTGAATTAAAAAATTCAAGTTCGTATATGCTCAATTTGTAATGGTTTGAGTGTTTCTACAGGGAGCCAAAATCCCTACTACGAATGTATAGAGTTTCTATATATTCCTATTATATTGAATTTGATAAAGCATTTAGGGGGATACATATGAAATTATTAAAAGATAAAATAGTTAAAGATGGAATAGTAAGAGAAGGTAATATATTAAAAGTAGATAGTTTTTTAAATCATCAAATGGATATAAAACTTTTAAATGAATTTGGTAAAGAGTTTAAAAAGAGATTTGAAGGTGAAAAAATAGATAAAATACTTACTATTGAAGCATCAGGAATAGGAATTGCAGCTATAGTAGCTCAATATTTTGATTTTGTACCAGTTGTTTTTGCTAAAAAAACAGAAAGTCTAAATTTAGATAGAGAATTATATGAGGCAAAAGTTCATTCTTTTACTAAGCAAAAAACATATAGTGTTAGAGTTGGAAAAAGATTTTTAAGTGAAGGAGAGAATATTCTTGTGATAGATGATTTTTTAGCAAAAGGTTGTGCAGCAAAGGGTCTTATGGAAATAATTAAACAATCTAAAACTAATCTTGTTGGAATAGGAATTGTTATTGAAAAAGGATTCCAAGAGGGAAGAGATGTTTTAGAGGCACTTGGTGCAAGGGTTGAATCACTTGCAATTTTAGACGCTTTTGAAGACGGAGAAATAAAATTTAAATAGAATAATTGTTAAGGTCATGGTAACTACTAATAGTATGTATTATGACTTTTTTGCTTAATTTTAAATAAAAGTGAATTTATTAAGGAAATTTATTTAAAATTTACCTAAATAAAGAAGTTTAATTGAAAATGTACGTATAAAAGTGTTATAATTAACATTAAATAATCGAGAGAATTAAGGAGAATGAAGATGGGTTTCTTAGATAAAATTTTTGGAAGTTACAGTGAAAGACAAGTCAAAAAAATAATACCTGTAGTTGATCAGATAGATGCTCTTGTTTCTGAAATGGAAAAACTATCAGAAGATGAATTAAGAGGGAAAACGCAAGAATTTAGAGATAGACTTGAAAAAGGTGAAACTCTAAATGACCTTTTAGTAGAAGCTTTTGCAGTTGTAAGAGAAGCGGCAAGAAGACAGCTTGGGATGAGTCATTATAGAGAGCAAATGATTGGTGGTATAGTACTTCACCAAGGAAGAATTGCAGAGATGAAAACAGGGGAAGGTAAAACTTTAGTTGGAACACTTCCAGTTTATTTAAATGCTCTAAGTGGTAAAGGAGTACATGTTATTACAGTCAATGACTATCTTGCATCAAGAGATAGAGAGCAAATGGCAACTGTTTATGAGTATTTAGGACTTACAACAGGAGTTATAGTTCATGGTCTAAATAATGACCAAAGAAGAGAATCTTATAATGCGGACATAACATATGGAACAAATAATGAATTTGGATTTGACTACTTAAGAGACAACATGGTTATCTACAAAGAAGAAAGAGTTCAAAGAAAACTTAATTACTGTGTAGTTGATGAGGTTGACTCAATCCTTATAGATGAGGCTAGAACACCACTTATCATCTCAGGACAGGGAGAAAAATCAACTGATTTTTATAAAATAGCTGATTTCTTTGTTAAAAGACTTAAAGTTGAAACACACTTTACTGTAGATGAAAAAGGTCATGCTGTTATGTTAACAGATGAAGGTATTGTAGAGGCAGAAAAAGCATTTAATGTAGAAAACTATGCTGATGCTGATAATATGCAACTTCAACACTATATAACACAAGGTTTAAAAGCTAATCACTTAATGAAGCTTGATAAAGATTATATGGTTAAAGATGATGAAATTATCATAGTTGATGAATTTACAGGAAGACTTATGGAAGGAAGAAGATACTCAGATGGATTACACCAAGCTATAGAAGCTAAAGAGGGTGTTAAAATCAAAAGAGAATCTAAAACACTTGCGACTATCACATTCCAAAATTACTTTAGGATGTATGATAAATTATCAGGTATGACAGGTACTGCCTTAACAGAGGAAAATGAATTTAGAGATATATATAGCTTAGATGTTGTTGTTATCCCAACTCATAGACCAATACAAAGACTTGACCAAAAAGATTTAGTTTATAAAAATCAAAAAGGTAAGTATTTAGCTATTGTAGAAGATATTATTGAAACTAATAGAAAAGGTCAGCCAGTTCTTGTTGGTACAACAAGTATTGAAAAATCAGAGATAGTTTCAGGAATTCTTAAGCAAAGAGGAATAGGTCATAAGGTCTTAAATGCTAAGTATCACGAGCAAGAGGCTGAGATAGTTTCAAGAGCTGGTGAATATGGAAGAATTACAATTGCTACAAATATGGCTGGAAGAGGAACAGATATCAAGCTTGGTGAAGGTGTTATTGAAGCTGGTGGTTTAAAAATCATTGGTACTGAAAGACATGAATCAAGAAGAATAGATAATCAGCTTAGAGGGCGTGCTGGTAGACAGGGAGATCCAGGTGAGTCAAGATTCTATGTGTCACTTGAGGATGATCTTATGAGATTATTTGGTTCTGATAGAGTTATATCTATTGCTGATAAGCTTGGTCTTGCAGACGATGAAGCTATTGAAAATGGTATGGTTACTAAAACTATTGAGAATGCACAGAAAAAAGTAGAGGGTAATAACTTTGATATAAGAAAGAGCCTTCTTGGATATGATGATGTTATTAATAAGCAAAGAGAGATTATATATAAGCAAAGAACAGAAGTTCTTGAAGGTGAAGACCTTAAAGCTAGTGTAATTGGAATGATTAATAGCATAGTTGAAGATTCAGTTGCACTTCACCTTAATGAAGAGGATGATGAGTACGAGAATTCACTTAAATTATTCTTAACTTATTTAGAAGATGTATTCTTAGAGGTTGGTGTCTTTACCGTTGAAATGCTTAAAAATAAAGATGCAGATGAAGTTTTAGAGTTAATTAGAGATAAAGCTCATGAGTTATATGAAGCAAAAGAAGGTTCTATTGGTTCAGAACAAATGAGAGAGATTGAAAGAGTTATACTTCTTAAAATAGTTGATACTAAGTGGATGGATCATATAGATAATATGGATCATTTAAAGCAAGGAATAGGACTTATGGCTTATAAACAACAAGATCCAGTTCAAGCTTACCAACAACAAGGTAGTGATATGTTTATAGAGATGATTGATAGCATACAAAATGATACTGTTAAGTATCTTTATCATGTAAGAATTCAATCAGAAGCACCACAAAGAGAACAAGTTGCACAAGAAGTAGCAGCTACTCATGGGGGAGATAATACTCCAGCTAAAAAAGAGCCTGTAAGATCTGAAAAGATGACAGGAAGAAATGAAGCATGTCCATGTGGAAGTGGTAAAAAGTATAAAAATTGCTGTGGAAGAGAAGTAGTTTAGTATATGCAAAGAGGTTATTCATTTTTTATGAATAACCTCTTTTACTTTTATTTTAAAATCCTAAGACCTTCTGCAAATCTTTGATAAATAGTTATGAGCATCATAACTAAAAATAAAGAAATAATTAGTTTTAGGTGGCTTTGGAAAAGTATCATAGCAGAGAACATTATAAAACCTTCTGTCCTCTCAGCAAGACCTATTTGATATTTAAATGATTTAAATCCATTATTTTTAGCAAGTGCGCCAACTGTTAAAAATATAGTCATTGAAATTAATATGGTCACTGTGAGAAGTAATAAATAAAATGCTACATCAGGATGATTTAGTGCTGTAACAAGTATTATTCCAGTTTCAACAAGTCTATCAAAAGTTATATCCATTAAGGTTCCATATGGTGAAGTACTATTAGTAAGTCTAGCAATAGTACCATCAACAGAGTCTAAATAACCAGATACCCAAAGAAATATAAGTGATAAGATAGGCATGCTAAAATATAAAAATACAGCTGATAGAATACCTATGATAAGTGCGAGTGTAGTTACAACATTGGCACTTATTTTAATTTGAACAAATAATTTTGCGAGTTTTAAAATTATAGGATTTATATATTTTCTACCATAACTATCTAACAAGGTTAAGCCCTCCTTCTTTTATTTAAAGTAAATTTATAGATAGAAATTATTAGTATAATTACAACGATAATTGAAATTCCAATAAAGAGATGTTCTACATCATCAGTAAGGACTCCGCCAAGATATGAATATAAAATTGTAGCGGGAAGTTCCCCTAGTGCAGTTGCAATAAGAAACTCACCTATACTAAGTGCTGTTACACCAGCAAAATAACTAGTTAAGTCAAATGGAATAAAAGGAATTAGTCTAGCTATTAAAATAGAGTATCTTCCATATTTATTAAAGAAATTATCTATTTTTGAAATCATACTTTTATTACTAAGTTTTATAATAAAATCTCTTCCAAGTAATCTTCCTATGTAAAAACAAATTGTTGCACCAAGTAGTGAGCCTATCCATGCAATAAGTGCAGTATAGACCCAACCAAAAATAGCTGATGAAGCTATTATAGTAATAAAGTCAGGAATAACCATAATGACAGTTTGAACAGTAACCATAAGCATTGTGATTATAGGACCTCAAACTCCAAAGGATAAAATAAAGCTTCTTATAGTAGCTAGACTTACTAATGATGGATATTCTTTTTTTAATACAAAAAATAAAATTATTAAGATAGAAAGTATTATAAATAGAAATATAGAAATTATTTTTTTTAGTTTCAATAAATATCACCTCAATATTATTTAGTTTTCCAAAAATATATTTATATATTCTTTTTAAATTGGGAAAACCATAATTAGAGAGAAAGTTAAGGAGGGGTCATAATGAGTTATGATTATCATTTTATAGTTGTTGGAGCAGGAAGTGCAGGGCTTGTAGTAGCATCAGGAGTTGCAGGTCTTGGAGGTAAGGTAATGCTTATTGAAAAGGAAAAGATGGGTGGAGACTGCCTTAATACAGGTTGTGTTCCTAGTAAATCATTTTTGAAAATTGCACATGGTGTTAAGAGTGCTAGAGATCTTAATAAGTATGGAATAAATGTTGAGGTAGAAAAAGTTGATTTAAGAAATGTAATGGACTATGTAAGGAGTTCAATAAAAAAGATACATCCAAAAGATTCAAAGGAAAGATATGAAAGTCTTGGTGTGGATGTTGAGTTTGGTGAGGCTACTATAATTGATGCTAATTCAGTTAGAGTAAATGATAAGACTTTTACTAGTAAATTTATTGTTATAGCAACTGGTTCAGGGCCACTTATTCCTAAAGTAGAAGGGCTTGAAGAGGTTGGATATAGAACATCAGATACAATATTTGATTTAGATAAATTACCTGATGATTTACTTGTTTTAGGTGCAGGTCCTATAGGTTTAGAACTTGGGCAAGGCTTTTTAAATTTAGGTAGTAATGTTCATGTTGTTAATAGAGGTGAAGGATTATTTAGAAATGATGATGAAGAAGTTTCACAGTATATGCTTGATAAACTTGGAGCACAAGGCATGGAGTTTCATATGAATTCTGAGATTAAAAAGGTAGTGAAAAATAGTGAGGGTAGAATAGAGGTAACTTTAGAGGGGGAAACTAATAAAAAATTAATAGTAGATACTATACTTGTATCTATTGGTAGAAAACCTGATACTAAAAATTTAGGCCTTGAAAATGTAAATGTTGAGATGAGTACGAGAGGTCATGTAAATGTTGATTCTACTATGAGAACAAGTGTGAAAAGTATTTATGCTTGTGGTGATATAACAGGTAAGTTTGGATTTACACATATGGCAGGATATGAGGCTGGGATTGTTATAAGAAATTCAATTTTTAAAATGAAATATAGTGCTGATTATAATAAGGTAGCTTGGACTACATTTACATCACCAGAGGTTGCACATACAGGACTTACAGAGCAGATGGCAAAGGATAAAGGTGTGTTTGGTAGTGCAATTATTGTTGACTTTGATATGAATGATAGATATATAGTAGAAGATGAGAATGAAGGTTTTATAAAGGTTGTTTTAGATAGTGGGGATAAAATAATAGGAGCAACAGTGGCTGGAACAGATTCAAGTGAAATTATTCATGCGCTTACTGTTGCTATTTATAAAAAGATGAAGATTACTGATTTAAATAATATAATAGTTCCTTACCCTATGAGAGGTGATGTTATAAAAGAAGTTGCACTTAAAAAGGCTAAGGAAAAATTAACTAATTTTAATAAGAAAATAGTATCTAGATTCCTTGGAAATATTTAAGTGATAGCAGAGATTAAATTAGCTATAAAATCACTTATTACAACCCAAATAGAAAATTCATTACCACCGTATATTTGAATAAAGTTTCCAACTGTATTTTGAACTAAACAGATAGATACATTAAGTAATAAAACTAAGATGATAGATGAGACAATACTACTTATTATAGCTGCTTTAAGTCCACCACGTGCGTTTGCAAATATTGCACAAGGTGCTACATCAAAATAACAAGCTATAACCATAGGTAGAAGAGGAACGGCTAAAAGATTCATACTACTTAGAAGTGTGGTTAAACTTATAGTGGTTATAAGTGAAATTATAAAGCCTATCATAAGTGATGTTTTTCCATAAGGAAAAATCATTGGTATATCAAGGGCTGGAATTGAATTTGGGCATAATTTACTTGAGAGATTTGAAAATGATGGTATTATTTCAGAAAAAATCATTCTAACTCCAAGTAAAAGAATTACCATTCCGGCTGCAAATGTTATTCCTTGAGTTATTGAAAATATGATAGGTGAATTTCCAAATAATAAATTTGATGTTTTAGTATCAACAAAAAATGAAACTAAAATATAAATTATTGAAATTATTATAGAGGAAACTATATTTACATCTTTAAGAAAATCTAATGATTTTGGTAGGTTTAAATTTTCAGCACTATTTTCTTTATCACCAATAAATTTCCCTATATATGAACCTATTAGACAGAAAATAGAAGATGTATGTCCTATTGTAAAAGTAGTTTCACCACATACATATTTCATATGATTTTTTATGATATTTGGAAGTATTGTTATAACACACATATAAAGTATTAGTGCAAAGAAGAATAAAGTAAAACCATCAAGTTTATTCTCCATACCTACGGCTAAAAAAATCATAGGATACCAAAACAGTATATTTCCGGTGAGATATACTGTTTTTAATTTTGTATATCTAGCTAGAATAATATTTAGAATAAAACCAATAAACATTATAAGTCCTATAAAGCTACCGTGTTTATTTAAAAAAGTATTGAAATCAGCTAATGGAACTGTAGATGTATAGTTAAATAATGTTTTTAATGATTCGGATAGAGGTGTTACTGCTTTTATAATAGCTTCAACACCGAGCGAGAGTATAATCATTCCTATCATTGCTTTTATAGTAGAAGAAATCTTTTTAGTAAAATTAGAATCTGAGAATAAACATCCTATGAATGTTATAATACCTATAAAGAAAACTGGGTTTTTAAAGATTTCTAAAAAAGAATTTATAATTATATTCATAATAGGTTAGCTCCTTTAAGATTAAGTAAAAGATCATTTTTTAAAGCATTTTTGTCTATAAAATTTGTGACAGGCATTACTTTTAAATTAGTATTATCTTTTACATCTTCATAAAGATATTCAGATGTAACAATTAAATCACCGGTGATAGAAGATAGACTTGTTATATCAGAGGTTGTTACCTCTGCATCTATTTTTAGGTCTTTTAAAACATTTTCTAAATTGATTTTAAGTATAAGACTACTACCTATTCCAAATGCACATACAGAAACTATATTTAGTTTTTTCATAAAAATCTCCTAGTTTGATTATTTTATTAATTATATAGATATAGAATAGATTTTATGATTAATAAGATAATAGTGATTATTATGAGTAATAGAAATGGAAGTATTTATGGTATAATATAAGGAATTCTTAGTTGAAAGGGGTGCGAGGGTATGTTTAGAAAATCAGAATTAAAAGATGTAGATAAAATAATGCATATAATAAATCAGGCTCAGGAATATATTAAATCACAAGATATAGATCAGTGGCAAAATGGATATCCAAATTCAGAAACTATAAAAGATGATATAAAAAATGGAGTTAGTTATGTATTAGAAGAAGAGGGGAATATAGTAGCTACAACAGTTATCTCATTCGATGGAGAACCTACTTATGATAAGATTTATGATGGGGCATGGCTTAGTAATTATAATTTTGCAGTTATCCATAGAATAGCTGTAAATAATGATTATAAGGGTAGAGGTCTTGCAGGAAAACTTATAAAAGAAACAGAGAATTTCTGTAAAGAGAAGAATTTGAAAAGTATAAGAATAGATACACATACTAAAAATTTAGCAATGCAAAATTCAGTTAAGAAAAATGGGTTTGAGTATTGTGGAATTATTTATGTGCGTGATGGTAGCGAGAGAGTTGCTTTTGAAAAATTAATATAGAAATTAAAGGGTATCATTTAGTTGATACCCTTTAATTTTTGTCCAAGTTCATCTAGCATATGAAGAACAGGGCAAAGAGTTAAGCCAAGATGAGTAAGAGAGTATTCAACTCTTGGTGGTATTTCATTAAATTGTTCTCTATGAACTATTTTTAAATCTACAAGTTCTTTAAGTCTTCTTGTAAGCATTAGACTAGATATGCCTTCTAATCTTCTTTCAAGTTGATTAAATCTTATACATTCTTGATAGGATATTTCCCAAATTATTTTAAGTTTCCATTTTCCAGTTAGAGTTTTTAAGGCTAAATTTATAGTATCTTCATCTAAAGTTTCTTTTTTTGCATCCAATCTTTAAAACCTCCAATACTTAACTTTTTGTAAGTGACTTAATAAAAAGTGCGTTCTTGTTACTCATTTTCCTTTGAAGTATAATTAAGTTATAAATAGAACAGGATAACTAATGAGATAATTAAATAGTAGATTAAAAAGATGACATTTACAATAAAGAAATAAATAAGAGATAGAGAAGAGGCGAAATAACAAATGAAAAAGATATTATTAGTTTCAACAAGTCACAACGATATGAATGGTCACCCAACAGGACTTTGGTTAGAAGAATTAGCAGAGCCTTACAATATATTTAAAGAAGCAGGATTTGAAATTGAAATAGCATCAATAAAAGGTGGAGAGGTTCCAATTGATATTGTTTCAATTCCAGAGGGTGTTCCAGCACAGTATGAACATGTTATGCCATTATTAAAAACTACAAAGAAATTAGAAGATATGTTAAGTAAAGATTTTGATGCAGTAGTATTTGCTGGTGGACATGGTCCTTTAGAAGATTTTACTAATACGAAATCAGTAGCGGATATAATATTAAAATTAGATGAGAATGATAAAGTAGTAGCTGGAGTTTGTCATGGGCTTGCAGCATTCCTTAATGTTAAAACTAAAGAGGGAAAAGATTTTATAGCTGGTAGAAAACTTACAGGATTCACAAATACAGAGGAAGATTTAGCACAACTTTCAAGTCTTGTACCTTATGCACTTGAAACAGAGCTTGTAAAACAAGGTGCTAAGTTTGAGAGAGCTGGAGATTTTGTAGAGTGTGTAGTTATAGATAATAATCTTATAACAGGACAAAATCCGCAATCAAGTCACAAAATGGCGGTAGAAATAGTAAGCAAGTTAAAATAAGAATATATTAATAAAAGAAAAAGCAAATTGATAGCTTATGGCTATCAATTTGCTTTTTAATTTTAACATTCTATACTACGTCTAAATTCATCAAGGAAGCTTTGAGAAATTTTTCTAAGAGCGTGTCCTATTTCTCTATAAGCATCATCATTAAGGTTAGCAAGTGATATTCTAACTGACCATTGAGGTCCTTGGAATCCACTTCCACCAAGTAAAACTATTGATGATTCTTTTGCAAGTCTATATAAAACCTGAACAGGTTTATAATTCATTTCTAGGAAATCAGCAAAATCTTGTCCGTAGTTATTTTTTGCCCAATCAAGTAAATCAAATTCTGCATAATAGTTAGCATTAAGATTATTTACTGTAATTTCAAGACCAAGACCATCATATAGAAGTCTTTTTCTTTTAAGACAAATAGCCATTGTTAAGTTTTTATATGCATCATCTTTATCAAGAACAGCAAAGGCACAGAAAAATGCCATTTGAACTTGCTGTGGTGTTGAAAGACCAGCAGTATGATTTAAAGCAACTTGTCTACTATCTGCAACTATTCTATCAACAAATTTAATATCTTCTGGAGTAGTGCTTAGATGACCATATCTACTGCTTAATTCTTTATGATAACGAGGAGGAAGTTCTTTTATAAGCTTATCAAATATATTATTTTCATGTATTGCGATTGTTCCAAGTCTCCAACCTGTTACTCCAAAATATTTAGAGAATGAATAAACACCTATTGTATTGTAAGGTATTTCTGACATAAGAGATTTAAAATCAGGTACAAAAGTACCATAAACATCATCAGAGATAACCATAAGGTCCTTATTATGATTTTCAACTATATCAGCAATGTAACTTCTACCATCTGAGTTAAGTGCAATAGATGATGGATTACTTGGGTTAACTATAAATAAAGCTATTATTGATGGGTCTTTAAGTTTATCAAGTTCACTTTGAGAATACTGCCCAAAATCATCTCCACAAGAAGTATCTGAATTAGCTATTATAGGAACTATTTCAAGTCCGTATTGTGGAAGGATGGGTATCTCGAGGTAAGGTGTGAAAACAGGAACCATAATAGCAATTTTATCACCTTTAACAAGTAAGTTATTTGATCTTAAAGTATCAAATATATAGCACATAGCTGCAGTTGCCCCTTCAACAGCAAAGATATCAAATTTACCACCTTTTCCTGTATCATAAGCCATTTCTTTAGCTAGATAATCATGTACTAATCCTTCTATATGACGAAGCATTCTATCCGGAAATGGGTAGTTATCACCAATTATTGCATCTGCAAGTTCGTGAACAAAAGCATCTTTATTAAAACCTTTTTCATAGACACCATATTCTATTATTTTATCAAGAAGCTCTATTCCTGGAGCTTTTAAATTTTCTTCTACATATTTTTTGAATCTATCATATATTCCATTTTTATGAGGCATTCCACCAAGGTCTTGTGCCTGCCAAGTTCTTCTTGATTCAGTTATTGCAAACTGTCCAAAAGTAAAGAAAGCTTCTCTTGGAGTTGTTGAAATCCAGTTAGGATTTCCACGACCTGCATCAAGGAGTGACCTTGTACTTTTCTTTTCACATCTTGTAGCAAGGTCTATAAGTGCATCTTTGAATTCAAATGGACTAACTTTTCCATAAATTGATTCAATTTCTTCTTCTTGTATGTTCTTCTTCATAAATGAGTCCTCCTAAGTTAAAATTATCAAAAATATCTAATTTAAATAAATTTTTGATAATAATACTATTGATTGTATAAATATAATATCAGGTCTGTATTAAAATGTTATTTTGAGTTTTAAAAATATTATAGCATATATAAATGACAGACTATTTTCATAATATTATCTATTTGCATAATATCGTGCAAAAAAATAATCATTTTTAAATAAAACTACCTTAAAATCAAATTTGATAAGGGAAAGAATAGAAAAAATTATTAATAGCTAAAAGTTAGAGTAAATATATTATTATTTTGACTTAGATGATAAGACAATAGGGTTAGGAAATAGATATCAATCTAAAAAAATATGCATTGCTAAAAAGTTAAGATGTAAATTATTCTGAAAAAAATAGGAGTATAATAAATATTATAAATAGATTTTAAAAGAAAATTAATAGAAATATATATAAGAGGGGCGTTTAATAATGGAAGGTAAATTAAAAGAATTAAAATTAGAACTTAAAAAGATATCTAATATAAATAGAGCACTTGCAGTTTTAGGATGGGATATGCAAACTAAGATGCCTAAAAAGGGTATTATGCAGCGCTCTGAAGTTGTAGAGCAACTTTCAGCAGATGCTTTTAGACTTGGAACTTCAAAAAAAATGGGAAGACTTATAGATGAAGCAATGAAAGAGTTTGATAGCCTATCAGATACAGATAAGGGAATAGTTAAACTTGCTAAAAAATCATATGATGAAACTGTAAAAATTCCAGAGGAAAGATATAGAGAATTTGTTGGGGCAACAGCACTTTCATTTGATGCTTGGCAAGAGGCTAAGTCAAAAAATGATTTTGAAATATTTAAACCACATTTAAAGAAAATGATAGATTTTAAAAGAGAATTTGCAGAGTACATGGGATATGAGGGAAGCAAATATAATGCTCTTTTAGGTGAATTTGAAGAGGGACTTACAGTTGATGTTCTTGATAAAACTTTTGGGGAACTTAGAGATGGAGTTTTAGAGCTTTTCAAGAAAATTGAAGCAAGTGATAAGGTTATAGATAGAAGTTTCTTATGTGGTGAGTTTGGAAAAGAGCCTCAAAAGAAATTTGCAGAGTTTGTTTTAGCAAAAATGGGATATGATTTTGAAAGAGGTAGACTTGATGAGAGTATGCACCCATTCACAACAGGTTTTGGAAATGGAGATGTTAGAATAACAACTAGCTATGCTCATCCTGATTTAACATACTGCTTATTTAGCTGTATACATGAAGGTGGACATGGAATTTATGAGCAAGATATTCCAGATGAGCTTCAGCAAACAGGTTTAGATTCAGGTCTTGCAATGAGCATACATGAGTCACAATCAAGATTTTATGAGAATTTAATTGGTAGAAGTAAAGAGTTTTGGGATTATTTCTTAGAGTATGCTAAATATGAATTTCCTAGTCTTAAAAATGTATCAGAAGAAGATTTCTACAATGCTATAAATCGTGTAGAGCCTTCTCTTATTAGAACAGAAGCTGATGAATTAACTTATAATCTTCATATTATTATTAGATATGAGATAGAAAAAGGATTAATCACAGGTGAAATTGAAATTGATGATGTTAAAGATGCTTGGAATAATAAATATAAAGAATATCTTGGAATCGAGCCAGATTGTGATGCTAATGGGATACTTCAAGATATGCATTGGTCAGATGGAGCATTTGGTTACTTCCCAAGTTATGCACTTGGAAATCTTTATGGAGCACAGATGCTTGTTAAGATGAAAGAGGATTATAAAGGTATGGAAGCTGATATTAGAGCTGGAAATCTAAAAGGAGTTCATAACTGGCTTGAAGAGAATATTCATATTCATGGAGCAACTTATAACCCAGGTGAACTTATAAAACTTTGCACAGGTAAAGAATTATCAGTTAAACCATTTATTGATTATTTAAATGATAAGTATTCAAAAATATATAATTTAAAATAAGATGAGAAGAGGACTGTTTAAATTAAACAGCCCTCTTTTTTTGTTAATTATCTGTGGTGCCAGAGAGTATATCAATACTTTTATCAACACAATCAACAGTTCCAACTAAAACTAGCAAATCACCACTAATAAGCTGTGTTGTAGCATTAGGTAAAAATTCATCATCATCTCGAGTTACAGAAAATATTCTGCAAGAATTTGAGAAAATACAATCTTTAAGTGGTTTATTTTCATAATCGGGATTAGATAAAACAACTTCCCTTATAACAAGGTCTTTGTTTTTCACCTTATCAGTTACTAAAGTTTTAGGAAGAAGTTTTTCAAATAATATAGGGAAAATAACACATGAAAGAATAGTTGCTAGGATAAAAGCAGAGTAATCAGCATTGCCTATATAACCAAATTCTAATGCAGCTTGAGCTGCAACTATAACTAAGCTAAGCTGTGCAGATAAAATCATTCCAGCAGATAGTGAAGTTTTCAAACCAAACTTTTTCTTTAACAATAATGATGGAATTAATTTTACTAATAAGAAGATTACTAATAAAACTAAAACTTTAAGTAAAATTATTGGCTTAGATAGAATGATTCTTAAATCAACATTAGCACCAACCATTATAAAGAATATTGGAATTAAAAAGCCGTATCCAATCATATCTAGTTGATGAGATACTTCCTCTTTAGCTTTTCCGATAAGCATAGAGAAGATTAATCCTGCAAGAAATGACCCAAGAACTATTTCTGTATCAAGTTTTTCAGCAACAACAACTAATATCAAAATAAGAGCAAAAGCAGCTCGTATTATTACATGAATATTTTTCATTGATGGAGTCTTAAAATCATGTTTTTCTATAAAGAATTTAGCTAAGTAGTATAGAATGATTGCACAAACAAATACCAAAATAAATTCAAAACTTTTTATAGAAAAACCATTTTCAGAGATTGAAAATATAATTGTAAGTCCAATTATAGAAACAAACTCACAGATAATACTAAAACTTAGAATGATTTGCCCAAAAGAACTTTTTAAAATTCCTTTTTGTTTAAACATAGGTACTATTAAGCCTGGTGATGATGCTGTAAATATTAATGCAAATAATACGAAGCCATTACTTATACCAAGGTATGGAAGTAAGAATATTGAAAGGACAAAAGCTATTATTGCAGATATTATAAACATTTTGATAGATGTGGTTATATGAGATTTATCTGTTTTTTTAGACAAAAGAGCATTAACATCTATTTCTAATCCACTTAAGAACATTAAGTAGGCAAGCCCAAGATTTGAAAGTAATAGTATAGTCATGTCAGGAGTTATTATATTTAAAAAAGTTTTTCCAACAATAACTCCAATTATTATTTCACCTACTTGATATGGAATTTTTACTGATTTTAGTTTTGAAACTAAAAATGGTGTAAAAAAAGCAATTATTGAAATGATAAGTAACGAGTTATAGTTTAATGTATGTTCCATAGTATATTCACAATCCTTTATGTAAATTTAATTTAGTTAATGTGATAAATACAATCACTTTTGTAGCTTGAATTTTAAAAATAAATACAAATGCTAAAAATAACATTTGTAATAATTCCATTTTATTAAATGTATTTGTATAGAGTATGAAGAAAATATTTATTACTTAAAAAGTAGTGGGATTTTATTAATTTTATAACTGAGAAGTGATTTAAGTTAAGGGATATAGTTTTTTTAGTATAAATGGAATTGAAAATTTTAGAATCTCCAAAATCAATCTGATTTTCTTTAAGCATTATATTTGAAAGTTCTTTTTTTGAATCAGTGTATTCACTACCTATTGAAATATAGGTAGGATTTTTAGTAGTTTTTCTATTGTGAAATTTAGGGATTAAGTATGAATTTAGTGAGAATAGTTTTAATGTTAAAGTTTTTTGCTATATAGAAAGTGAGTGTAAGAATTGGTAGTATTTAATTTAGAAAGCTAAATTATGGGGGATAAGTATGAAAAATAAAGTTGGGAAAGTGGTAGCTATTCTAGGAATAATATTTGTAATATTGTTATTCATGGGGGGCATATTAGCAGATTATATAAGTAAAAATAATTTTGCTAGAGTTAGTTGTTCTATTGATAATTTGAGTGGAAAAGAACTGAAAAAAATATCAAAAAATCTAGGGGTAAATTTAATTGGAGATTTTGATGTTTTTGGTATAATGAGCTGTCCACTTTGTGATAAAACAAGAGTGATATTAAGTGATGTGAAAAATTATGAAAATGTTTTAAAAGATAATTTGAGAATGAATATAGAAAATATGAATGAAAAAATTAAAGAAGAAGTGACTTATAGTAACAAGAAATTAATTAGAACAGATGTATTTAATAAGATAGAACTTCAAAATATAGATGAAACAAATATTTTTATACTTGAAGGAACTCAGGAAGTTAAAGAGAATTATCTTATTTATGAAAAGCAACATATAGATGGAAAGAGTTTAACTAGGTTATTCGTTGGATTTGATAGAAAAGAAATTAAAGGTGGAATTCATAATGATTGCACAAGTGATAAAAAATAAAGAGCTATGTATGAGATGAGACAAAATGCATTACACGATGAAGCAAATGCACATTATATTCAGTGAAAGAACAAGGGATAGAAGAAGGTAAGATAGATGCTATAAAAGCATTTTTAGATGTTTTTGATAATGATGAAATAGCTAAAAGATTAAATTTAGATATTAGTATTGTTGGAAAAGTAAAAAGTGAAAGCAAATAATTTTATATAAAGTAGAAAAAAACCTCTCCTGTCAGAAACTTAAACAGGAGAGGTTTTTCATATTTGAAATTATCTTAATACAGGTAATCCTAAATCTAATATATTTGCAAATAGATTTGTGTTTTTAGTTGTAGGGATTACATTATTTTTTATATCTACAAGTTTAGCAAGTCCGTAACTTGTGTACATATTAACTATTGGGAAATCTATATCTGTTAAGTCACAGATTATATCTGTTTCTGCAAGGTTAACTGTTTTCCCTTCTGTTGGTTTAAGTATTTCATAAAGTCTGTCTGAGAATTGGTATCTTAGTACAGTAATTTTATCAGTAACTTCAATTTTATTTTTTTTATTTTTTATATCAAATTTAGATATTGAAGCAAGTGTATTATTTAATACAAAGAAATCAATGTTTCTTTTGTAGTCTACAACATCTTTAAAATCTGCAAGTCTTTCAAGGTTTATTTTTATATCTACAGTGATTATTTCTTTTTCAAGATTTTTAAATCCATAGTTGATGTAAGTAAGTTCTTCATCATCACCAAGGTTTTTAGCAAGAATTTCAAAACACCCATCATAAATATCTTCAAATTGTCCGTATGGAAGGGCATATTTAATTCCATCTATAATTGCAAAAACTTTAAGTTTTGCAGAACTAGGGCCAGTTCTTGATACATAGTTTACATCTACAAGTAAAGTATTATTAAGTGTAGCTGTATTGTAAGTTTGTTTTTCAATTCCTTTATTAACTTCTACTGTGTAGTTTTCATTTTTAAATAAGTTTTTTGTAGTTTGATCTATTATGTAAGTAGTTTTAAGTCCTTTTTCATCTATTGAACCTTTTCTTATAGCAGTTTCTGTTGATAATCTTTTTAGGTTGATATAAGGTCTATCTAAACATAAGATATTTTCTGTTATTACTCTCATAGGAATCTCCTTTTTATTTAAATATTGAAGTGAATTTCAATACTGATTATTTCTTTTAGTATGCTACATTATAACATAATCATAAGCTAAGTTCTGTAAAAATTTGATTTTCAAAGGATTCTAGGATGTATTGCAAGAATATAAATATGTGAAGAATTTCCTAAAGGTTTAAGGAGAAGAAAATGAGTGTATTAGTTATAATTTTGGGGTTAAGTATATATATTTAGAAACTTAAATAGCAAAAAAATTTGTAGAGAAACTTGAAAATGAAATAAATAAGAAATAGTTCTAGGTATGCTAGGATTATTTTTTTGTGAAATTATAAAATTGGAGATTATGTTAAGAATATTCAATAAATAGACATAAAAAGTTTGCTTTATTATGCTATAATTTGCTACAAATAAGAATTTTTTGGTGAATTAAAATTCATTTTAAAACTGAAATAATAAATTATATATTAAAAGGAGGAAAAGAGTTTGACAGTTTCAAGGTCAGGTTCAAAGAAATTTCTTACTGGGTGGCTTATAGTTATTGGATGTATGCTTATTCAAGCAGTACCATTTAGTGTAGCATCTAATATACAGCCGCAATTTATGGATTATGTTGTTAATGGGGAAGGGTTTACAGTAGCTGGGTTCTCATTATTATTTACATTATCAACAATTATTGGTGCAATAGCATCACCTATGATTGGGAAAATGTATTCAAAATACAATCCTAAAATACTATTTATTGTAGGGGCTATTTTATCAGGGCTTGGATTTATGAGTTTTGGTCTTGCAGATAGTCTTTGGCAGTTCTATATAATTGGGGGAATAACTCAAATTGGAACAGCAGTAATATCTTCCATAGGGGTACCACTTTTAATTAATAACTGGTTTGCAGAGGAATTAAAAGGTAAAGCGCTTGGATTAGCTTTTGCTGGTGGAGCTTTTGGTAATATGTTTTTACAACAAATGACTGCAATTTCATTAATGAATTTTGGTCATAGTAAATCTTACTTTATATTTGGAGGGCTTTCACTTGCTGTAAGTATTCCGGTAGTTTTATTTATACTAAGAATGCCAAAAGGTGATAGTGAGATAGTAAAGTCTAAAAAGCATGAAGATGTAAATAAAGAGAAAGCAGTAGATATAAGTTATACTTTTGCAGAGGTTAAGAACATGAAATATTACTGGATGTATGCTATAGGATTTATATTAATAGGTCTTTATGTATCAGCAGTAATGGTTCAATATCCAGGATATTTAAAAAGTGCTGGACTTGCACCAGCTTTAGTTGGATCTGTAGGGGCAACTATTGCAGCTTTCTCACTTATGGGGAACTTAATTGGAGGAACATTGTTTGATAAATTTGGAGTTACAAAATGTATTATAATGGCAGGCATAGCAGCGACTACAGGTGGAGTTTTACTTTTAGTATCATCATCTAATTTAATACTTGCTTTTGGTTTTGCAGCTTTCTTTGGAATAGCAATATTCTCATATATAATGGGTATTGCTTATATGACAGGAGTATTCTTTGGTAAAAAAGAATATGGGACAATCCTTGGTATAACAAATCTTATGTTTGCAGTAGGATTTGCATTTGGGTCAAGTTTATTTGGAGGAATAGTTCAAAAGTTTGGGTATAATGTAACATGGAGTATAGTAATTATACTTATAATTAGTGCCTATACATTAATAGTACTTACTTCAATAGGAATGAAAAAATTAAATGAGAAAAGAATAATAGAGTTTAGAGCAAAAAATGAAATTGTTTAATAATTTATAAAAATGGGATTATCAGAAATGGTAATCCTATTTATTTTATTTAATTGAATATAAATTGTGAAAAATGTAAGAATGTATATAATTAAGTTAGTAAAAGTGTAAGGGAGGCTACATTAAATGGAACGTAAGATGGTAAAATCGTTAATTGAGTGGAAAAATAGTAGAAATAGAAAGCCTTTAATTCTCCAAGGTGCAAGACAGGTTGGTAAAACATATTCAACACTTACATTTGGAAAAGAATATTATAAAAATATTGTTTATTTTAACTTTGAAAATAATAGAGATTTAGTTGAAATATTTGAAAGAGATTTAGATACAACGAGAATAGTAAAAAATCTTTCTATAATTTCAGGGCAAAGTATACATGAAGAGGAAACTCTTATATTCTTTGATGAAATACAAGCTTGTGAGAGAGCGCTTACAGCATTAAAATATTTTAATGAAAATGCTAATGGGTATCATATTATAGCAGCAGGTAATTTACTTGGGGTTGCTGTGAATAGGGAGAAATATTCATTTCCAGTAGGAAAAGTAGATTTAAAAACAATGTATCCATTAGATTTTGAAGAATATTTAATGGCAATTGGTGAGTTAGATATAATAGAACTAATTAAAGAAAGTTTTGAAAAGGATGAACCATTTAGTCTTCATAATAAGGCAATGGATTTATATAAAACATACCTAATTGTTGGTGGAATGCCTGCTGTTGTTAAGGAGTATGTAGAACAAAGAGATTTTGATTTTGTATTTGCAAATCAAAAAAACATAAATGATTCATATGTAGCTGATATGGCTAAATATGCAACTCCAGTAGAAACTACTAAGATAATGGCAACTTTTAATAGTATTCCAGCACAACTTGCGAAGGAAAATAAAAAGTTTCAGTATAAAGTAATTAAATCAGGAGCTAGAGCACATGAATATGAAACACCAATAGAGTGGCTTAAGTCATCAGGTGTAATATTAAAATGTTTTAAATGTAGTGAGGGGAAATTACCACTTACAGCATATACTGACTTTAATTCATTTAAAGTATATATGACAGATACAGGACTTCTTTGTTCTAAGTTTGGGATACCTGCAAATATAATACTTTCAGAAGTTAAATCATTCAATGAATTTAAGGGTGCTTTAACAGAAAATTATGTTTGCTTTGCATTGAATGCTAGTGGACATGAAACTTATTACTGGGAATCAAAAGGTCAAGCAGAGGTTGATTTTGTAATTCAAGATAAGATGGGGAGAATAATACCAATAGAAGTAAAAGCAGCAGATAATGTTAGGGCTAAGAGTTTAAATCAATTTATAAAGAAATATGATATAGATTTTGCAATAAGAGTGTCTGCAAAGAATTTTGGCTTTGAAAATGGAATTAAATCAGTTCCATTATATGCAACATTTTTAATTTAGAGTTATAATATAAAAATAGGGTTATCAGAAATGATAGCCCTATTTTTTATATTATAATTTCTATAAGTTTTTTATTTTTTCCATAAAATGATATACTAAATATATATTAAAAAATAAGTTTATAGCTAGATAATTAGCTATTAGGAAGATGGTGATTGTAGTTGAACGTAGAACTTGAAAGTAAATTAAGTAGGCTTCCAGATTTAAAATCAACTTTAGAAGAAATGGGGGCTTTACTTTGACTTTGCTGGTTTAGAAAAGCAGTATCAAGAACTAGAGCTTAAGATGCAGGAAAATGGTTTTTGGGATGATGTCAACAAAGCGCAAGAGGTTACACAAGAAAGTAAGCAAATTAAAGATAGAATAGATAATTTTAAAGATCTTATTGATAAAATTGATGATGTTGAAGTTTTAAAGGAACTTCTAGAAGATGGAGATGAGGACACAGAGCGTGAAATTATTTCTGAGATAAATTTTGTAGAGAAAGTATTAGCAGAACTTAAAGTTGAGACTATGCTCTCAGGAGAATATGATAAGAATAATGCAATTTTAACTCTTCATACAGGAGTTGGGGGTGCTGATGCTAATGACTGGACTTCTATGCTTCTTAGGATGTATACAAGATGGTGTGAGAAAAAAGGTTATGAAGTAGAAATTCTTGATTATCAAGCAGGTGATGAGGCTGGTGTTAAGAGTGTAAGTTTAAGTGTTAAGGGTGAGTTTGCTTATGGATATCTTAAAGCAGAAAAGGGAATCCACAGACTTGTTAGAATATCACCTTTTAACTCTAATGGTAAAAGACAGACATCTTTTGCATCTGTTGAGGCATTGCCAGAACTTACAAAGGATCAAGATATAGATTTAAATCCAGTTGATTTAAGAATAGATACATTTAGAGCAAGTGGTGCTGGTGGGCAACATATAAATAAGACTGATTCAGCTATAAGAATTACTCATATTCCAACAGGGATAGTTGTTCAGTGTCAAAATGAGAGAAGTCAGTTCTCTAATAAAGATACTGCTATGAAAATGTTAAAGGCTAAACTTATAGAGCTTAAAGAAAGAGCACATAAAGAGAAGATTGAAGATTTAACAGGCGATTTAAAAGATATGGGATGGGGAAGTCAGATAAGAAGTTATGTGTTCCACCCTTATTCACTTGTTAAAGACCATAGAACAAATGTAGAAAATTCTAATTTAAATGCAGTTATGGATGGGGAATTAGATAGTTTTATAACAGCTTATTTATCAGAAAACTAAGGTTACCATAATAAAGTAAAAGAAAATTTAGTATGATGGGAGAAAGTTTAATGAATAATATTAATTTAGCTATAAGCAAAGAACTTGGAATCAATCTAAGTCAGGTTGAGAGTGTTATAGATATGCTTGATGAGGGTAATACAGTTCCTTTTATTGCAAGATATAGAAAAGAGAGAACAGGTGGGCTTTCAGACGAGGTTTTAAGAAATCTTTTAGAAAGACTTACATATCTTAGAAATCTTACAGAGAGAAAAGCTGATGTTTTAAGAATTATAGAGGAGCAAGAAAAATTAACTCCAGAACTTAAAGCAAAAGTTGAGAAAGCTATTACTTTAACAGAGGTTGAAGATTTATATAGACCATTTAAGCAAAAGAAAAGAACTAGAGCGATAATGGCTACAGAGAGAGGACTTAAACCACTTGCAGAGTTAATTCTTTTAGGAACTTTTAAAGGAGATTTAGAAGTAGAGGCATCAAAGTATATTGATGATGAGAAAGGTGTTAAAACTTTTGAGGATTCTTTAAATGGTGCAATGGATATTATAAGTGAAACTATTTCTGATAATGCAGAGTATAGAAAATGGATTAGAAGACTTTTAGCTATACAAGGACTTCTTGTTACTAAGGGGAAGAGTGATGAAACTACTGCATATGAAATGTATTATGAGTATAGTGAGTCAGTTGCAAAAATTCCTTCTCATAGAATACTTGCTATTAATAGAGGAGAGAAAGAAAAAGTATTATCAGTTGGTGTTGAGGTTGATAATGATAAGATTATAGAATATCTTAAAAAGCATATTTTAACAGGAAATACTATTACAGATAAATACTTAGAACTTTCAATTAAAGACTCATTAAAAAGACTTATCTACCCATCAGTAGAGAGAGAGATTAGAGCAGAGCTTAATGATAGAGCTGAAATTGGCGCTATTGATATATTCAAAGCTAATCTTAAATCACTTCTTATGCAATCACCTATAAAAGGGAAGGTTGTTATGGGATTTGACCCAGGGTTTAGAACAGGTTGTAAAATTGCAGTTCTTGATGATACAGGGAAATTCCTTGAGAATATAACTGTTTATGTTACTCTTGGAAAAAATAGAATTGATGAATATGTAGATCAAATGAAAAAACTTATTAAAAAACATAATGTTGAAGTTATTTCAGTTGGAAATGGTACAGCTTCAAGAGAGTCAGAAGAAGTTATTGCAAAAATGATATCAGAGATTAAAGCAGAAGAGGGAAAAGAATTATTCTATGTTATAGTTTCAGAGGCTGGTGCTTCAGTTTACTCAGCATCAAAACTTGCTAATGATGAATATCCAGATTTAGATGTTACAGTTAGAGGGGCTATTTCAATAGGTAGAAGACTTCAAGACCCACTTGCAGAGCTTGTTAAAATAGAGCCAAAAGCGATTGGTGTAGGACAATATCAACATGATATAACACCTAAAAAACTTGATGAATCTTTAAAAGGAATAGTTGAGGATTGTGTTAATAATGTTGGGGTAGACCTTAATATAGCAACACCAGCACTTCTTAGTTATATTTCAGGAATTAATAGCACAATAGCTAAAAATATTGTTGAGTATAGAGAAGAGAATGGTAAGTTTAAGACTAGAAAAGAACTTTTAAAAGTTAAAAGACTAGGACAAAAAGCTTATGAGCAATGTGCAGGTTTCCTAAGAGTTGCAGAAAGTAAGGAAGCACTTGATAATACAGGAGTTCACCCAGAATCATATGCTACAACTAAGGCTTTGATAGAGGCTTTAGGATATGCAGTGAAAGATTTAAAAGCTGGAGAGCTTACTGATATAGATTCAAGAGTTAAACTTAAAGGTATTTCAGACCTTGCACAAAAGTTAGGAGTAGGAGAGCCAACTCTTAACGATATTGTAAAAGAAATTAAGAAACCAGGAAGAGACCCAAGAGAAGATCTTCCAAAGCCTATATTAAAATCAGGTGTTGTAAATATGGAAGATTTAAAACCAGGTATGAAACTTATGGGAACTGTAAGAAATGTATCTGACTTTGGAGCTTTTGTAGATATTGGAGTTCACCAAGATGGACTTGTACACAAAAGCCAAATGGCAGATAAATTTATAAAACACCCACTTGATGTTGTAAGTCTTGGGGACGTTGTAGAAGTTTCAATAATTGAAGTAGATATAAAAAGAAAAAGAATATCACTTACAATGAAATAAAATTTACAATTGATATTAAGCCTATAAACTAGAGCAATAAAATGCTAGTTTGTAGGCTTTTTTTTAGTTATAGGTAAAATTTATATACTAAAATACAGGTTTAGTTAAAATAAAAAGATTTTAGTATTAAAGGTTTTATCAAAAGGTGTAAAGTTTAATAGGATTTATATAAAAAAATAATAAAAGGGTGAAAATAGAATTATAAATTTAGAAAATAGGAGATAAAAAATCACAAAATCTAGAAAAATGTGATTAAAAGCATATTTATCCATATTTTACTTGAAAACAATTTGGGGGTAAATTGAATATATAAACAGGACAGGTTACATAGAGAAGTGAAATAAATTTAAAAAGTAGGAGGAATTTAATATGTGTACAACTATTTTAATTGGAAAAAATGCATCAAGAGATGGGTCAACTATTATTGGGAGAAACTGTGATACTTTTGCAGTAGATACACCAATGAGATTTTATGTTAGAGAACATAATGACAAGCAAGATGAGTATTTAAAAGGGATTTTGAATAAATTCAAGATGAAATTACCTACTAAGGCTTATAGATGTCAGTTAACACCACAAGTTAATATGGAGAAATTAGGTAGATTTAGTGAGTGTGGCTTTAATGAAAAGAATGTAGGGATGAGTGCTACAGAGAGTTTTTATGCTAATAAAAGAGTGTTAGCATGTGACCCATTAGTTGAAGATGGAATTTCAGAAGATTTTATCACTGATTTAGTTTTACCATATATAGATTCAGCTAGAAATGGTATTGAGTATTTAGGAAAGCTTGTTGCAAGATATGGTTCAAGAGAAGGTAATGGAGTTATTTTTAGTGATAAAAATGATGTTTGGTATATGGAAATACTAACAGGTCATCACTGGGTTGCAATGAGAATTCCAGATGATGCATGTGCTATTGTAGCTAACCAAGTATCAATTCAAGAAATTGATTTTAATGATACTGAAAACTTTATGTATTCAGATGGAATTAGAGAGTTTGTAGAAGACAATGGTTTAAATAGCAATTTAAAAGGTTGGAATTCTAGAAAAATCTTTGGAACAGATTCAGAAAAAGACCGTCATTATAATACTCCAAGAGTATGGTTTTCACATAAGTATCTAAATAAATCAGTAGATGAATCACCAGTTTCTAGTGAATTACCATTTATATTTTATGCAGATAGAAAACTTTCAGTTGATGATGCACAGTATGTTTTAAGATCACATTATAATGAAACAGAATATGACCCATGTACAGCAAGTGGAGATGTAATAAAAAAAGGATTATTTAGACCTATAGGACTTAATAGAACTCAAAATTCTCATATAATGCAAGTTAGAAATTCAGTACCAGAAGAGATTTCTACAATTATGTGGTTAAGTCTTGGTGGACATGTATTCTCACCATATGTTGCATTTTACGGAAATTCAAAAGATACAGATAAATCATTTAGTAATACAGGAATGGAATGGGATTTAAAAGATGCTTTTTGGATGTATAGAACAGCAGCAGCTCTTGTTAATGGGAATTATAGCAAAATGATAGAAAAAAATATTGATTATAGAGATGAATGTTATTTAGAACAACTTAAAATGATTAGAGAGAGTGATAAAGTAGTTGCAAACTTAAAACCAGAAGTGGTATTAGAGTATTTAACTAATAAAAACTATGAAATTGTTGAAACTATGAGAGTTAAAACAATGAAGTATATAGGAACTCTTGTAACTAAAAGTCTTGAGTATTCTAAATTAACTTTTAATATGGATGCAAATCTATAAAGCTTAATTTAAAATTATTTGATTAAAAGATTTATTAGCAAAAATTAAATTATAAAAGGAGAATGCAGTTACTTTGCACTCTCCTTTTTATATGTTAAGCTAATTGTTTTTCTTTCTTTGGGAAAAATTCTTTAACAGTTTTCATAAGGTTAAGGTCATTAAATCCTTTAACAAATAAGATAAGTCCAACAATTATATAAATTATAGAATAAATAATTTTTAGACCTGGTGTTTCTGGCATAACAAGGAAGAATACTAAAAAGTTATTTGTAGCATGAACAATCATACAAAGTTTAAGTGACCTTGTTTGATAATATAAAGTACCCCAAAGTATTCCTATAAGGGCAGCACCTATAAACTGAGGAATATTCATGTGTATTATTCCAAAGAATAGAGCTGATATTAGTATAGCAATTTTAGGAGAATATTTATTTAAAAGTCCATTAAGGATAAGGCTTCTACAAAGTATTTCTTCTACAAAAGCAGCTTCAATTACTATAGAAAATAAGATGAAAGCAAGATTTTGCTCTAATATTTTTTCAAAAGCAGCAGTGATTTCTGCAGAGATTTCTATTGTAGCAGTGAAATGACCAAGTGTTCCAACCTCAAAAAACAAGTATCCCATTGCAAGAAAAATACAGCCTCTAACAATTTTTACATTTAATTTAAGAGGTTCTTGTCTAGGTTTTGTTTCAACATCTTCTATATATTCATAGCCAAAGTTTGGGTCAGTTTGTTTTTTTCTCTTTTTTACCGAAAAAACTTTAATAGTTATAAGAAGTCCAATAAAAGCTGCTAAAGAGAAAAGTAGAGATTCTACAATATAATTTACTTCTATAGCAGAGCCGATAGGAGTAGTAGCGCCAAGATAAACACCATATCCAATAGTGAATACAAATAAGAACGGGATTGTAAATATATTTTGTGCTATATAGGCTAAAATAATTTTGAATATAGATAGTGGTTTAATTTCAATTTTATTATCAATTATATCTTTTAAAAATTTCATTTTATCCCCCTTGAAATTTAATATGAAATTATTATAATCTAAAAAACTCTTAATAAGTATAATTTTGGAAAATATTTAATTTATTTGTAATTTAAAAGGTGAGGAAATATATGAAGAAAGGATTAGTTAAAAGAATATATAAAATATACTTTTAAATTTTGGAAAATATATTGAGTTTTTAAAATAAAAATTATATAATATAAGTAAGTTCAATAATTTAATATCTTCAGGGCGGGGTGTAAGTCCCCACCGGTGGTTATAGTCCACGCGCTAGAAATAGCATGATTTGGTGTAATTCCAAAACCGACAGTATAGTCTGGATGAAAGAAGGTATAAGCAATCTTTTTATTGCTTTGTTCACGATACCCTGGCATAACTTTGTGCTAGGGGCTTTTTATTTATTTTATAAAAAATGGACATACTATATTTGATGATTCAAATATAAAGCAAAAACGATACTTATAGCCTAAGAAGTATAGTATTAGGAGGAAAGATAATGAACACAAACAAAAAACTAAACATTTATATCAAAATAGCGATACTTAGTGCAATTGCATTCATCTTAATGATGTTTGAATTTCCTGTAGTACCAGCGTTTCCTTGGCTTAAAATTGATATAAGCGATATGCCAGCACTTATGGGGGCATTTGCTTTTGGACCAGTTGCAGGAATTGTAATAGAGCTTCTTAAAAATATTATATTTATTATGTTTAGAGGTACATCAACAGGTGGAGTTGGAGAGCTTGCAAACTTTTTAATCGGAGTTTCATTTATAGTACCAGCATCATTGATTTACCACAAAACTAAAACAAGAAAATCAGCTATAATTGGTATGATAGTAGGAACTATTTCAATTATAATAGTAGGAATACTTGCTAATGTTTATATTTTATTACCTTTATTCGGTATGAAGATGAGTAGTAGTCAGCTTATGACTTATATATTTGTAGGACTTGTACCTATAAATGGACTAAAAGCTATTTTAAATTCAGGTATTACTTTAGTTTTATATAAGAAACTATCAACTACTATATTTAAGGTACAACCAATGCTTACAGCAAAGGATTTAGTAAGAAAGAAAATTGAAACAAGTGATAAAAAAGTAAGTTAATAAAGAAGAATATAAAAGCAGGGCAACATTTTATTAAAAAATAAAATGTTGCCCTTTTGAATTATAATTTTAAAAATACATTTTTTATAAGTGATTTATTAAATGGAGTTAACATCTCTCTTGATTTCATAAATGCAAGTTCCTTAAGAATGTCACCACGCATTGGATATGGAACTACAAGATTAAGTAATTCACTAACTTTAAGTTTTTTAGCAATTAAAATACTTAGAGTATGTATTAACTCAGATGAATTATCACTAACAATAGTTGCACCTACAACTACATTTTTCTGATCTAATATAACTTTTAAGAATCCTTCAGTTTCAGCCTCTATGATAAATCTATCAGAGTTATCAAATTTAACAAGTAATTTACTTCCAAATTTATTAGCACTTTTAGCCATTTGTTCAGTTAAACCTGTATGGGCAACTTCTGGTGAAGTGTAAGTAGTCCATGCAACTTTAGAATAATCAGCTTTATAAGGGAATTTGAAAATAGCATTTCTTAAAACAACACCAGCTTCATACCCAGCCATGTGTGTAAATCCAAAGTGTCCACTTATATCTCCACACGCATAGATATTTTTAACACTAGTTTTCATTTTAAGGTCTGTTTGAATATAACCTCTTTCATTTGTTTTAACACCTGCATTTTCTAGACCTAAACCTTCAATATTAGGTTTTCTTCCAGAAGATATAAGAATTTTATCAACGTATATACTAACATTTTCCCCTTTTTGTGATATTAGAACATCATAACCATCATTATTTTTAGTTACCTCTAAAATTTGTGAATCAAAGTAGAAGTTAATTCCATCTTTTTCTAAAGTATCTTTAAGTATAGCAGAAACTTCTGGGTCATCATTTTTAAATAAAGAAGAAGTTCTATCTACAACAGAGACTTCAGTTTTAAGTTTTGCAAAACCTTGTCCAAGTTCAAGACCGATAGGTCCACCACCTAAGATTAATAATTTTTTTGGTTGAACTTTTAATTCAAAAACATTTTCAGATGTTAGAACATCTTCTGCGTTTAAACCTGGGATTTCAGGTAAAAATGGTCTAGAACCTGTAGCTATAACAATGTTCTTACCTGTATAAGTTTTGTTATTAAGTTTAATAGTGTGCTTATCTTGAAGCACAGCACTACCACGAACAACATTTACACCTAGTGAAGTATATCTCTTTTCTGAGTCCTTAGGAGCAATTTGGTTTATTGAATTAGATACATGTTGCATTACAGCTTGAAAATTAATTTCATTTAACTCAAAATTCATTCCAAGTCTATTCATTTTCTCTAATTCTTTTATATTATGTGAAAATTTTAAAAATGCTTTACTAGGCACGCACCCAGTGTTTAAGCAATCTCCCCCCATTTTATTTTTTTCTATTAGTAGTACTTTAGCCCCCATACCAGCAGCTCCAGAAGCAACTGAAAGACCAGCACTACCAGCACCGATAACGATAAAATCATAATTATAGTTCATCAAAAATACACATCCTTTATATAAAATTTAGCAAAACAATAATAAATTACAAATAAACAAAGTAGAAGGAAAGACTTAATGAAAATTAAGAAGAAAGTAGGGTCCTAATAAATTTGCTTGGTATTTCAATTTTGTTTTTTTCTTAGACTATCAGAAGAATGTGAATTTAAAAAGTATTTTGAATATATTATGTATAATATAATTTTTTTTTGGAATAATAAAGAATTATTTAAAGCAAATGAATAAGCAAAAAAATTAGGCGGATTACTGAAAAATAAAAAATAAAAAATAAAAAACAAGTAAAGGAGTATTATGAAAAATAAAAAAAAGATAGTAATATCATTAATAATAGCAATAATTTTAATTTTAGTTTTTATAGGATATAAAGAAAATATAAATCTAGCAAAAGTTATTACGGCAGAAAATATGAAGAGGTATGTTTTATCCTTTGGAGTATTAGGACCACTTATTGTAATACTTATTTGTATACTTGCAGCAGTTACAATAGTTATACCAAGCTTTTTAGTTGTATTTGCAACGACAAGTATATATGGATGGGAATATTCAGCTATGATTACTTGGGTTGGATATACAATTGGGGCTGGAGTTTGCTTTTTAATAGCAAGATACTTAGGCCGTGATGTTATAAAAAAAATAAGCTCAAAAGGTAAGCTTAGTAAACTTGATAACTTTTTAGGTAATGAAGGATTTAAATCAATTCTTATAGCAAGATTACTACCATTTGTACCATATGAATGGACAAGTTATTTAGCAGGTGTTACATCTATGAGTTTTAAAGACTTTATTTTAGGAACAGCTATTGGACAGATTCCAGGAACTATAGCGTTTGCAGCACTTGGTGAGTTTTTTACAGGATCATTAAAGTATGCATTTATTGGTATGATGGTATTAATTTCAGTGATTTTAATAATTGGAATGGTTAAGAAAAAATATTACAAATAAGGCGGTGCAACATGTTAGATACAAGAGGAAGAAGAAATGTTGATTTTATAATAGACTTTATTGCTACTATATTTATTAAGCTCAAATTTACAGCGAATAATGTTACGGTATTTGCACTTATAGTTGGACTTTTATCAAGTGTTTTAATTTATTTTCAGTACTATATTTTAGCAGTCATTTTACTTTGGATATCAGGTGCTTTAGATGCAGTTGATGGTGCGGTGGCTAGAAAAACAAAGCATAGTTCCTTGTTTGGAACACTTATGGATATTACATTTGATAGGATAGTTGAAATAGGCATTATATTTGCACTTGGGCTTAAATTTACAGATAGTCTTTTAAGTTTACTGCTTTTAGCTTTTTCAATAATTCTTTCAATGACTATATTTTTAACAGTAGGTGCTTTATCACAAAATGATGGTATTAAAACTTTTAGGTACCAAGCAGGGTTAGTTGAAAGAACGGAAGCCTTTATATTATTCTCAGTTATGATATTATTTACTAGTCATTTAACTGTTATAGCTTTTGTTTTTGCAGGATTAATATTTATAACAGCTATGCAAAGATTTTATGAGGCTTACAAGTTATTAAGCTAAAAAAAGGTTAATGTCCTAAATTAGGATATTAACTTTTTTTTATGCCTTCAAACAAATAGTTGTAAACATTTTGTCATTTTAAATATTGCTTTTCTAATACTAGGGTAAGTTTACAAGTTTTTTGATAATCTTTTATGTTTGTTTTTAAATATATAGACTTTATAATGAGAGTTATATTTCAAAAAGATAATTAGGAGATTTTAAATGAATATAAGATATGTACCAAATCCAAGGTTTATAAAAAGAAATGCTAAAAAGTATTTTAAGGCTAGTGGGCAAAAATTTGGAATACTAAGAAGGTTTAAGTTTGCAATTAGCACTATAGGAGTTGCAAAAAAAATAGATGAAAAGTCTATTTCAATCAATGATAGAAAAGTAGTAGTAAGAGTTGGAAATGAAAAAGAAGTAATAATAAAGTATAGAAGTATTCAAAATATTATTATTGATGAGGATGATATTATCATAGTAAATGATATTAAACCATTACTTATTCCAAAGTATGCTTTTACAAGTTTGATGGATAGAAATGAGTTTATATCTGATTTAAATTATTACTATGAAACAGCAAAACTTGCTATGCAGTCAGATATTATGAATGCAAGTATAGATTTGTTTGTTGAGGGTGATGGAAGAGTAGAAAAAGATGCAGATTTTACTTCTATATATTCAATTGAGAAAAAAGAGTATGTAAATTTAAAAGTTTATGCAAAAAGAAAAACATATAAGGAAAAGGTAAAAAGATATATTGCAAAGATATTTGTGGCTCTTGGGCTTATTGGGCTTTTTGTGATTTTAGCTTTAAATTATATGGGAGCCTTTAGTGTAAAAGAGTTTATAAGTATTAGTACAGGGATAGGAATTGTATTAGGCTTATATTATATTTTTGTTGCTTATCTTTTATTCTTTAGTGGTAAGCATCAAATAGAGAAAGGCTTACAGGTAAATATAGTTAGATTAAAAATTGAAATATTTGAAGGTATGATTTTAATTGATGAGGGAAGAGAGCAGTTTAAGTATAAAGTAGGAGAGATAACAAGTTATCTTAAAACAGAAAAAGGGATAGTTTTTAGTACTAAAAATTCTGATGGTGAGTGTGAAACATTTATACTTCCAAAGAAAAGTGAGATGGACGTAGCAAAAAATAATGAATTTTTAAGTATTATTACTAATATGGTTACTTATTATGATAAGCAGTTTGATAAATATAAAAATAGAAAGGTTGAGACTAAAGGATTAAAAGTAATTTTTAGTTTAGCAATTGTTTGTATGGTAGTGGCTTATCCTATAACAATTTTATATGTATCAAGTTATATGCCAAGTTATTATCAAAAGATTAGCAAAGAGAATGTTATAAGGTCAAAAGAACAGGCTTTAGCAATTATAAATAGTGGAAAGTCGGTACCAAAAAATGATATGAGTAATCAAAATGATTCTAGTTCTGATAATAATCAGGGCAATGAAAATCAAAGTGATACAAACAATACAAATAATGAAGGTAATTCAAATAATTATCAAGGCGAGAATAGTGGAGGTGCATCAAAAATAAACTACTCTAATCCTATTGCAAATAATGATGGATATACATTGCCAGAAACAAGCAATGCAATTGTTAATCCAAATTTATTTAAAGAAAGTGATGATTACAGCACTATAAATAAATTAGCAAAAAAGGAATTTAGTGACTCAGTTAATAAATATCTAAATGGAGATATCACAATGCCAAGTGAGTATGTTTTTACTAAAGCGCAAGCTATGGCAAAAATAAAAAGTAGTGGTGGTGGTCAGCTTACAATTCCAAGTTCATTATGGGTTCTTATGAGTGGAAATATGGTTGAAAATAATTTGCTTTCTAGGAACATGCAAATAGCAAAAGACCAGTTAATAGGAGGGCTTGAGTATATACCAGTTATTCAAAATAGTTCTATTAAAACAGCACTTGAATCTTCAATGTTACAGTCAATTGTGGCAGAGTATCTAGTTTCTAATGCGCCTAATGGGTTTAATAATTTGGTTTTATTAAATCAAGAAATGCCAATAAGAAAAACTAGAGAGTATGTAATAAATAAAGTTCAATCTCAAAGCGAAAGACAAGCAAGTTATGAAGGAAAACAAAATATGAATGTAGGTGCAGTACAGGTTGGAGAGGCTAATATGTTATATAGATTAGTTGGTTTTAATAGTGGTGATACTTATAAGTATATGAAGGTATATGAGAATGGAGCAGTTGAGCCAATAGGTCAATTTACTCTACCAACTAGACAAGCGTATTTAGAAAATTAATTAACAAAAGATAAAATCTTAGGGGGATTTTGATGATAATAAAATATAGAACTGTTTGGTTAGATTGGATTAGAGAAGCCAAGCAATATAATAGAATTTGTGAGGAAAGAGTTGAAGTATATAAATCTATGAAAGTAGATTTAAGTGTGAATGGAAATACCACGCAAGTTTTAAATGAAAAAGAAATAGAGCTTATGGATGCGGGGATAAGAGTTAATATTATAAATGAAAAAGAAGTTTTTATACCGTATATAGAGATTGAAGGAATTGTAATTACAGCAAAAGATGAAGATATAATTATAATAAATAATATCGAGGGATTATCTATTCCAAGGTATGCGTTTCCAATTGCTAAAGAGCAAGAAAAAGAAGCTTTTATAGATAAACTTATATTGAAATTTGAAAGTTTTAATATAGGTGAGAAAGTAGAGTATATAAAGAGTCCAGAGCAGATAAAAAAAGAAAAAGAAGAGAATGAAGAGTGCAAAAAAGATGATATTAAGAGCAATATAAAATTTGATACTGAAACTTTAGAAAAACATAAGGCAAGCCCTGGGACTAAGTTTATTATTTTTAGTATAGTTGTCCTAGCTATTGGAGTTATTGGAATGTTTCTTGTTAAAGGAGTTCAAAATGCAGAAGCTAGCTTAAAAGCAGAACAAGCAAAAGCTGCAAAGGTTCAGAAAGATTTAAGTACACAAACAGGTAAAATAGATTATAATGAAAAACCTATAATTAATGATTATAAGATTGAAAAGAAATCTAAACCTTATAATACTAATACGGTGCCATCAGTAGTGAGTAATATAGATGGGAATAAAGAAGCTAATAGAAACTATGGAGATGGGAAAGTAGACTATCACAAGTTAAATTTACCAGTAAAAAAGCATTTAAACAATTAAATAAAGATTTTGAGAATGGTGATATACAAGAAGTGGGCGTTACAAATGAGCAAGGTTTGAATTCATAATATAAAACACGCAGAGAAAATTTCTCTGCGTGTTTTTTTAGAATATATAGTTTTCTGTAGTTTGATTTATATATGATTTTATTGTGCTAAGTATGAAACCAAAATAAACAATTAAAATAATTATTCCAATTCCTAAAAATATAAAATTAGGTGATTCTGAAAGTTTAATATTTAATGTTTGATCTATGATAATAGCTATTCCAATTATTGCAGCGCCAGTTAGTCCAAAGCAAGCTTTCATTTTATTTTTCCAAGGTATCTCTTTAGAAGTTTTTTTATCTGTTGCAAGTATATTTAATGCATAAAAAAATCCTAAAACAACTGGTACAAGAAAATCAAATAATGAACTTATAAAGATGCTAGATGTATAAGTACTAGTGTTTATAACAGCGTTAGCTGGGTTACTTTTATCAAATTTTATAGGTAGAGTTGCACCTATTTGATTAAGTTTTGAATCAGTTTCATTTAAATCAGATGCAACTGAAACTCTATGTCCGTAAGCATCAAATTCTAAAACAGGAATATATGTGTAAGAAGTATTCCCTTTGTTTGTATGAGCAACTGATTGAAATGAAGTTATAGTTGCAGTAGTTTCTTGTCCTGTAAAAAGAATTTCTGATCTATTAATAAATCCAAATATTCCTCCAAGTGTAGAAAATACAATAAATCCATAAAAAAGTATTAAAAAAATAGGCGAACCTTTTTTATCATTATTTTTATTATTTGTGTTAGTAGCCATATGTATTACTTCCTTTAAATTAAAAATATTTTATTAGTTGATAGTAATATAGACAGACAATATTTTCAAGGAAGGTAAAAAGTGAAAAGAGTATTAGAAAGCTATTATTTTTAGCAGAAGACTAAATTAATAGAGTTAAAATGAGTTTAAATTAATAAAATATGTAAAATTCAATTAAATATATAAAAATAACTCCTTTATATAGTTTTTGATAACTCTTTATGAGTTAGGAGATAGTTTGATGTGCTATTTTGAAAATACTAATAAGTAATTTTGCTAATCTGATAAAATCTAGAATTTGTTTTAAATAACAGACTACGTATAATGAGGATGAGATTAGAAATTATAGATGATATAGGAGAATTTGTTATGGTGGTAAAATACAAACCAAGTACAAGACTTGCTAAGGTCAATATTAAAAAGTATTTAAAGGTAAGTAAAACAAAAATGAGCTTAGTAAAAAAACTTGCTATTTTAAAAGGAATTGAAAGTACAGCAATTAAGGGGAAAGAAAGAGAGATAAAGCTTCGAGATAAGCATATTTTAGTTATAATAGATGGTCAGTATGAAAGACTTATAAAGTATAAGAGCATAAAAGATATAGCTATTGATGATGAGGATATTATTATAGTAAATCCTATTCAACCATTAGTAATACCAAGACTTGCTTTTGCTATGAATAGAGAAAGAAATGAATTTATAGCAGAAATTATGGATAAGTTTGAGGGTGCAAAGTTTAATATGCAATCAAGCGTTATGAATTCTAATATAGATTTTTTTGAGAGTGGAAATGATAAAAATACAAATACTGATAAAATTATTATAGAGGATACTATAAGCATGAAAAGGTATTGTGATTTTAAATCAACAGCAGATTTAAATATTGATAAAGCACAGATAAATAGAGGTTTAGGAAATCTGGTTTTTGGTATATTAATAGCTATTTTTATAAGCTTTTTAGGATTTAATCATATGGGTGCATTTGCAGATAAGGAATTTTATATAGGACTTGTAGGTATTATTGCTATTATTGTTATTTATGCATTTGTGGGAATAAAGCTTATTAATAGTGTTGGGAAAAAGTATAAGAAAAAAATTAGTGCACAGAAGATAAAAGTAAAGTATGAGATATTTGATAGTAGAGTATTTATTGAAGAGGGGATGGAGTTTAGAACTTTCAAGATAAATGAAATTGAACAACTTCTTAGAACTAAAAAAGGTGTATTTTTTACAACTAAGAATTCAGCGGGAGAAAAAGAAGCTTTTTATATTATACAAAGTGAAAATATTTCAAATGATGAGTTAGATGAATTTAATGGGATTCTTGTAAATATGATTGAATACTATGATGAGAATTTTGAACATAAAAGAAAGAAATCAAATTCAGGTTTCTTGACTGTAGTAAAAAGAGTGGTGCTTATTTTATGGATAATATCATTCCCACTTACAGTATTTTTAGTACCTCATATTGCACCTAATTATTATGCAAGGATTACTCATAATAAAGAGGTTAGAGAACAAGCAAAGGTTATACAGATTATAAAAGATAATTTATATAAGGGAAGTATTCAAAGTAATAAAAGGGTTGAGCAAAGTGGGACAAGTAATCAAACTAATAATGAAAGTAATAATAGTACAGAAAATATAGAACCTAATAATAACAATAATAATAGCAGTAAGCTAGAAAATATCTTCTCTGGTAATAGTGAGAAGAATGAGCAAAATAAAGTAGCTACACCTACAATTTCAGATAAAGATATAGCTCATAATTATGAAAAGTTAAATCTTACAAGTGCACAGCTTGAAGCACTTGGTAATAGCCAAACATCTGATTTTAATACAATAGAGGCACAAAAACAAAGTATAGGTGGAAATAATAATTATAAGACTATACTTCAAAGAAGTGAGTATCCAACAAATGCAACTTTTGGGAAGAATGGTTTAGCTTGTTTAAACTTTAATCCGTATATCAAAGAAAGAGTTTATGGACTTATCAAAAAGTATGATGATGGGACTTTAACTATTCCAAAGGAATATTCTTATACAAGTAAAAGTGCTATGGAGTACTTAAATAATAATTGGGGAACACACATTGAAATTCCAGCATCAGAAAAAGTTCTTCAAAATTTAAGTATGGATGAGGGGGAACTTACAGATTGGGGAGTAACAGGTGTTTCAGGAGTAAATGGATTCTTAGGTAGAGTAGCACCTTATGTATATACAATTAATGATCCAAATTTACAAAAAGCAGTTCAAAAAGCTTTTGAGCAAATTTTAGTAGATAAAGAATTAGTTAATTTAAAAGAAGGAGCTTATGATTTAAGAGTTTTAAATATGGAGATGCCATCATCAGTTGTACAAAATTATGCTGGTGAGGTAATACTACCTAAAATAGGAGCAGCTAGTAGTTCAACAATTACAGTAGGGCCAGTTCAAATTAAGGATGGAAACTTCCTTTATAGACTTGTATTTATTCATGATAAATTAGCAAAAAAATATTATGTTTTTGATGTGAATGAAGCAGGTGGTTATGGTAATATTGCACCAGTAACAGATTTAACTCAAGACCCATCAGTTGGAGCTAACATAAATGTAATATCATAGAAAAATGAGGAAATTACTTTGAATAGTAATTTCCTCATTTTTTATACTAAATAATTTCTTGAAGTATTTCTAATATAAAGTTTTACAAGTTTATTTAAAAGTTTAATATCAATACCTATAAATATTAGAATTAGGATACTTACAACAATATTACTAGCAGCAGTTAGTTGTCCTGTTATAGCTTCCCAAACTATAAATCCTATTAGGATTGCTAAAAGTAAAGCAGTTATAATACAAAGTCTAAGTAAGCCTTTAACTTTACTTGTTGTTTCATATTTTTTAGATTTCCTATCAATTATTTTTGATACTACAAAGAATCCTATAAATATTCCAAAGAAGAAATATTGATATAAAGCATTGTTATTAAAGTTTGAATTTGTAATAACACATTTAGTAGGATTACTTGCATCATATCTTATAGAAACTGTACTTCCTATAGGGCCAAGAGTTTCTGAAACTTCATTAAAATCTGATGAAGATGAAATAGTATAGCCATCTATATTAAATATTAATTTTGGGATGTAAGTATAAGTCACATTCCCACCTTTTCTAGTATGAGGAATCTTTTCGTATGACTCTATAGTTGCAGTGGCTATTTTACCTGTAGAGGAAATATAAGTTCTATTTATCAAACTTGAAGTCCCTGTGATAAGAGGTAAAACAAAAGCATAAAATACAAGTCCTAGCACTAGAAGTAATATCAATATACCAACATATTTATTTAGTACTTTGGGTTCTTTATCTGTTTGTTTATTTAAATTATTTTCTGACATAGTTTTAATTTCCTTTTTATATAAAATATTTGATAATTGATGATAGTCTACAAATCTTAGGTTTTCAAGTTTGCTTAAAAATGAAAAGAGAAAAAATAAAAACCTTTAGATTAAATAAAAGTAATGAAAATTACAAAAAAATGCTTGTTTATTCAAAAAATATTTAGAGTGCGAAAAAAATGATAAACTTGCAAGAGAACTTCAAAGTACCTAAAAAAAGAAAGCACCAAAATGGTACTTTCTAAAGTGATGCCTTAATATCTCTATTACTCATAAGTACAGCAGTTTCACCATTGCTAGAGTAGTAATTTTTTCTTTCTCCATCAACATTAAAACTATGCTTTTTATAAAGATTTTGAGCAGGGATATTTGATTCTCTAACTTCTAGAGTTATCTCATTCGTTCTATTTTCTACGCAGTATTCTAAAAGACCTTGCAAAAGAGCACTTCCAAGACCTTTTCCTCTAAGGTTTTCATCAATAGCAAAGCTATTAATATTTGCCTCACCTGCAACTATCCATACATTTGCAAAGCCACAGATTTTATTATCATCTAGTAGTACTAAGCAGTGTGCAAGGTGGTTTATAAGTTCAGTTTCAAAAGAGTCAGCATCCCAACCCTCATTACCTTTAAAACAAGAGTTAGTTATTGTAAGGACATCAGAAATATCTGCTTTTTTCATTAATCTAGTTTCTAACATCTATATACCCATTCTCTTTTCATATTCTGTTTCAGCTTGTGATTTTCTAAGATAAACAGGAGCAAACTCATTAAGTGGGCTTGTTATTCCCTTATTTAGTCTATCTATTGCAATTTCCCCAAGTGATGAGGCTTTAGGGTATAGGCAGTTAAGTGGAGCAAATATAGCTTTTGAAACTTCGCCTGTAATTCTTTCTCTGTGCTTTGCAACACCATCACCAACAAATATAACTTTTTCATCTCTTTTATTTAAATCTTCTATAAGCTCTGTAAGTGATAAACATTCAGCTTCTGATATAGCTGTAAGTTTTCCATCAATATTTTTATAAAGATTAGAATATACATTATCTCTTAATGCATCTATGATAGGACAGATTATCCCATCAAAGTTAACTACATTATAAGCAAGTGTATCAAGAGTAGAAATTGATATACAAGGTTTCTTTGTACTAAAAGCCATACCTTTTATTGTAGCCATTCCAATTCTAAGACCTGTGAATGAACCAGGACCTTCTGATACTGCAAAAGCATCAACATCATTTATATTAAGTTTGTATCTATTTAAAATTTCTTCTATAAGATCCATTATTATAACTGAATGTTCTCTTTTGCTATTTAAATTTATTTCACCAAGTATTTGATCATCTTTAACTAAAGCACAAGTTGCTGTTGCAGATGAAGAATCAACACTTAAAACTAACATACTGAGATCTCCTTTGCGTAATCATATTTAGAACCATAAGATTCAATAGTAATTTTTCTGAAGTTTTCACCTTTTTCAGGTATTTTCTTTATATTTATGTAAAGATACTCATTTGGGATAAGCTCCTCAATATAGTTAGCCCATTCTATAAGACTAACACCTTCACCAAATATATATTCATCAAAACCTATTGCATATATCTCATCTGGATCATTAACTCTATATACATCAAAGTGATACAAAGTTAATCTTCCACTGTGATATTCATTTACTATATTAAAAGTAGGACTTGTTATATGCTCTGCAATGCCAAGACCTTCTGCTATACCTTTACTCATATGAGTTTTACCAGTTCCAAGATCACCTGTTAAACAGATAATATCTCCTTTGCTAGCAAGTTTTCCAAGTTGTTTTCCAATACTCATTGTATCTTTTAGTGTGTTAACTATAAATTCCATAATGTTCATCTCCCTTCGTAAATTAATACTTCTGCTAATATTCTATACAATATTAGTAGAAATTAAAAGAGGAAAGGTGATGTTTTCTATGTTTTTAGGTTATCAAAATAAGTTTTTTTGAAAAAAAATAAAAAAACTTTGAAAAAGGACTTGCTTTTTGTTTATTATGTGTATATAATAACATATGTAGTCACCAAGCGGGTGGCAAGCAAAAACTATAGGGGCATGGCTCAATTGGTAGAGTAGTGGTCTCCAAAACCATTGGTTGTAGGTTCGAGTCCTACTGTCCCTGCCAACTAAGAAGATTTAGAATTTCTAAATCTTCTTTTTTTTATGCAATTTTTTAGACTATCAAGTATTAGGATATAAAAATAAAAGCAGCCCTAACGTACAGGCTGCTTTCAAAATGAAACATAAAATAACTTAATTAAGGTTTTACTACATATTTTTAATATACATATTGTATATTAAGTAGGTTTTAACAATATGTAAGTAAATTATAAATTTCCTTATCATTTTCCAATTAGAAAACGTTACAAATCCTATAAGTGAAAACTATCTTTGTTTGTAAAAAATGAAAAATATTGATAATATTTGTACAAAAGGTGGGATTGTAATGGCCGATATTAGGGTTTATAAAGAAGCAGATGAATTCAAAAAAATGTGTATGATATCAGTAGGTATAATAGTTTTATTTTCTTGGTTTATATATAAAGAATTTAGATTTATTACTGTTGATTATAGAAGTGCTGACTTATTGGTGAACATGGCAATAATATTTATTGCTGGGATAACAATAATGTTTTTATTTATATTTTTAATTAAGCTTACAAATAAAATTCTTAATAATGACCCCTTTTTAGTTTTTGAAGATGATGAGATTTTATCTAAAGGACTAGCAGGTAACACTATTGTTAAGTGGAACTGTATTAAATCATATAAAGAAAAAAAGTTTAGAGGAACATTAAGTATTGTTTTAGAGTTAAAAGATGATTGTGATTATAAAAGAAATTTATCTATAATGAGAAGTTTGCTTTATAAGTATAATCAGAAAAGAACTGGTGGAGAATTTATGTTTACTAAAACTTTTCTTGGAGATCAATACAATGAAATTTTAAATTTAGTAGAAGAAAAAGTAAAGAAGAATTAGACTATTAGAGCATTTATATAAAGGCTATATAGAGATATGTAGTAGATTATATAAGTGCTTTTTTTATTGGCTTAAATTACCATGAATTATATTTTCATATGCGGGTAAGATATTAGTGTAGGAGGGAGAGAAACAAAAACTTCTCACCGTCCTACAGAATTCAAACCAAAGCCCAAGGAGGGAATATATTATGTGAAATGCATATAATCCAGAACTCAAAAGAAAGACAATAATTTCAAGAAAAGAACTGGATAACAGTCTTGGAGTACCATTACGGGAATATAGTTCGATTTGAAACAACGAGTCAAGGATTCGAAGTGACAAACTGGAGTGAAGCGACGTGATTAAGTTTCGGCGAGAAAATTAGAGTTATGATTTAAAAAGATCACAAATGAAAATTCAATCAAAGACTAAGCGAAGATCGGAGTGAGAAGCTATGAACAGATCAAGACGGATGCAAAATAGTAGTTCCATTACAGGTGAAATGGCGAGAAACAGGATAGAAGAACTGATAAGTCACCTAGAATAAAAAGATTTGACGAAGCTACGTTAGAAGTATGAAAATACAATATTTAACGGAGAAAATAGTTAAGGAGTGTTTATTATGGATGGACCACCAAAAATTAATAGTAACTTAGAAAAGAAATTTATTAATTAAATTCTTCTATCAAAAAAGGAATAGACTATCTAATGAATAATGCAAATTAATCTTTAGATGGTCTTTTTCTTTTGTTTAATTGAGAAAAACAATTAGTTGACAAGGAGATTTAAAAAAAGTATCATAAAAGTAACAGATGCAAACAGTTTGCATTAAGAGAGATGAGATTGAGGAGATATAAATGAAAAAGAAATTGATTTTTGGGGCAATAATAAGTGTTTTAGTATTAGGATTTGCAGCTTGCACAACAACTGCTAGTGCTAAAGTTGGCAATAAAAAAGAAGATTCAGGAAAGATAAAAGTAATGACAAGTATTTATCCAGTAAAAGAATTTACAGAAATAATAGGTGGGGACAAAGTTTCAGTAACTTCAATGGTTCCTGATAATGCAGAGCCACATGATTTTGAGCCAAAAGCAAAAGATATGGTAGAGCTAAGTAAGGCAAACTTATTTATATATAATGGACTTGGAATGGAACATTGGGTAGATAAAGTCCTTGAAACAGTTAATTCTGATAAAATTACGGTTGTTAACACATCTAAAAATGCGAAGATAATTGCAGTTAGTGATGAAGAAGAAGCTATTGGGCATGACCATGAGCACACAGAGGGTGATGGGCATGACCATGGAAGAATAGACCCACATATATGGCTTAGTTTCACAGAGGCAAAAAGTCAGGCTAAACTTATAGAAGAAGGTCTTATAAAAGTAGACCCAACTAATAAAGATTACTATACAGCTAATTATAATAAACTTGCAGAGCAGCTTGATTCTATTTCAACAGAGTATGGAGAAAAATTCAAAACTTTATCTAATAAAAATTTTGTAACAGGTCACGCAGCATTTGCATATCTTTGCAGAGATTTAGGGTTAACACAAAAGAGTGTTGAAGATGCTTTTGGTGAGGGAGAAGTTACACCACAACACCTAAAAGAACTTTCAGAATATTGCAAAGCTAACAATGTAAAAGTAATATTTATGCCAGATTCAGCAAGTGAGAAGATATCACAAACTTTAGCTAATGAAGTTGGAGCTAAGGTTGTTAAAATATCAAGTCTTGAAACTAAAAATGGAGATAAATCTTATATAGAAACTATGAAAGAAAACCTAGAGACTATATATAATAATTTAAAATAGAGAGAAGCTAGTTCAAAAGTTAAATTTTGAACTAGCTTTTTATTTTATATCTACATTAATTAGGTATATTTTTAGGTGGTAGCTAATATAAATTATAGATAAAGACTTTACATAATAAATTAAATGGTGAGAAAGGTTTATAGTTTGTCTAAATTAAAAAAGGTCATTGCATGGTATAATTTAGTTAATAATTAAGTAAACTATAAACGATTAAAAGGGGGGAGTATTATGGTTGAAAAAATAGGATTTTATAAAAAAAGAATAGAAGAGAGAGAAGAAGAATTAAAAGGTTATAAGAGTAAATATAATTTAGTAAGTTTTTTAAGATTTATAGATTGCCTTGTATTAATTGTATTTGGAGCAAATTATTTCTTTGGAAGTAGTTTTAAGTTTATATCAGTTACATTTATAGTGGTGTCTGTTATAGTCTTTTTTGCTCTTATAAAATGGCATAATAGTATAGAGGAGGATATGAATGAAGCTCAAAATTCAGTGGATTTAAATTCGGATGATATAAAAAGAAGTAATGGTGAGTGGAAGTCATTTTCTGATACAGGAGAGGAATATCTTGAGGCAGGTCATGGTTTTTCAGGAGATTTAGATGTCTTTGGTAAAAAATCATTTTTCCAATGGATAAATGCTACAAGAACTATTTATGGAAGAGAAGCTTTAAAGGATAAACTTCTTTTTAAAGATGGACTTAGCAAAAATGAAATTTATAGAAGTCAAAAGGCTTTAAAAGAACTTTCAGAAAAGTATGTTTTAAGAGAGAAGTTTTTATCGGCTTTAAGAAAGTCATATTCTAAGGATGTAAAAAAGAAAGATATTACAAAGCATTATTTATTAGATTGGGTACAAATTGATAATAAACATCTTTTATCTACAGGGATTAGTGTTTTAAAGTTTGTTGCACCAGCAGTTACATGTATTGCAATAGTATTTATGGCTCTTGGAATGTTAGATTTTAAGGTTGTACTTATACTTCTTGCTATTAATTTATTTATAGTAAGTAATGTTGGGAAAGAAGCAGAAGAGGGAGTTAAACTTTTTGATGAATTAAAAGGTGAGCTTTCAGGGTATGTAACTGCTTTAGCACTTTTAGAAAAGGAAGATTTTAAGTCAGATAAATTAAATGAAGTGAAGAGTCTAGTTAAAAAGGAAGAGAATGCAAGTGAGGCACTTGGAGAACTTTATAAGGTGGGCTCATGGCTTAATGATAGGCAAAATGCTTTTTATAAATTATTTAATGCAGTATTTTACTGGGATTACCATCTTTTAGCTAGGGCAGAAAGATGGAAAGTAAAGCATAAAGATAATGTGGGGAATTGGATGAGAGCACTTGGAGAATTTGAAGCATTAGAAAGTCTTAGTGTTATTTCAGGAGAGGAGTATGTACTTCCTACAATTAATGATGACTTAGTGATTGAAGCTATGGAAGTTGTTCATCCTATGTTGCTTGAGGTTGGAGTATCAAATAGTTTCACTCTTGATACAAATAAAAGAGTAGCGCTTATAACAGGTTCAAATATGTCAGGTAAGAGTACTTTCCTTAGAACTGTTGGCTTTAGTATGTTTATGTCTTATCTAGGTCTTGGGGTTAAGGGAAAAGAATTTAGTACACCAATAGTAAATATCTACACTTGTATGAGAACTACTGATAATTTAAATGAGAGTATATCTTCATTTTATGCAGAGATTTTAAGAGTTAAAAATATAGTTGATGCTTCAAAAAGAGGTGAGAGAATAATTTTCCTTCTTGATGAAATATTTAAGGGTACAAATTCTGTTGATAGACATGAGGGTGCACAGGTTCTTATAAATCAACTTTTAGAGGGTGAGAGTATAGGGCTTGTATCAACTCATGATTTAGAACTTTGTGATATGGAAACAGATATTAATTATATTATAAATTACAACTTTAGAGAGTTTTATGAGGAGAATAAGTTAAGATTTGACTATAAACTTAGAAGAGGTGTTTCAAAGACAAGAAATGCTAGGTATCTTATGAGGATGGCAGGTATTGAAATAGAATAGTTAGACACACGTGGATGCTTAGACAAAATGGAGTAAATCTGATATACTGAAAGCATAGTTAACATAATATAGAGAATTAGGCCTTTTAATTTTATAAAAGGCTTTTTTTTTATGAGATTAAAAAATCTCTGATATTTAGGAGGAAACGCATTGTTTACGGAAAAAATTAAAGCAAAAGAATATTTTATAAAAGACCTTTTAAGCCCTAAGTTCTTATTTGAGATTCCAGATTATCAAAGAGCTTATTCATGGACAACAGAAAACTTAAAGCAATTAGTTGATGATATCAATGATTCTATAAGATTAAATGAGGGAAAAGATTTTGAAAACTATGAGCCATACTTTATAGGAAGTGTAGTTCTTTGTGGAAAAGAATATAGAGAAGATGGATTTGGGCGTTATGAAGTTATAGATGGACAGCAAAGACTTACTTCACTAATAATGCTTATAGCAACAATTAGAGACATAATAAATAATGATGAGTACAGAAAAGTATTAACATCATTAATATACCAAGAGCCAAATGAGCTTATGGGAATAGAAGAGAACATAAGAGTTAAAGTAAGAGGAAAAGAGAGTGATTTCTTTAAGAAGTATGTTCTTACAGAAATGGGAACTAGCCTTGTTACAGAGCTTGATAAAGCAGAACTTTCAGAAACTAAGTTAAACATGGTAAATGCTTTAGAGATATTTAGAACTAGCTTTATAGATGAAAAAGGAATTTTACTTGAAAGTAAGTTAAATGACTTTATAAAGTACTTATTACAAAAAGTTGTTTTAGTTGTTATAACTACTAACTCATTTGAGTCAGCATTTAGATTATTCAACGTTATCAACTCAAGAGGATTACCTCTTACAAATGCAGATCTTCTAAAAAGTGAAAATCTTAGAGTTATACCTTTAGAAGAAAGACAAAAGTATACAGAAATATGGGAAAATGATGAGATTGATTTAGGAAAAGATGCTCTTGAAATGCTTATAGGATTTATGAGAACAACAACTCTTAAAAAGAAAGCAGAAGCTTCATTATATGATGAGTATACAAAAGTTATTTATCCAAAAAAAGATGGATACAAGGGTGTAGAGTTTACAAATCACATGCATGCTATCAAAGAAATATATAGCAAGTATGTTGTAGATGCAGAGCTTGGTTCAGATGATAAAAATAAAAATATATATTACAAAAATTTACTTACAGCAATGAGAGAATTCTTACCATATGAAGATTGGGCAGCAGCTATAATCAGATTTGTAGAGAAATTTAACCCAAGTGCTGATGATATTTTAGCATTTGTTAAGCTTTTAGAGAAAAGAATTGTAATAGATTGGGTAAATGGTAACTCATTTGCAGATAGACTTACAAGAGTTTATGATATAATTAATGTTATAGATAGTGCAGCATCTCTTGATGCAATCAGACAAAGTGATGCTTTTATTGCAGACCTTGAGAAAACAACAGGATTCTTTAGAAATGCATTAAATGATATGGACTTCTATAGTAAGGGAAGAATGACAGTTCCAAAATATGTGTTCGTAAGAATGGATATGGAACTTAATGAAGGGGAAATAGTTGACTACTATACTAATAAAGTAATGGTAGAACATGTATTACCTAGAAATGCTAAAGATGCTTCATGGCTTGTAAACTTTAAAGCAGACCAAAGAAGAAACTTTGCTAATAAGCTTGGAAACTTAGTTCTTATAGCAGGAGCTAAAAACACAAGACTTAATAACAAACCATTTACTGAAAAAGTAGAAGAGTACTTAAGTAAAAAAGGTAAATTTAAAATTACAGAAGAAATATTTGCAAATGAAAACTGGAATATGGATATTTTAGAAAAAAGACAAAATGCTCTTGCTGCTAAAGCATTAGAGATGTGGACAAAATTCTAGAAAAAACTTAGCTAGTTTGAAATAGGCTCTAAGGGGAGTTACATAATATAATCTCTCTTTAGGGCCTTTTAAATTGATAGGGTAGTTTAGTAGATTAAAGAAAAAATAAATTGAAGTTAGCTATAGATAAAAAAGATGCTAACTTAGATATGGTAAAAATGAAGGGATGCTAGGAATGGGATATATAATACTAGATTTAGAATTTAACAATATGCAGAATATAACTAAATATTTTCCGCATTTATATGAAAGAAACAGACACCTTAGAACTTTAGAGGTTCAAAATGAAATAATTCAAATAGGTGCTGTAAAACTTGATGAAAATATGAAACAAATAGATGAATTCAAGGTTTATACAAAGTCTTGTGCATTTCCAGTTTTAAATCCTAAAATTACAGATATGACTGGGATAACAGAGCAGCACCTTAAAGGTGCAGTTACTCTTAAAGAGGGACTTATTGAACTTAAAAAGTTTGTTGGTGAAGATAATTTAGTTTGTTCATGGGCAACTGATGATATTGCGGAGATAGTTATTAATGCTAAATACCAAGGGCACAATGATGTATTTTGGATTAAAAAATACTTAGATTTACAAGAATATTGCACAAAGTTATTATCTTATAAAAAACCTATAGGACTTAAAGTTGCATTAGAGGAACTTAAAATAGAGGTTGATAATAGCAAGTTACATGATGCGTTAAATGATGCAGTTTATACAGCAGATGTGCTTAGAAAAATATATAAAAAAGATACTATAGAAAAACATATAGTTGATGATGTATATGCATTACCTACACTAAAGATAAAAGATTTAAGACGTCATAATCCACAGGAGCATATGATGGAGTTTAAATGTGAGAAGTGCTCAGAAAAGCTTAATGTAATTGAGCCACTTGCATATTTAGAAACTAAATTCTTATCACTTGGAATATGTGAAGCTTGTGATGCTAGATACCTTCAAGAAGTAGTTTTAAGAAAAAATATTGCTGGTGGGATTATACATACAGAGGTAATTACAGCTTTAGATAATTATGAGTATTTTAATTATTCATATAGATTTAAAAGCAGTAGGAAATAATTGTAAAAATTAATTGATATGTAATAATTAAGGTAATCAAAATCAATTTTAAATATGATAGAATATAAGTGGTAGTAAAAGTTTATTAGCTTTTAATATTACAAATATAGAAAAAGATGAGGGATAGATTAATAATGAATATTGCGTTTTTCCTAACTCCAAAAATTGAAGTGGTTCATGAAAAAGAAAGTGCAACTATGAGAAGAGTTTTAGAAAGAATGGAACATCATAGTTATACAGCAATTCCACTAATAAATGATGAAGGGATTTATGTAGGAACATTAACAGAAGGGGATTTACTTTGGAAATTAAAAAATACTAAGGGATTAACTTTTGAAAATACAAATGAAGTTAAAGTTAAAAGTATTGAAAAAAAGGTAAATCACAAAAGTGTTACTATAAACTCTGATATGGACAGTTTAATATCACTTGCGACATCTCAAAACTTTGTTCCAGTAGTGGATGATGATGGGGTCTTTATAGGGATAATTAAGCGAAGTGATATAATTGAATATTGTTATTCGAAATTAAGTGAAAAAAAACATACTAGTTTAAAATAAAAAAAGCTCCAAGACGTAAGTTTTGGGGCTTTTTTTGAGTGTATTTATTTAAAACATTTAGCTATTGTTTCTGTAATTAATCTTTTATTTCTTAGTTGTATTTCGATGCCTAGAGGCTTATAAAATGACAGTAGTTTTTTGTTATTACTCTCAAAGATTATATTCTGATTTAATTTCTTTTTGCGAAGTTCAAGTTCATAAAATCTATTTAAAGAATCTATTAGCTTTAGGGAGTTGCCAAATAGCTCTTTTTTATTATCTTTAAGATATATCTCTAGGCTTGAAATACTTTTCTCTATTATTATGTCCATGTTTAAAGTATTCCATTCAATAAATTTTCTATCCATATTCTTTGTTAGTGATTTTGAATTTTCGCTTGTGAAAGTAATCTTTGGGTATTCTCTTGAAAGTTCTGACCAAAGAGAGTTATCTTTTCCTTTATCAAAAACTACAAAATAACCATAGTCAAGTTCTGTTCTTATAAGCCTTCCAAAACATTGTTTAAAACTTGTAACAACTCTAGGATTATTTATAGAACTAAAGCTTCTACCATTTCTCATAAGTTTAGAGTAGAGTGGGTCACTTGGGTTTATGATAGGTAGTTTATCCATTAATACGCAGCTAAGTGCATCTCCAGGAATATCAATCCCCTCAAAAAATCCTCTAGAACCCAAAAGTACAGCTCTTTGACTTGTATCTTGAAGTTTTTCTATATCTCTTTTCCCTTGATAAATCTTTATATTATTAGTTGATAGGAATAAGCTTATTTTTTCTTTAAAGTTTTCAAGTCTTCTTTTACTTGTGAAAAGTATAAGTAGATTCCCAGGAACTTTTTGTAGTATATCAAGTGTTGTTTTCACCATGAATTTATTAAAATCTTCATCATAATATCTAGGTGTATCTGATGGAGAGGCTACAACAGTTCGTCTTGGTAAATCAAAGCTGTTATCAACATCCTTAACTTCATTTATAAGTCTATTTTCTACTTTATCTATTGCAAGTGATCTTTTAAATTCATCATATCTACCTTTGTTTTTTAGAGTAGCAGATAGAAAAGCACAACTATGAGTATTATTTAAAAACTTTTCAAAGAAGATAAGTGGTGAATTAAGGTCTTTAATATAAGCTTCAAAGCCTTTTCTATTTTTTGAACAGTAATATCCATAACAATTTGATTTTTCATGGTCTGCTGTATAAATTTCTATAAAGTCTATACATTCTTTAACCCTATCTATTTTTTTTATTAAAACTTCAGCTCTATTTTTAACTTTAGAATCTTCAAGGTTATTTCCTGATATAAAGTTTTTAAGGTCTTTATAAATATCTAAAAGGTCTTCTTTTAAAACTAATAATTCATGTTTAACATCATTAAAGTTTGGATACTCTTGATTAAAAGTTACATCAAGGTCATATTCAAGTGATAATGATTTAAGTGAAACATACGGAATTCGCTCCATTGTATTAAAAGCAGTTTTCATTTTATCACGAAGTTTTTCTCTAAAGTTACTTGAACGATTTTGAGTATGCTTCCAAACATAATTTATATAACCCTTTTTCTTCTCAAAGTCTAAAATTTCAAGTAAAAGTCTTTTAACTCCTCTTGAATTTATAGCACCTGCATAAGCATCAAATATGGAATCACTAAGATTATGTGCTTCATCTATAATTACATTTTTAATTTCATCATCATAACTCCATTTTAAAAGAAGAGAGTGGTTAAGAACTACAATTGAACTATCTTTTAGTTTTTCTACTGTATTTTTATAGAAACACTTCTTATGACAGTTTTTAATATCACAACCATCACTATCAGAACTACAAAAATGTATGAAGTTATCAAGTTTAAATTGTTCTCTGACAAAGTAGTTTATTTCCTCAAAGTCACCATATTGACCAGATTTACTGTATCTATCAAGATATATTAGTGCGAGTTTTTCTGTTGTAGATTTATTTTGGTCATAGATAGTATCCTTTAGAATATCTTCAAGAACTTCTTGGCAGATATAATTTCCTTTACCTTTGATATTTACAAAATCAACTTTATTCTCAAGGTCAAAACTCTTTAAAAGAAAAGGTATATCTTTTTGGGTTAATTGTCTTTGAAGTTCTTTAGTATTTGTAGATATAAATATCTTTTGTCCTGTTTTATATGCTTTAACTATAGATGGGAGCAGATAAGCTATGCTTTTTCCAGTCCCAGTAGGAGCTTCAATTATTGAGATACTACCAGTATCTAAAGTTTTTCTAACATTTTGCATTACATCATACTGCGCCTGTCTAAATTTATATGTAGGGTTTATAGCTTTAAAAGCTTTTATATCTTTTAGTGAATCCTCACAATTCCTTTTAAGTTTTATAGGAGTTATATCTTTTTCTTCAATATCTATAACTTCAACTTCAGGCTTAATTTTCATAAGCTCCTCATTAAGATGATACTTTTCAAGATAAGGAGTAAAAGCCCAATCCCCAATAAGCTGAGTATATTGTGCTGTAAAATCACCTATATTATTTCGCTCAAGAATTTTATTTATTATCTCAATAGTATAAGCTACATTCTCACTAGCCCTATTAATAAAATCTTTTCTAAGAATATTTTTAGCAAATGACTTTAGCGTATATTCTCTATGATAAGGCTCTATAAGTGCTATAAGTTCTACTGAATCTAGAAACTTATTTTTTATAATCATATTACTTTTAAAGAAGGCTACTTCTAAGAATTCTTTTTTGAAGTTAGCGTTATGAGTTATTATAGGAAGATTAGCAATAAAAAGTTTTACTTCATCTAAAACAATATCAAGTTCCTGTGCTTTAGCAAGGTCAATAGCTTCAATACCAGGTAGATTTTCCATAACAGTTTTACTAACTCTAGTTTTATTTTTAATTAGTCTTTGGAAGTATGAAACTTTCTCTTTAGAAAACTTAACACAAGCTAGTTCTAAAATTTCTCCATCTTTTGAACTAAGACTGCTAGTTTTTATATCCATATAAACTACATTATCAAAGTATGAGTTCATAAATTTCTACCTCCCTTTAAAAAATTTGCTAACTAATATTATACCCTAAATTTAAATTTTATAGAACATAAGTTCTTATGAGCATTTGAAAATGAGTAAAATAAATAATATAATTAGAAAAAATGTATTTTAGAGAAAGTAGGAGAAATTATGATAGCAATTATAACACCTGCAAAAGGTATGGATGAAACAAATATAAATTTAAATATAGAAGTGGCAAGACCAAGATTTTTAGATAAGTCAAAGGAAGTTATGGATACTCTAAAAGAATATGAGATTCCAGCACTTACAAATTTAATGAAGATAAATGATAAGCTTGCAGAACTTAATTTTAGAAGAAATCAAGATTGGGAAGTTTATGATGGGAAAAATGAGAAGCCAGCAGTTTTAAGTTTTTCAGGAGAAGTTTATAGAGGTATAGATGCAATAAACTTTACTGATGATGAGCTGAGGTTTTGTGATAAGAAGCTTAGAATTTTATCTGGTATGTATGGTTCACTTAGACCACTTGATGGGATGATACCTTATAGATTAGAGATGGGAACTAAGCTTTCAGTTAATGGAAGTAAGGACCTTTATGATTTTTGGAGTGAAATTTTAACAGATAGTATATTAGAAGAAGTTCATAGTAGTGGGGAAGAAGTTATAGTAAATCTTGCTTCTAATGAGTATGCAAAAGTTTTAAAACTTAAAAAGAGAGTTAAGGTAGTTAATATAGTATTTAAGGAAAGAAAGGGATTAAAGTATAGAACGGTAGTAGTTCATACTAAAAAGGCTAGAGGAATGATGGTCAATTTCATGGTTAAGAATAGAATTGAAGAAGTAGAAGGCTTAAAAGCTTTTGATTATGATAGATATGAGTTTGCACAAGAGTTATCTGATGATGAAAACTTTGTGTTCACAAGAGATGCATTGTAAAAATTAATAAAGTAATAAATTTATTTGAACTATATATCTAATTGTATAATATTACCTTATCATATTATTAACACTTGATGTTAAGGGGGACAATATGGCAAAGGTGAAATTAAAAAAAGGTTTATGGAAAAAAGTTCGAAATGTACTTTTAGGAGTGCTTGGGACAGTAGTAGTTATATATGTAGGAACAGTATGCTATTATAGATTTTCTATGATAAAAGATATAAGAGTTGAAGATGGAAAAGTTGTATATAAGGATTCATATGTATCAAGAGATGAACATATTAAAAAGGAAGTAGAGCTTACACATTTTGATGATGTAAAAGAAGTAAAGGATGTTAAGTTTGAGTTTAATGGAAAAGTTTTAGAGGAAGCAGGTGTTGTAATAGAACAATACCAAAGATATTATTTTTCTTTAGATAAGTTTTTAGATAGTATGGGCATAGAATATTCAAGTGCAGATAATGTTTATGAAATAGAGGGTGTAAGACTTGATTTGGTTAATAAAAACTTCTTAAAGGATGGAACTCTTAATATATTAAGAGGGGATTTAATAGATATGCTTGGAGAAACATACATATCATTAAATGACCTAGAACAAATTTTATCACTTGGAGATAGTTGGGACCATGAGAAAAAGGTAGTTAGCCTGTTTAAGTTAGAAAAGAAAGTAACACCAATAGTTGATAGAAATAAATTATCAGGTAAAGGTGCAATGATTAGACTAGAAGATGTAAGAGCAGGGGATGAATATGTAACTAATCATGGAGTTCAAAGTACAAAGGCAACTGCAGATTATCTTTATGAGAATGGGGTGGTGTTTAATGTAGCTTGGATTCCAAGATTTAAAGACCCTGCAAATAAAATAGATAATGATTTGATGGTAATAAAGAGTATGGCAAATATTCAGTTTGTAAATATGTTAGACTATATGATTTATAGAGGCGGAGTGATTGGACTTCATGGGTATACTCATCAAGCAGGACTTTATAAGTCGGGTATTGGTAGTGATTTAAGTACAGAGTTTAATACAAGTGAAGAGGAAACAAGGAAACTTGTAGAGTCAGCATTTGAAACTGCAAAGTATCTAAAAATTCCAGTTTCATTCTTTGAGAGTGGACATTATCATGCAACTAAAAAGCAGCAGACTATTATAGAAGAATATATAGATGCTTGTTTTGAACCTTACAAAATATATTGGAACTTCCAGACTGTGGTAAGTAAAAGAAATGATTCGACTATATATGTACCAGCACCACTTCTTTATACAGAAGCAAAAGATGGTAGTGATATGGCACAGAAGATAGAAAAGAATATAAATAGAAAAAATATACTAACAGCATTTTATCTTCACCCAATTAAAGAGATGGAGTTCTTTAAGTTTAATAAGGGTGAAAATGGAGTTGTGAAAACTGAGCATCTAGAGAATTCACCACTTCAAAATATAGTGAAAGCTTTAAATGAATCAGGTCATGCAACAATAACAATAAATGATTTGAAGTAGAAGTATTGAGTTATTTAGAATAGTTATGTAAAATAAGTGTAATAGGAGTTTATAGCATATTAAAATTTTAGTTATAAATTTATGATAGTATGTTATAGGCTATTAGATAAAAATATTATGTTGTATGTTACAAGGAGATGTAAACTATGAGCAATGAAAATATGTCAATGGATGAAATAATGAATGACTTTGAATTAAAGAGCTTTAGAAAAGGTGAAATAATTAAAGGGAAAGTTGTTAGTGTTAACAATGATGCAGTCATAGTTAATATAGGACATTTTGCAGACGGAGTAGTTTCAAAAAGTGAAATATCAAGTGATGTTGATTTTGATATGAGTACTATAAATGCAGATGATGAAATCTATGTTATGGTAATTAGCACAGATGATGGGGATGGAAATGTTGCATTATCAAAAAGAAAAGCTGATGCTATAAAAGCATGGGATAAGTTAGAGGATATATTCAAAGAAAATAAAACTTTTGAAATTAAAATTAAAGAAGCTGTAAAAGGTGGATTACTTGCTTATATTGATGGGATAAGAGTATTTATGCCAGCATCACAGTGTGCTGCTAGAAGAATAGAGAATATAGAAACTTTAGTTGGAACAACTCTAGAAGTTAAATTAATAGAGTTTAACAAAGAAGATAGAAAAGTTGTTGTTTCAAGAAGAGTTATAGAAGAAGTTGCAAAGAAAGCTGAAGAAGCAAAAATTTTAAGAACAATACAAGCAGGTGAAAATAGAACGGGTAAAGTAACAAAAATCCTTAAATTTGGAGCATTTGTTAATATTGGTGGAGTTGAAGGCTTAATACACATAAATGACCTTGCTTGGACTAGAGTTAGAGAAGTGGAAGATATATTAACAGTAGGGGATACTGTTGAAGTTTATGTTAAAGAAGTAGATTTAGCTAGGGAGAGACTTTCACTTTCATTAAAAGATTTATGTGAAAATCCATGGACTAAATTTGCTAAAGAGAATAAAATTGGTGAAACAGTAGATGCTAAAATAGTTAGATTTATTCAAGTAGGAGCGATTGCACAGGTTAATGGTGGAGTTGAAGGGCTTGTTCATATCTCACAAATATCAGAAGATAGAATTAATTCAGCTAGTGATGTATTAAAAATGGGTCAAGAAGTTAAAGTTAAAATACTTGCTATTGATATAGAAAAAGAAAAATTGTCACTTAGCATAAAAGAAGCAGTTGATAGATCAGTAGAATACGAACAGTATAATGATGCTGAAGAAGACTTTGGTGGACTTTCAGATTTATTCAAAGATTTTAAATTCTAGGAATAGAATACTGATATAAATATTAAAAAGAGGAGTTAAAATGTAATTTGATTATGTTTTAACTTCTTTTTCTATAAATAAGAAGAAAGTTTAATCTTTAAAAGAATTAGTTCTAAGAAGAAAAGTTTGGTATAATATAAATAAGAAATAAATTTTTTGTAGAATTTCAATGAAATAAAGAATTCTATAAAATAAAGATAGTAGAAAGATATCAGTTGATATTTAAAATATAAAATGAATTTAGGAGTGAATGAAATGAGAGTATTAGAAGAATTACAACCATATGATGTTTTTAAATATTTTGAGGAGATTACACAAATCCCAAGAGGTTCAGGTAATGAGCAGGCAATAAGTGATTATCTTGTTAAGTTTGCTAATGAATTAAATCTTGAAGTTATCCAAGATGAAGCAAATAACATTGTTATAAGAAAAGAAGCATCTAAAGGATATGAAAATGCTAAAGGTGTTATAATTCAAGGACACATGGACATGGTTTGTGAAAAAAATAAAGGAACAGAGCATGACTTTGAAAAAGATCCATTAAAATTAAGAATAGTTGAAGATAATATCTACGCTACAGACACAACTCTTGGAGCTGATAATGGAATCGCTGTTGCTTATGGAATGGCAGTTCTTGCAGGGAATTATGAGCACCCAGCTTTAGAACTTTTAGTTACAACAGATGAAGAAGTTGGAATGAGTGGTGCAATTGCACTTGATGGAAAAAATATTAAGGGACAAATACTTCTTAATGCAGATTCAGAAGTTGAGGGAGAATTACTTGTAAGTTGTGCTGGTGGTGCAAGAAATACATTAGTAATTGATATAGATTGGACACAAACACCTGAAGAGAAAGTTGCTTATGAACTTAGAGTTAAGGGATTAAGAGGTGGACACTCAGGAATGGAAATTAACAAAGCTAGAGGAAATGCTAATAAATTAATGGGTAGACTATTAAATGAAATTTATAAAGTTGTTGATTTTGACATGGCTTTAATAAGTGGTGGTTCAAAAAATAATGCTATACCAAGAGAAGCAGATACTTTAGTTGTTATAGATGAAAAAGATATAGCAATAATGAGTGAAATAGTAGAAAAAGTTGAAAATGAAATAAAAGCAGAACTTAGAGTTCAAGACCCTAATGTTATTGTTGAGATGGTAAAAGAAGAGGCTATGCCACTTGAAATATTCTCAAAAGAAACTAAGAGAAAAGTTATCATGGGACTTCAATTAATGCCTAACGGAGTAGAAGTTATGAGCATGGACATGGATGGACTTGTTCAGACTTCAACAAATCTTGGAGTAGTTACTACAACTAATGAGACAGTATCATTTGATAGTGCTACAAGAAGTTCAGTTAATAGCCAAAAATGGGCATTCCTTGATAAAATTCAAAATGTTGCAGATGTAATTGGAGCAAAACTTGAAGTTTCATCAAGCTATCCATCATGGGAGTATAACCCAGAATCAGAAGTAAGAGAGATTGCTAAAAAGGTTTATAAAGATATGACAGGAGAAGATGCTAAACTTGTAGCTATTCACGCTGGAGTTGAATGTGGACTTTTAAGTGAAAAAGTTGAAGCTGGACTTGATATGATTTCATTTGGTCCTAACATGGCAGATGTTCACACACCAGACGAGCATGTTAGCATAAGTTCAATAAAAAATGTTTGGGAATTCTTAATAGAATTACTTAAAGCTTTAAAATAATAAATATAAAAATCCTCTGTAAGTTTATGCAGAGGATTTTTTTTATTTACTTTACATAATTTTTTGAAATATTTATGATTTTTAGGAATAAATTCAGCATCATTTAAATAAGTATGTTTATATAGAGATATTTTAAGGTGGTGAATTTATGAAGTATACAAGATATGATATGAAACCAAAGAAAAAGAATGATGACTGGAAAACTACAATTATGATGATACTTGCAGTGGTTGTCTTAGCATTACTTATCGGAAGTTTAATATTTTTCCAAATGTTCCCTGTTAATGAAAAAACAAAACTAAAAGATAAGACAACTCAAACAGAAGAGAAAAAACCAACAGAAGATCCAAGTGAAGAGATTGAAGTTCCACCAGTAGTTGCAGAGGAAAAAGAAGAAGATGAAAAAGAGCAAACAGAAAGTGCAAGTACAACAGAAGCTACTACATACACAGTTGTCCAATGTGGATATTTTTCTAAGAAAGAAAGTGCTGATGCAGTAAAAGAAAAAATTGGAGAAAGTGCAAAAATTTTAACTGAGGGTGATAAGTTTAGAGTTGTATGTTATATCGGTAGTGAAGCAGAGGCTAAGAAGTTATTAGATGAATTTACTAAAAAAGAAATTGAGAACACAAAAGTAAGATTCAATCTTCCAGGAGAAACAGTAACAGATAAAGCTATAATAGAAATGGTAAATGGAATTCTTGATATAACAGTAAAGTTAAATGAGGCAGATGTAGCAAGTGTTAAAAGTGACAAATTTAAAACTTGGGCAAGTACATTAACAGAAGTTACAGATGATGCAAAGCTTAGTAATTTTATAGCAATGAAAAAAATGATAAATGAACTTCCAGTTGAAATTACTAGTAAAGAAATTGAAAAGATATATCAGACAATATACAATGTTGTAAGTAGTTATAAATAAAGGGTTAAAATTTTGATAATTCCCCAAAAATTGTTATAGCAATTACCTTTAAATAACATCAACTTGTAATTGAATTTTAATAAATATTTACAGTAGATAGATTATAATTATTGAGAAAACAAAGAACTCTGAAACTTTCAGGGTTCTTTAATTTTGGGTGTGAATCATGTATAATATTTTTGTAAACTTCTATGGTAAAAATAAGTATTAAAATTCTTAGTAAAGAACTTTTTATGCTTGTGCATAAAAATAATAAATGTTAAACTATATAGGATGATAAAGAAAATAGGATTTTAGGTTGATTTTTGTTAGAAAAAGTACTATTTTATATTCAAAGATAGGAGCGGATTTTTAATATGTCTATAATTTTAGCTTCAAAATCTCCAAGAAGAAAAGAGCTTTTGTCAAAGATTGTAAAAGATTTCGAGGTAATAGCATCTGAATTTGATGAATCACTTATCAAATTTACTGGAGATGTAGAATCATATGTGAAAGAATTAGCAATATGTAAGGCGAAAGAAGTGGCACAAAATATTAAAAAGCAAGCTATTGTTATCTCAGCGGATACGATTGTTGTGCTAGAAAATAAAATATTAGGAAAGCCTAAAAATAGAAAAGAAGCTGAATGTATGTTAAGTTCTTTAAGTGGTAATAATCATAGAGTATGCACAGGTTTATGTGTTCTTGATACGACTACTAATAAAATAATACAAAAAGCTGTTTTCACAAAAGTGAAGTTTTCAAAGCTTACTAATAAAGAAATTCAAGAGTACATAGATACAGGAAGTCCAATGGATAAAGCAGGTGCTTATGGAATACAAGATTTCGCTGCAGTATTTGTAGAGGAAATAGAGGGATGTTATTACAATGTAATGGGATTACCTTTAAACGTATTGTATAATATACTCAAAACATTGGATTTTTAATGGTGTAAATATCTAAAAAAGGAAGTTTTTATTTGAAACAAAATTTGAAGATATATGATATGCCAAAAGATGAAAGACCGAGAGAGAAGCTTTTAAATAGAGGAGTTAAAGCATTATCTGATGCTGAATTATTAGCTCTACTATTAAGAACAGGTACAAAAGATGAAAGTGCTTTAAAACTTTCAGAAAGACTATTAGCAGATGTAAATGGTGTAGGTGGGATTTTTAATACACCTATTGAAGTTCTTATGAAAATTAAGGGAATCAAAGAGGCAAAAGCCTCTCAATTAATTGCAGCTTGTGAGCTTTATGATAGAGCCGCTAATGAAAAAAGAGATAGTTTGCAGATTAAATCAGCAAAAGATGTAGTAGATTTGATTGGACATAATTTTTTTAAAGACAACCAAGAGGTTGTTAGATTGTTATGTTTGAATACTAAGAATAATATTATATCAACTAAGGAAGTTTTTAAAGGTAGTTTAAATAGTTCAATAGTACATCCTAGAGAGATTTTTAAAGAAGCAATTAATTTTAGTGCGGCTTCAATAATTTTATGTCATAATCATCCATCAGGCGATCCGACACCTAGTATTGAAGACATAAATATAACAAAAAGAATTAAGTCTTGTGGTGAAATCATAGGGATTGAACTTTTAGATCATGTTATATTAGGAAGAAACAAATTTATAAGTTTAAAAGAAAAAGGAATTATATAATCGAAAGGGGAATAAACATGGGTTTATTTGGATTTGGAATGACTAAAGACTTAGGAATTGACCTAGGAACAGCTAATACTTTAGTTTTTGCTAAAGGAAAAGGTATAGTTTTAAGAGAACCATCAGTTGTTGCTATAAATAATGTAACAAAAAAGGCATTAGCAGTAGGTGCTGAGGCTAAACAAATGATAGGTAGAACACCAGGAAATATAGTAGCTATAAGACCATTAAAAGATGGAGTAATAGCTGACTTTGATGTAACACAAACTTTACTTAAAAACTTTATAGATAAAGTAACAAATAAAGGTGCTTTCACAAGCCCAAGAATAATAGTATGTTTCCCATCAGGGGTTACAGAAGTAGAAAAAAGAGCTATCGAAGAAGCTACAAAGCAAGCAGGAGCTAGAGAAGTAATTCTTATGGAAGAACCTATGGCAGCTGCTATTGGAGCTGGACTTCCAGTTGATGAACCTACAGGAAGCATGATAGTTGATATTGGAGGGGGAACTACTGAGGTTGCAGTTGTTTCGCTTGGCGGAATTGTTACAAGCAAGTCATTAAGAGTTGCTGGAGATGAGTTAGATCAAGCAATCATTAACTATGTAAAAAAAGAGTACAACTTAATGATTGGTGAAAGAACATCAGAGCAAGTTAAGATGCAACTTGGATCAGCTTTCAAAGTTGAAGGTGAAGAAGATGAAGTTATGGAAATCAAAGGTAGAGATTTACTATCTGGTCTTCCAAAAATAGTTGAAATTAATGAAGGTCAAATTAGAGATGCTTTAAAAGAGCCAGTTGCTTTAATAGTAGAGTCAATAAAAACAACATTAGAAAAAACACCACCAGAACTTGCTGCAGATATCATGGATAAAGGAATCATGCTAGCAGGTGGAGGGGCTTCATTAAGAGGGTTAGACCTTTTAATAAACCACGAAACACATATGCCTGTTCACATAGCTGAATCACCATTAGATTGTGTTGCTTTAGGAGCAGGAAAAGCATTAGAAAAGTTCGATCTAATTGCTAAGCAACAAAGAGGCTAAATTTTAGATGAAGTTTTTTAAAAGTAAACTGGCAGTAACGGTTATAGTTCTGTCAGTTACATTTTTAGGTGTAATTATTTATACAGCTAAAACAAATTCAGATTTTATATCTGGGGCACTAGGTGCAGGATTTAACCCTGTCCAAAAAGCAATATACACAGCAGGTGAGAAAATAAAAGGTGGAATAGATTTCTTTGCTAGCTTCTCAGAAGTTAAAGAAGAAAATGATGGTTTAAAGAAGCAAGTAATAGAATTACAAAACCAATTAGTTGGTTATAATACTTATAAAACACAGAATGAACAATTAAAGAAAGAACTTAGTTTTAAAGATCAACATTCAGAATATAATTATGTTGGTGCAAGTATAATTGGTCAATCAGGAGGAAGCTTCTATGAAGGATATATTATTGATAGAGGAGCAGATTCAGGGTTGAAAAAAGATATGATAGTCATTGCAGGTAATGAATTAGTTGGTATTGTAATAGAGGTTCATAGTAATTGGGCTAAAGTTCAAACAATATCAAGCTCAAATACAGCGGTTGCAGCTACAGTGGAGGAAACTAATGAAGTTTCTGGTATTGTTAGAGGTTACAGAGATATTGGTAGCAGAGAACCACTTGCAAAAATTTATAACTTACCAATGAGTTCAGCAATTAAAGCTGGAGATACAATATTAACTTCAGGGCTTGGAGGAGTTTATCCTCAAGGCATTAGAATAGGGGCGGTTACTGCTGTTGAAACTGATAATGTTAAAGTTTCAAAAAGTGCTGTAATTAAACCATTTGCTGATTTTAATACTCTAACACAAGTAGTTATAGTTGTTCCTAAAGATGCATCTAGAGGTGACATAAAATATTAATTCAAAGGGGATAGAGATATGAAAAAAATTATACTTATCCTTATTTGTATACTTTTATTTGTGTTAGATAATAGCGTAATGCCATTTCTTGGAATTGGAGGCGTTTATCCAAGCTTACTATTTGTTTTTGTTATATTAGTTTCAACAATAAATGGTTACTGGGATGCTATTATACTAGGAAGTATTTCGGGTATACTACAGGATATTTACTTCACTCATATATTTGGAATAAATGCACTTATCAATTTAGCACTATGTCTAATAGCTGCATATATAGGTGATACTATAATTAAAAATAGAATAATAATACCGGTAGCAACTGTTGCAGGGCTAACAGCAGTTAAGTTTATTATAATTTTAATTATAGGGAAAGCATTAGCTTTAAGTGTACCAATAGAAAATATATTTATAATGGTTATTTATAATGTAGTGATGGCAGTTGTTATGTATAGTTGGGTATCTAGAATATCAAACAAAAATCTAATGAAGAAAACTTGGAAATTTGGTAAACACAGGTGATTAAATGAAAAGAGTAAACAATAAGAAGAAAAAACCTGTAAATAGATTTAAAGTGTTAACATTAATAGCTCTAATAGTATTTGGAGCTATTTTAGCACGTCTTGTATATTTACAGATTTTTGATTATGACAATTTAAGGGCTAAGGCAAATATAAGATCTACTAGATTTATGCCAGAACAGGCACCTAGAGGAAAAATATATAGTCAAGATGGCGATTTACTTGCCACAAATAAAGAAGCATATATGCTGACATTTACAAAAACATCTGAGGGAATGATAGAATTTTATAATACTATAAATTCTGTATTATCAATACTTAAAGAAAATAATGCTTATGATAAGATTGATGATAATTTTAATTTAAAGATAAATCCACAAGGAAAATTATATTTTGATTTTCCGGTTAGTGAAACAGATAAAAAATTGTGGAATGGTCAAAAGTTAAGATTTATGTATGATAGAAGTCTTGAAGGTGCTGTTGAAAATAAGTTATACCCTAAAAATAATGGTAAATTTACAGATGAACAGATGGCGGAAGTTGGTAAAGTTTTAGCAGCTTATACACCAGATGAAACATTTGATATTTTAGCAAAAGAATATGGACTATACAATATGCTCAATATAGGAAAGACTTTGACACATACAGAGCAGGTAGCTTTTGATAAAAAATATAAGGCTATGAGTCCTAGTAATATAATGAAAGAACTATTAAAAACTTATAGTTTAACAGAAGTTAGAGAATTTATGCTTGTAAAAGATGATATGAAGTTACAAAGTTATTCAGGTTTTAAACCAATTAAAATAGCTTCAAATATAGGCGAAAAAACAGCATATATATTTTATCAAAAATTAAGTTCTTTGCCAGGTATTGAGGTAGAGAAAAAACCGGTTAGATATTACCCATATGGGACACTAGCATCACATGTATTAGGTTACATGGGGGCAATACCAGCAAATCAGGCAAATAAGTATGACCAAAAAGGTTATGATGTTTCAGCAGATTTAGTTGGGGTTTCAGGAATAGAATCTTCTTTTGAAAATATTCTAAGAGGTAGAACTGGTGGAGATATGGTTAAAGTTAATTCAGCAGGTCAAAAAGTCGGAAGTTTATATCAATTAGAAGCTTATCCAGGAAACAATGTACATTTAACTATAGATGCTGATATTCAATATGCAGCTACTAAAATGTTACAAACTCAAATGGATTATATACAAAAAAATGAACCTTATGGAAAGAATGCTAGAATGGGAGCCGTAGTAGCAGTTGATGTTAAAACTGGAGGAATACTTGCATTAGCAAGTTTACCAAACTACAATCCTAATGATTTTGCATCTGGTAAGGTAAGTATGGATGTAGTGAAAAAATACTTTAATCTTGATGTAGCTAAAATAGGGCAAGAGTTTATAAAAATGATGGGTCTAAACAAAACTTTAGATGAAATGTTCCCAGAGAATTCAAGTGGGGGCAGATCAGATAAATATGATGTTCTTCCAAAACCATTATTTAACTATGCAACTATGGGGCTTGTACCACCAGGATCAACATTTAAACCAGTAACAGCCACGGCTGCTTTAGAAACTGGAGTTACAAATGCAAGTTATACAGTAACAGATTCACCAACATTATATTATCATGCTGAACCTAATATATTTGGTAACAATCTTCCAAAAGATAATAATGATCATGGAGTTGTTGATATAGTTAAAGCAATACAAGTTTCTTGTAATAACTATTTCTATAATATGGCAGCTAAATTATACTATCATTTTGGAAAAACTACAGAAGCTTTAGATGTAATTGGTGATTATGCAGCTAAATATGGCCTTGGTACTATGCCAGGGACAGATGAGAAAAAAGGAACTGGAATAGAAATACCTGAAAACTTTGGAAATGCTTATAATTTTGAAGATTTTAAAAGTAGTTCAATATTCTATTCAAAGTGGACTTTAGTTGACTCACTTAAAGCAGGTCATTTTGATGCTGTTAATATTAAATTTGCACCAATAGATATTGGAGTAGAAAAAACTGATACAAAAGAAGCATCAGATGCTAAAGCAGGAGTTAAGAAAGTTATAACAGATCAATTAGATAAAGTAGGGAAATCAGATGTTCAAAGTGCAAAAGCACAAGATGAATTTGAAAAAGCTTTAGAAATTTCAATTAAAAAATTATACACTGTATCACCAACGGTTAAAAGTTCAATTGATAATTGGCTTAAAAATGAACCGAAAGTCACAGTGGATGAGAATATAAATGCCACAGCAAGAGCTATAGATGCTTGGGTTGCATATACAATGTATACTACAATCACAACACCAGCACAGCTTGGGTATGCTGCTATTGGGCAGGGAACAAGTGAGTTTACACCACTTCAAATTGCAGGGTATGTTTCAACTCTTGCTAATGGTGGAACAAGATATAAACTTCATTTATTAGATGAAGTAACAACACCTGCAGGGCAAGTTGTTGAAAAAACTAAGCCTGAAGTAATAGATAAAGTAAATATTTCAAAGCAGAATTTAGACCTTATAAAACAAGGTATGTACAATGTTAATAATAACCCTCATGGAACAGGTTACTATGTATTTGGAGAGCAAGGATTCCCAATACCTAGTGCAGGTAAAACAGGAACAGCTTCACTAACATCAGGGGAACATAATATTGGTAGATCAGCTTGGGGAGTATATATTTCATTTGCACCGGTGGAAAATCCACAAATTGCGGTAGCAGTTGTAATTTATAATGGTATACATGGTTATTTAGGAGCACCAGTAGCAAGAGCTATATATGAAACTTATTTCAGAAATGAAATTAAAACAAAATATCCTAATTACCATCCAAAAACAATGGCAGGAGTCCCATATGATTACACATTAAATCCTCCATTACCTAAAATTACAGATAAAAATGCTAGTCAAAATACTTCAGAGGCAAATAAATAAAATAAAATAAATAAAATAAAATAAATGGTGAGGATGTCATAATACTAGGCATCCTCACTGTTTTATTTTTAGTAAGTAAGAATTATGTCATAACATTGTTTATAAATTTTAAATAATTAAGCATGTGTAAATTATAAAATCAATAAGATAGTGTTATATATTATTAAAATAGTAGATGATTTTAATTAAAATATTAGGTGGGTATTTTAATTATTGATAGAGTTCAAAGGGGAGTTAAAATTAAGAAATGTGTTTTATTTTAGTTAGAATTTAAAGAAGATAGGTGATTAAATGAGATTCAATCGAAATCGAAAGTACATAGATAGATATAGTGTTATTATAGCTATTGCTATATTAGTATTTACGCTTATATTATGTAGACTGATTTATCTACAAGTTTTTGAACATCAGAGTTTCGAATCTAAAGCGGATATAAGATCAACTAGATTTATGCCAGAGCCGGCTCCAAGAGGGAATATTTATAGTTCTAATGGAGACTTATTAGCTACAAATAAAGAAGAGTATACGCTTGAGTTTACAGAAACACAGACAGGAATGCAGGACTTTTATAGTACAATAAATTCTGTTTTTAATATTTTAAAGCAGAATAAGGAGTTTTCTAAACTTCAGGATAAGTTCCCGATAGAAATAAACTCACAAGGAGGATTATATTTTAAATTCCCAGTGAGTGAAAGTTCTAATCAAAAAGTTTGGGATTCTTTGAAGTTAAGATTTATGTATAATAGAGCGCTAGAAGCTCCAATACAAAATGAATTATTCCCCAAAAATAATGGAACATTTAGCGAAAGTCAAACTGCGCAGGTAAATAAAATACTAGCAACTTATACAGCGACAGAAGCGTTTGATGATTTAGTAAAACAATATGGATTATATAATATGCTTAATATGGGAAAAACTTTGACTGCGGCAGAGCAACAGACTTTTGAGCAGACTGAGCAGAAGATGTCAGGAGAAGCTATAACAAAGCAATTATTAGAAAAATATTCTTTAACTGAAATAAGAAACTTTATGTTAGTTAAAGATACAATGAAACTTCAAAGTTATTCAGGATTTAAGCCTGTTATAATAGCAAATACTATAGGTAAGACTTTAGCATTTGTATTTGACCAACAGCAAGGGCAATTACCAGGAATAAGTGTAGTAGAAACTCCGGTAAGATATTATCCTTACGGAACACTTGCTTCACATATTATTGGGTATATAGGTAAAATACCTTCAAAAGAAGCTTCAGAATATGAGCAAAAAGGATATAATGTTTCAAGTGACCTTATAGGGGTTGCAGGACTTGAATCAGCTTACCAAAATGTATTAAGAGGAACTACTGGCGGTTCTATGGTCAAAGTTAATGCAGCAGGGCAAAAGATAGGTAATATGTATACATTGCAAGCAACACCAGGAGATAATGTATATACAACTATTAACTCAAATTTAGAGTATACTGCTACAAAAGCATTAGAAACTCAAATGCAATATCTTCAGCATCAAGCACAATATGGTGAAGATGCTAAAATGGGAGCAGTTGTAGCTGTGGACCCTAATAATGGTAATATTCTTGCTATGGCAAGTTTACCAGGGTATAATCCAAATGATTTTGCTACAGGAAAAATAAGTCAAAAAGTATTTAACCAATACTTCAACCCTGATGTTGCAAAACTTGGACAACAATTTATTAATGAGGCAGGGCTACACAAAACATTAAATCAAATGTTCCCAATACAACCTAATGGAGGAAGAGAAGATTTATATAGTGTACTTCCAAAACCTTTATTTAACTATGCAACTATGGGGCTTGTACCTCCAGGATCAACATTTAAAATTGCTACTGCTACTGCAGCTTTAGAAACTGGGGTAACAAATGCTACTTATACTATTTCAGATTCTGGTGGTCCAAACTCAACTTATTATGATGCAAAACCAAATATATTTGGTGCAGATCTTCCAAAAGACTGGGAGAATAATGGAGTAGATAATTTATGGAAATCTATAGAGGTCTCAAGTGATACTTACTTCTTCAATATGGCAGCTAAAATGTATTATAAATATAATCAATCTGTATCAGGTCTTAATGTCTTAGCAGAATATGCAGCTAAATATGGACTTGGAACAATGCCAGGAAGTAGTCAGACAAAAGGAACTGGAATACCACTTCCAGAAAATTTTGGTAATACTTATAACTTTAGTGATTTTAAGAAAAATTCAATATTCTATTCAAGATGGACGCTTGTTAAGAATTTACAAAAAGGACAATTCCCAGCTGTAAATTTAGCATTCGCACCTTTAAATATTGAAAATACTTCAAGTGATTCAAAAGAGTTAGTAACAGCTAAAACAAATGTTATGAATGTTATAACGAATCAATTAGAAGAGATTGGATTTGCAAATATAAGAAGTAATGCAAATCAAGTTGCTTTTGTAAATAATCTTACAAAAGAATTAGATGCTTTTTATAAAGTTTCACCAAAAGCACAAGCTTCAGTGGCAGCTATGATTAGACATAATCCAAAACTTACAGTAGAGGATGATTTAAAAGCTACTGCGCAAGCTGTAAATGACTGGATAGTATATACAATGTATACTACTATTACAACACCAGCACAGCTTGGATATGCAGCTATTGGACAGGGATTAAGTGAGTTTACTCCGGTTCAAATAGCGGGTTATGTTTCAACAATAGCGAATGGTGGGACAAGATATAAATTAAATCTTGTAAATAAAATAACTTCACCTACAGGACAAGTTATTGAACAAACTAAACCAACAGTTTTAGATAAAGTTAATTTACCACAATCTGATTATGATATGATTAAAAGAGGTATGTGGGCAGTTAACAATCAAATCAAAGGAACTGCAGATGTTGATTTTGGTTATGGGTTTAGAGATTTCCCAATTCCAACAGCTGGTAAAACAGGTACAGCATCATTGATGGCGAATGAGCATACTGTTGGTAGAGCAGCTTGGGGGGTATATATATCATATGCACCAGTAAAAAACCCTCAAATTGCAATTGCAGTAATTATATACAATGGTCTTCATGGAGATATTGGAGCACCGGTAGCAAGAGCTATGTATGAAACATACTTTAGAGATCAAATCAAAAAGACAGATCCTAAATATAAAGCTTATACTAATGGAGCATACCCAATATTCTGGAATGATGGAGCACAATATACTTATAGTTTAAATCCACCATTACCAAGCATTACTGATAATACTCAAGTACAATCAACAAGTACTACAATTAACAGTGATCCTATTAAAGGTAATAATACTTCAGCAGTTGGAACTAAAACTGCTTCAGCTATGAAAGGGCTTTCAAAGAGTGGAAATGATTAAAAAATATATATAAATATATATAAATATTAAGAGACTATCAAGTTTTGGTAACAAAACTTGGTAGTCTTTTAACTTTCTGTGTATTTTTTTAAACAAAAGAGAAATATTGAAAAAGTACATATATAATATAGGTAATGAATTAGTTGTAGCTATAAAAGTTAGGGGGATGAAATATTGGCAATCAATAAGAAGAAAAATAATTTAACAAGGTTCACTATACTAAAGGGAATCGTTGCAGGATTATTTACAATAATAGTTTTTAGACTTACATATCTTCAAGTGTTTAGATATGAAGATTTTAGAGAAAAGGCAGATACAAGATCTATGAGATTTGTAGCAGAGAAAGCACCAAGAGGTAATATTTATGATGTAAACGGAACAATTTTAGCTACAAACAAACAGACATATATAGCTACATTTACAGAAACTGAAGCTTCAAAAGAAGCATTTTATAGAAGTATGGAAATATTTTTAAATATCATGAATGAAAATGATGAAGAGATCATTGATAAATTTGATTTAAATATTGATGATGCTGGTAACATAATATTTGATTTTGGATTTGAGAATGAAGCAAATAATAAAGCGGCAGAATTAAGATTCAAAAAAGATAAAGGTATATTTGATGAAATACAAAATGAGCTTTACCCTAAACAGAATACAGACCTTACAGATGCACAGATAGAGGAGATAGAAACAGAATTATTTAAAATAACATCAGAACAAATGTTTTATTATTTAATTAATAAGTATGAAATGGAAGAACTTTTAACAGAATATAAAGATAGAAGTCTTGATTTATCAAGTACTGAGGATAAAAGCCTTAGAAAATCTATTAAAGAAAGATATAATAATGCGGATGAAGGTTTTTATGCGAAAATAGCAAGAGGAAAAAGAGTAACAATAGATTTAGTAAAAGAAAAGACTCTTGCACAAATTAGACAGTTTATGGTTATTAAAGATGCGGTAGAAATGCAGAGTTTTTCAGGGTTTAAGCCAGTTACAATATCACCAACAGTTAGTAAGGATACAGCTTTTATTTTATATCAAAAGTTAAATAGTTTAGTTGGTATTGATGTGGCACTTGAGCCGATAAGACATTATCCATATAATGAGCTTGGAGCAAATTTTCTTGGATATATGGGAGCAATACCAGGTGCTAATCAAGAAAAATATGAAGCAAGAGGATATGATTTATCGACAGATCTTATAGGTATGGCAGGAATAGAATCAGCTTATGAGACTGTGTTAAAAGGGACTAAAGGTGGTAGAACTGTTAAAGTTAATGCTGAGGGAAGACCAAGAGAAGATCTTTATAGTATGCAAACTACACCTGGAAATAATATTCACTTAACTATTGATAAAGATATACAATATTCAGCAGAGGAGATGCTAAAAACACAAATAGAATATTTACAGGCTACACCCAAAGGTAAAAATGCTTCAAGGGGTGCTGCTGTTGCAATCAATGTAAATTCAGGAGATGTTTTAGCTATGGCAAGTTATCCAAGTTATGACCCTAATATATTTGCAACAGGTAAAATTGATGGAGGTGTAGCTGAAAATCTTATTGCTCCAGATTTAGATACTTTTGGTGCAGAATATATAAGAAGATCAGGCATTAGTAAATCAATAGATGAGTTATTCCCAAAAGATTCAGAGGGAAATAGACAAGACCCTAATGATATTTATCCAAAACCAATGTTTAACTATGCGACTATGGGACTACTGCCGCCTGGGTCAACATTTAAGCCTATAACAGCTTTAGTAGCTTTAGAAGAAGGTGTTATGAATGCTGGAAGCACAATAAGTGATGGAGCAGTTTTAAACTCAGCAAAACAATTTATAAAGTATGAAAGTTTAATAGCAACACCTAAAGATAATGCTTTCCATGGAACTGTTAGTGTTAAAGAAGCATTAGCACAATCATGTAATGCATATTTCTATGAGGTTGCAGTTCAACTTTATTATAAGTATAGTGGTTCAGTCGATGCATTTAATAATATTGCAAAGTATTCATGGCAGTTAGGTCTTGGAATTGACCCAAGTGATAAAAATGCAGTAGAGGGTACTGGTATTGAAATTGCAGAGCGAACAGGAAGTGTTTATAATTTTGACGGTTCAAAAGATAAGTTTAAAACTTTTTCAATGTGGGAACTTGTTGCAGGTCTTGAAAAAGGAAATTTAAATAGTGGAGGACAAACTTTCACATCAGTAGATATAGAAAGAAATGAGCAAGATTCGAAATCATTAAAAGAAGCAAAAGATGAGCTTAAAAAACTTGTTCAGGATGAAATTAATAAAATTACTTCATTGAAAGAAACTGGTTTAGAAAAAGAATTTAAGGTTAATATAGAAACTATATTGAAAAAAATATATGATAATTCACCTAAATATCAAGAGAATATTAAAAAAAGAAGTTCAGATTTAAAGCAACATTTTGATGTTGTTTCAACTGAAATATGGCATTGGATTCAATTTAATATCAAATACCAAGTTGTTAATGCAGGTAATATGGCAAGTGCATCTATAGGGCAAGGAGATACAACAGTGACACCTCTTCAGATGGTAAGTGCCATAGCTACTATAGCTAATGGTGGGACAAGATATGATATTAATATGGTAGATAAAATTACAACTTCAACAGGTGATGTTATAAAAGAAATAGAGCCTACAATTTTAAATCAAATGGAGTTTAGTGATAGTACTTTAGCTTTAATTAAAGAAGGAATGCGAATGACAAACCATTCTTCAATTGGAACAGGAAGAAGAACATTTTTAAATGCAAACTTCCCAATAGAAACTGCTGGTAAAACAGGGACAGTTACACTTAGAGATGATCAGGAAGCGTATGGAAGACAGCCATATGGTACGTATGTAGCTTTTGCTCCAGTAGACAAGCCTGAAATTGCGGTGTTTGTTACTATTTATGATGGGATAAGTGGTGGTAATACATCTATTGTTGCAAGAGCTATTTTTGAAACTTATTTTAGAGAGAAAATTAAAGAAATAGCACCAGGATATAAAGCAATTGGTACTAATGGAGATGAATACACATATTCATTACAACCAGAAAATATAAAAGCTAGTAATCAAAGTCTAGAAGATGGAGATGAAGAAGTTGATTTTATTGAACAGGCAGAAAATGAAGTAATAGAAGAAGGGCAAGAAATTATAGAGGTTAAACCTGAAGAGGGAGAAACGGTAGAAAATATAGTAAATAACAATTAGTTTTAATTAAAAAACAAGTTTAACACCGCTAAAATTTTAGATTTTAGTGGTGTTTTGTTGAGCAGGTATTATTTTAGAAAAGCTTATTATATTTTTTAATAATTATGAAAATAAAGAAAAAATATAGTGTTTTTAGGTGGAAAATAAGAAAAAATGGAAATAACAAGGTAATATAGGACAAAATGTATTGAATATTTGAAATATGTTAAAATAAAGACTTTAATAAGTCGATAATACCTTATATAATAAATATATGCGTTAAAATCAAAAGAAGTTTGGTTTTAACTTCGATTAAATTTGTATGCTTGGTTGGAGGGTATAGTTGTTATGCAAAAGAGTATAATGATAAAAGGGAATAAAGATGGTATAAATGCTATTATAAATATGGATAAATTTGCAGATTTTGAGGAGATGTTAGAAGCGCTTATTGAAAAACTAAGCGTAGGAAAACGCTTCTATAAAGGTGCGACGCTTACTATAACAACTGACTTAAAGCATATAAACGACAGACAAATGTCAAAGCTTAAAGATTCTTTATTTGATGAGATAATGATAAAAGATTGTATGTTTGTAGATAAAGAAGAAAAAGAAAGTAAGTTGTTTCAAGGAGTGTATGAGGGAAGAACAAAATTTTTAAGAAAATCGGTTAGAGGTGGACAGAGTATTAACTATCAGGGGAACATTGTAATAATAGGTGATGTAAATCATGGTGCAGAAGTGATTGCAGATGGTAATATAGCTGTCTTTGGAAATATAAAGGGTAGAGTATTTGCTGGGGATAATGGTAATCAAAAAGCTATAATAACAGCATTTTCACTTGAACCAGAAGTATTATCAATAGCTAGAGTGATGACAATATCACCGGATGATTTTGAGAAACCAAGCTACCCAGAGGTAGCAAAAATGAAGGATGGCGAAATAATTGTTGAGCCATATCTTCCAAATAAATATACATACAAAAAATAGTGGAGGTAATTTTAATATGGGAGAATCTATAGTAATAACATCTGGAAAAGGTGGAGTTGGAAAAACAACTACAACGGCTAATATTGGTACGGCGTTGGCAGCTTTGGGAAAAAAAGTAGTAGTGATTGATGGTGATACAGGATTAAGGAATTTAGATGTTTTAATGGGTCTTGAGAATAGAATAGTTTATACAATTATGGATATTTTAGAAAATAAATGTAGAACAAAGCAAGCATTAATTAAAGATAAGAGGTTCCCAAATCTGTGTCTTTTACCAACAGCTCAAACAAGAGATAAGGATGATATAAGTGCAGATCAAATGTTAAGGCTTATAACAGAACTTAAAGAAGAGTTTGATTATGTTTTAATAGATTGTCCTGCTGGAATTGAACAAGGTTTTGAAAATGCAGTAATAGGGGCTGATAAAGCTGTTGTTATTGTAAATCCAGAAATAACTTCTGTAAGAGATGCAGATAGGGTTATTGGAAAACTTGATGCAAAAGGTCTTGAAGATCATAAAGTTATAATAAATAGATTGAATCCGGAAATGACACGAAGAGGTGATATGCTTGATATACCTGATATATTAGAGGTTTTATCAGTTGAACTTCAAGGGGTTGTTCCAGATGATAAAGGTGTTACAGTATCAACAAATAAGGGTGAACCAATAGTTTTAAATAAAGATTCTTTAGCTGGAAAAGCATTTACTAATATAGCAAGAAGAATTACAGGGGAAAAAGTTCCTTTCTTAGAATTGAAGGTTGAGCCAGAAGGTTTCTTTAGTTCATTAAAAAAATTATTTAAGAAGAAGTAAGGGGGAATGGCAGCTTTGTTTAAATTTTTTACTAGTAGGCCTTCACCAAAGCAGGTAGCAAAGGATAGGTTAAAACTTATACTGATACACGATAGAGGTGAACTGTCACCAGAAACATTAGAAAAGATAAAGCACGAAATATTTGAGGTATTAGCAAAATATGTTGACATTAATGATAGTGATGTTGAAATAGCAGTTACTAAGTCAGAAGATATTGAGGGAACAACACCCTCTCTAATAGCTAATATTCCTATAAAAAACTTAAGAGGAAGATAGGATCACCTTTTAAAAAAAACTTGTAAAAACTAAAGAATCAATGTATATTATCAAGTAGGATTCTTTAAGAAGATAAAGACAAGGTTTGGAGGGTTATCTATGTTTAGAAAATTAAAACTAGATCCAAGATTATGGAGAGAGATGAATAAAACAGTCCTTTTCACTGCCCTATTAATAGCTTGCTTTGGAATATTCAACATTTACCTTGCTACATATAATCAGTGGGGATTCGAATATGCATTAAAACAAGGAGTATTTTTTGGAATATCACTTATTGTTATGTATATTATACTTGTTTGGGATTACACAGTAATATACGATTATGTTGAAATATTTTATTGGTTCTCTATATTCTTGTTATTTATAACAAGATTTATAGGAACAGTTGTTAATGGAGCTAGAGGATGGATTGAACTTGGACCTGTAAGTATTCAACCATCGGAAATAGCAAAAATTGCCATGATAATGATGATTGGTAAGCAGTTGCAAAAAACAGATGGGAATATAAATGGTTTGAAAAACTTTATAAGATCTACAATATACGCAGGTATACCAATGGCACTTATAATAGTTCAACCAGATATGGGTATGACCTTAGTTTGTTTCTTTATGGTTCTAGGAATCTACTTCTGCATGGGCTTAAACATGAAGGTAATACTTGGTGGTTTTGCAGTAATGGCAGTAACAGTAGCATTAGTATGGAACTCAGGTTTCATTAAACAGTATCAAAAATCAAGACTTGTAGGATTTATGCATCCCGAACGGGATGAGCTGGGAATTAATCTTCAGCTTAACCAATCTATGATTGGTATAGGTTCAGGAGGGTTCTTTGGAATTGGACCTGAAATGAATGTAAAAGGTGGAGGATATGCAGCAGAATTTGTTCCAGAGAGACAAACAGACTTCATATTTACTGTAATAGGTGAGCACTGGGGAACAATGGGAGCAATAGTACTGCTTGTATTATACTTCTTATTAATTTCAGGAATAATAGATACTGCAAGAAAATCAAAAGATGTATTCGGACGGGTAATTTGTGTGGGAATAGCCTCCTATTTTATATTCGCTATATTACAAAATATAGGAATGACTATAGGGCTTATGCCTATAACCGGAATTACCCTGCCAATGGTAAGTTATGGAGGAAGTTCGCTTCTTACAACACTTATGACCCTTGGTTTGGTTCTGAATATTAGTATGAGAAAAAATAGATTAAATTTCTAGAAGATAGAGGGATGTCCAATGTGGACATCCTTTTTTCTTTTGCCTAGAGTTAAAGGTCATCACTTGTAGAGTATAGTTCTATTACTATAAATATTTAAATATATATAATTAAAGAAAATATGTACGCAAATAAAAAAAGATAAACAGGTGATGGTTAAATGGGTAAATATGATAAAGTATATGAGGATTATTATAAAAAAATAAATTTAGGTAAAAATAACTTTGATGAAAATTCAGAGTTTAGTAATGAGGATGTTTATAATGAAAAAAAAGTTAGAAAAAAAAGAATTAACCCAGTAGAAGAAATTATAAAAATTGCAGTTATTACAACTACAATTCCAGTATTATTTTTTGGAGGAATATTTATGTGTAAACAATTTTTAGGTGATGAGGGAAAGCAAATATACAATCACATAATAAAAGTTATTTCAACTGATGGGTACTATAAAGATAAGATTGTAGGAGTTATAGATAAAGACAAGGATAGTGAGGGTGAAGAATTAGTTCAAAATGAAATTGATGAAACATTAAAGATTAGAGATGCTAAAGCAGAAGAAATTGTTAGTGCACAACCGACTTCATTTGTTTTAGATGATGAAAATGTAGAAAGAGTTAAAAGTGATAAAAGTTATAGTGAGTTTGTAACAGCATTAGATGGTATAGCTATAAAGGCTAAAAGTGAAGAAGGGTTAGTACTTTCTTGTAAATTTAAGATAATAGCAAGTTCAGAGTCTGGAATTATTGAGGAGGTAGGAGAAAATGCAGAAGGGTTCTTTTTAAAGATAGATCATGGGGCAGGTGTGAAAACTTTGTATTATAATTTACCAAAAATTAATTATGTAAAGAATCAAGCAATTAAAAAAGGTGATAAAATTGTAGAGGTAAAAGAAGCGCGAGATATTGTTTTTAAAATTGAAGAAAATAATAACTTTGTGACACCAAGGAAATATTTAGACTTTATTAAGTAGAGGTGAGGGGTATAAAAATAAGTAAATGGATTATACCACAATTTTTAGTGTTTTTCTTACTAGACTTAGAGGGGAAATTAATATTAACTTTTTTATGTATAATACTTCATGAGTTTTCGCATTATCTTGTTGCAAAAAAACTTGGTAGTAGTATTGTGAATTTTAAGGTGCATCCTTTAGGGGCAACTCTTGAGATTGAAGATTATGAAGGATTAGAAATAAATGATGAAATATTTATTTGTTTAGCAGGACCAATATTTAATATTTTGACAGCTATAATAGCTCTAATATTAGATTGTATATATCAATGTAATTTATTTAAGAACATATATGAGGTTAATTTTGTTTTAGGTTTTATGAATCTTGTGCCAGCACATCCTTTAGATGGAGCAAAGATATTAAGGGCAGTACTAAGTAAATTCTATATGTACAAAACAGCTCATAAAATTGGACTAGCAGTAAGCCTTGTGATCTCAACTATAGTTGCAATTACAGGTGCACTTATGTTATTTGTAAATCTAGCGAGTATAAACTTATTTATAGTTGGAATTTTTATGATTTATACAAGCTATACTACAAAAGAAAGGACCATGTATATAGTTTTAGACCAGATAATAAGCAAAACAAAAAGGTTTAAAGAAAAGAAAGTTATAGAGAATAAGGATATTTCTGTTTATTATAAAGAAGATTTACTTTCACTTTTAAGTATGGTTGAGAGGGATAAGTTTAATACTTTTTATATACTAAATGAGAAGATGGAATATCTTTATGAACTTCGGGAAAATGAGGTTGTTGAGATACTGAAATCTGAGGGGAATATAGGGTTAGAAGAGTACTATGACAAGGTTATGAAATAGCTTTTTAATTGGTAAAAATAAATTTTTGTGATACAATTAAATGAATTATAGAAGAAGTATATAAAGTATGCTTCTTTTTTTCTTTTAAACTTAGTTTGCAGGAGGACATTAATGGTTAGAATAACAGATGACATTTTATGTAAAGTGGAAAAACCATCAAGATATATAGGTGGAGAATTAAATGAAGTAATTAAAAATCCAGAGGATGTAGCTATGCGTTATGCATTCTGCTTCCCAGATGTTTACGAAGTTGGTATGTCACACCTTGGTTCAAGAATTTTATATCATACTTTAAATGAAAGAGAAGATACATATTGTGAGAGAGTATATGCTCCATGGCCAGATATGGAAATGAGAATGAGAAGGAACAATATACCTCTTTATGCAATCGAGTCTAAGGATTCATTAGATAAGTTTAATTTCTTAGGTTTTACTCTTCAATATGAGATGAGTTATACAAATATACTTAACATGCTTGATATGGGTGGAATTCCAATAAGAGCTTCAAAGAGAAAGAATGATGATGCTATTATAATGGGTGGTGGCCCTTGTGCTTACAATCCAGAGCCAATTTATGATGTGTTTGATATTATTCAACTTGGTGAGGGTGAAGAGGCTATAAATGACCTGCTTGACCTTTATATGAGCATGAAAGATAACTTTAATAGAGAAGATTATTTAAGAAAGGCTTCACAAATACAAGGGATTTATGTTCCTTCACTTTATGAGGTTGATTATAATGAAGACGGAACAATTAAAGAATTCAAACCTAAATATGATGATGTTCCAGCAAGAGTTAAAAAGAGAATAGTAACGGATTTAGATAAAGTACCATTTCCAGATAAGTTAGTAGTTCCATATAGTGAAATAGTACATGATAGAGTAGTTTTAGAATTGTTTAGAGGGTGTACAAATGGTTGTAGATTCTGTCAGGCAGGAATGATTTATAGACCTGTTAGAGAGAAAACAAGAGCTACACTAATAAAACAAGCTAGAACTATGCTTAAAGCTACGGGGTATAATGACATTTCACTTGTATCACTTAGTACATGTGATTATTCAGATATTCAAGCACTTGTAACAGAACTTATTGCAGAACATAGTGATACTAAAACAAGTATAGGATTGCCATCAATTAGGGTTGATGCTTTTTCTGTGGACCTTTTAAGAGAGATACAAAAAGTTAAGAAAACAGGTTTAACTTTTGCACCAGAAGCAGGTTCTCAAAGAATGAGAGATGTTATAAATAAGGGGTTAACAGAAGAAAAAATATTAGAAGCAGCTAGAAATGCGTTTGAGTATGGTTGGAGTACATTAAAACTTTATTTTATACTTGGAGTACCTTATGAAAATATTGAGGATGCAGAGGCTGTTGGGAAACTTACAGAGAAGATTGCAGCACAGTTCTATGGATTAGATAAGGAAAAGAGAAATAAAGGATTAAAAATTAATTTAAGTACATCTATACTTATACCAAAACCTTTTACACCATTCCAATGGGCTCCTATGGAGAGAAAAGAAATGGTTATTGATAAGATTAAAGCTGTAAAAGGTGCTCTTAAAACTAAGGCTATAAAATATAATTATCATTCACAAACTACATCACTAATAGAAGCTATATTTGCTAGAGGTGATAGAAGAATCTGTGATGTTTTATTTAGAGCATATGAAAAAGGTGCTAAATTTGATGGATGGAGTGAATTCTTTAGTTATAAATTATGGATAGAAGTTATAGAAGAACTTGGAATAGATATTGATTTTTATGTATTTAGAGATAGAACATATGAAGAGATATTACCTTGGGACTTTATAGATATTGGAGTTAATAGAAGTTATTTAATTAAAGAGAATGAAAAAGCTAAGACAGCAAGCTTAACAAAGAATTGTAGAGAAGGCTGTACTGGCTGTGGAATAAATGTAAACTTTAAAGAAGGGAAGTGTTTCGAGGGTGCGATACTTAATTAAATTTACTAAAGGTGAAGGTTTAAAGTTTATCTCACACCTTGACTTACTTAGAACAGTTCAAAAGATAGGTAGAAGAGCAGAACTTCCTGTAGAATATTCAGAGGGATTTAACCCTCATATGGCATTTGTCATAGCATTACCACTTTCTGTTGGAGTTTATTCAGATGGTGATTATGCTGATTTATATCTTCATGAAGATTTAGAGTGTGATTATGTATTAGAGAAACTTAATGAGAATTCAGCAAGAGATATTAAGTTTTTAGAGGCATCTAAGAGTCCTGTTATAATGGATGTTAGAAGATTACCTCCGGCAATGGCTCTTTTAGATGCAGCAACTTATATTACAAAAATAAGGTATGAAGATACAAAAGATATTGATGAAGATATGAGATTATTAGATGAGATGCTAGAGTATAATACTATGAAAAAGACAAAAAGAAGTGAGAAACTTACAGATATAAAACCATTTATAAAAGAATTTTCATACAGAATAGAGGATAAAACTTTAGTTATAGATACGCTTATCTGTTGTGGAAGTAGAGAAACACTTTCACCATCACTATTAGCTGATTTTGTAAGGAAGAATACAAGGAATGCAGTAGAAGATGCTTTTATTGATATAAAAAGAACAGAGATGCTTGGATATAAAGACGAGGTATTAGTACCTTTATATAAATATATAGAATAGAAGGCGAAATGATGAGAGAAATATTTATAGAACGAAGAGAAAATATATTAAGAGTAGCTATAAAAGATAATAGAGAACTTACAGAGTGCTACATAGAAGAAGAAAGTAATGAACCTATAGCAGGTGAGTTATATAAAGGTAAAGTTAAAAGACTTGTGCCAAGTATTAATGCAGCGTTTATAGATATTGGGTATGAAAAAGATGCTTATATGTCTTTAGATAAAAAAATGTGTGATACTTTAAAAGTAGGAACAGAACTTGTAGTAGAAATTTTAAAAGAAGAGATTGGTAAAAAAGCAGCTAAAGTTACAAGTGCATATTCAATTGCTGGTAATTATTTAGTTATAGAAACTAAGCATAAGGCTTTAAGTGTATCTAGAAAGATAAAAAATAGAGGCTTTGAAAAAGAGATTAAATCATTATTAGAAAAACCAGATGAAATTGGGTTAACTATAAGAACTAAGGCTGAAAAAGCTGGGATATATGAAATTCAAAAAGAGTTTAAAGAACTTTATGAAGTTTATAAAACTGTAGTTCAAAAGTGCAAATATGAATTAAAGCAAGGAAAGCTTTATGATAATAATAGCCTTATGAATAGAATTGAAAAAGATTTTATAACTGAGGAAACAACAAAAATAGTTTTGGATAATAAAGATGATTTTGAACTTATGAAAGCAACGTTTGGTGAGAGTGAAATTAAGTTAGAATTACATAATGAAGTAATTACATTATTTGCATATCATGGAATTGAGAAGGCCATACTTAGTTTAAGAAATAATAAAGTTAATTTAAAATGTGGTGGAAATATAGTTATAGAAAAAACGGAAGCAATGTATACAATTGATATTAACTCAGCAAAGAATAATGGGTCAAATTCAAATGATAATACAATAGCTGATATAACTAATATAGAAGCTGCAAAAGAGATAGTAAAGCAAATAAAACTTAGAAATATTAGCGGAATAATTGTTATAGATTTTATAGAGAGTTACAATGATTTAGCTAAAGAAAAGGTTGTTAATATACTAAGAAAAGAGCTTGGAAAAGATAAACTAAAATCACAAGTATATGATTTTACAGAGTTAGGACTTGTTCAAATAGCTAGAGCTAGAAGAGGTAAAAGTATATATGATTTTATAGAGGAAGACTGTTATAGATGCAAAGGGCAAGGTATGGTATTAAAATTATCATATATATATCTTCTTTTAAAAAATGAGATTTTAAGATGGGATTTAGAAAATAATATCAAAGATTTCCATATAACTTTAAATAAAATATATGAAAAGGATGTTAGGGGCGATATCTTTAGATTCTTAAAGGAAATTAAAGCTTTAGACCTTAATATTTATCTTACTTTTGAAGAGTTTGAGGAGTTTTATAAAATTGAACCTTTAATATTTAAAAATCAAATTGAAAATGTTAAAGATTTCTTGGTAAAGAATATCGAAAAATATTAGAATTTGCTTTACAAGGGGTAGCAATTGTGATAGAATTTCTCTTGTAAACCGCTCACGAATAGGTGCTAAAACAAGTTCGCTTGTTACCTTAAGTGGCGAGACCGTTATGAGGAGGTGTTATTATGTACGCAGTAATTACTACAGGTGGAAAGCAATACAGAGTTCAAGAGGGAGACGTATTATTCGTTGAAAAACTTGAGGCTGAAGTAGAAACAACAGTTGAATTAACTGAGGTTCTTGCAGTTGCTAAAGATGGTGAGATCAAAGTTGGTACACCAGTTGTTGAGGGCGCTAAAGTTGTGGCTAAAGTATTAGCTCAAGGAAAAGCGAAAAAAGTAGTGGTATTCAAATTCAAGCCTAAAAAGGACTATAGAAGAAAGAATGGACACAGACAACCTTACACAAAATTAGTTATTGAAAAGATCGAAGCTTAATTTTATGATTAAGATTAGAATTGAAGAAAAAAGAAATAACATAATTTCTTTCACTATAAAAAATCATGCTCTTGTTGAAAGAGATATGATTTTGGCTGGAGAGGCTTATGACATGGTATGCAATTCTGTATCTGTGTTATCTCAAAGCGCCATCATTGGTTTAGATGAGGTGTTAAAGCTAAATGTAAACTATGAAGTTAGTGATGGTTATTTAAAGGTTGATTTAAATGGATTCAGTGATGATGAAGTAAATCAAGCTCAAGTGTTGTTAAAGACATTTGAAAAGAGCTTAGAGAGTGTAATTCTAAGCATTGAGCAAAGTTTTGGATATAAGAAACGTTGTGAATATATAGATTATAAAAAAGAGGAGGTGTAATATAATGTTAATCATGAACCTTCAATTATTCGCTCACAAAAAGGGAATGGGTAGTACAAAGAACGGTAGAGATTCTGAGTCAAAAAGACTTGGTGTTAAATGTGCAGACGGTCAATTCGTTTTAGGCGGAAACATCTTAGTAAGACAAAGAGGAACTAAAATCCACCCAGGTAATAACGTAGGTAGAGGTGGCGACGATACTTTATTCACTAAAGTAGACGGAGTTGTTAAATACGAAAGACTTGGCAGAGATAGAAAGAAAGTTTCAGTATACCCTGTAATTATAGAGATAGCTGAATAATTTTTATTCTTAAAATAAAAAGCACCCTAGCACTAGGGTGCTTTTTTAGAATTTTATTATAGATTAAACTAGATATAGGTTTTAAATGATATATATAGGAGATAATACAAATAAAGAGAATTTTTATTCTCAAAATTTAAGTATAAGTCAATATATATCGATAAAATACAAATGGAAGAGAGGGTGAGTAAATGTTTATAGATAAATCCAATATAATGGTTAGATCAGGTAATGGTGGGAATGGATCAATTTCATTCAGAAGAGAGAAGTACATACCGCTAGGAGGTCCTGATGGTGGAGATGGTGGAGCTGGTGGAGATGTTACGATCAAAGTTAATTCACAAATTACAACACTATTAGATTTTAAATACAATAGAAGATTCATAGCAGAAGATGGAAAGAACGGTCAAGGTTCAAAATGTTATGGAAGAGATGGAAAAGATTTAGTTATTGAAGTACCTATGGGAACAATAATTAGAGAAACAGAGTCAAATAAAATCATCACAGATCTTGCACATGATGGCGATAAAATAGTTATATGTGCTGGTGGTAGAGGTGGAAGAGGGAATGTTAAGTTCTGTACTTCTACAAGACAGGCACCAGGATTCTCAGAGCCAGGTATGCCTTGTGAAGAGATGGAAATAACTCTTGAGCTTAAGCTTTTAGCTGACGTTGGACTTTTAGGATTCCCGAACGTTGGAAAATCAACATTATTAAGTGTTGTTACTAAAGCTAAACCAAAAATTGCTAACTATCACTTTACAACACTTAAACCAAATCTTGGAGTTGTTGCTACTAAAGGAATAACACCATTTGTTATGGCTGATATCCCAGGTATTATAGAGGGAGCATCAGAAGGTGTTGGACTTGGATTTGAATTCTTAAGACATATCGAAAGAACTAGACTTTTAGTTCATATAGTTGATATATCAGGAGTTGAAGGTAGAGATCCAGTTGCAGATTTCAAAAAAATCAATGAAGAACTTAGAAATTATAGTGTGAAACTTTGGGATAGACCTCAAATAGTAGTTGCTAATAAATCAGATATGTTATTTGATGATGAAGTATACTTAAACTTTGAGAAAGAAGTTAGAGCTATGGGATTTGAAAGTGTATTCAAAATGTCAGCTGCTACTAACCAAGGTGTAGAGGAAGTTATGAAAGAGATGGCAAGAGTTCTTGCTACTATACCAGTTAAAGACCTTTACATTGAAGAAGATGAAAGATATATACCAAAACATAAGAAATTCACATATGAAATTACTAAACTTAATGAGAATGGACAAATCGTTTATTCACTTGAGGGAAGTTTCGTAGATAGATTATTAATGTCAAGTTATATCAATGACCCAGATTCATTAAGACATCTTCATAGAGTTCTTACTGAAAAAGGTGTATTTACTGAATTAAGAGAATTAGGAATTGAGGATGAAGATATCGTAAGACTTAAAGATTACGAATTCGAATACTTAATGTAACATAAGGAGGGAAAAGTTAATGATAACAACTAAACAAAGAGCGTTCTTAAGAGGAATGGCTAATAGAATGGACTGCATATTCCAAGTTGGAAAAAATGGAGTTGAAGAGAATTTCTTGAAGCAAGTAGAAGAAATTCTTGAAAAAAGAGAGCTAATCAAGATAAAAGTTCTTGAAAATAGTGGTTTAACAGCTAGAGAAGTTTCAGATATGATATGTGAAGCTATTGGTTGTGAAGGAATTCAAGCTATCGGAAGTAAGCTTGTAATTTACAAAGAATCATCAAAGAATCCAGTTATTGAACTACCGGTTCAAGGTAGAAGATAATAATTATAGAGATAACCATACTTTAGGTAAGCTAGAGTGTGGTTTTTTTATTTGTTTCACATTATGTAAAGAAATTGATATAATTAATAAAGATTAAATTGTTAATTATATTTATGAGGTGAATAATATGTTAGAGGCAAATTTAAAAGTTTATTTAAAAAAAAATTTAAGTGAGAAAAGATATAGACATACTTTAGGAGTTTGTGAGACTGCTATGAGCCTTGCAAAAAAATATGGGGTAGATGTAGAAAAAGCCAAGATTGCAGCGCTCGGACATGATTTAGCAAAAGAGTTAGTTGTAGAGAGACAGAAAGAAATTTTAAGGAAACATAATTTTGAAATTGGTGAGATAGAAGAAGCATCACCACAAATTCTTCATGGATTTGTTGGGTCAATTCTTTTAAAGAAACTTTTTAAGGTTGAGGATAAAGAAATTTTAAGTGCAATAGATTTTCATAGTACAGGTAAGAGAGAAATGTCTGTTTTAGAGAAAATTATATATATTGCAGATTATATAGAACCAAATAGAGTATATGATGGTGTAGAAGAGCTTAGAGAGATTACTTACAAGGATTTAGATAGTGGAGTTTTAAAAGGGCTTAATAATACTATAAAGATTGTTGTAGAGCGAGATAGGGTTATACATCCACTTACTTTTGAGGCAAGAAATTATTTAGTCATGGAAATGATGAAAAAGTAGGAGAGTTTTTTATGAGTATGTTAACTAAAATTGTTGAGAATGAGCATGATAAAGCTAAAATAAAAGTATACCTAAAAGATGTTATGGATTTATCAAGTAGATTTATAAAAAAAGCAGGAAAAGAACATAGAGTAAAAGTTAATGGTAAAGTTGTTTTTATGAATTTTATTCTTACTGATGGTGATAAAATAGAAGTGAATTTAGAAAGAGAAGAATCACAAGATATAGATGCAGAGGATATTCCGGTAGAAGTAGTTTATGAGGATGCTGATATTTTAGTTTTAAATAAAAAGCCATTTATGGTGGTTCATCCAACAAAGAATTGTAATACAGGGACACTTGCTAATGGTATTATGAATTATTTTAAAAATACTAACCAAAAATGTATAGTAAGACTTGTTAGTAGACTTGATATGAATACTTCAGGCCTTATAATTATAGGGAAAAATCAGTTTGCGCATATGAGATTATCAGATGAAATGAAAACTGAGAGATTTGAAAAAAGATACCTTGCACTTGTTCATGGAAATTTAGAGCAAAAAGAAGGTACTATAAATAAGCCTATATATAGAGTTGGTGGAGATGTAATAGCGAGAGTTATTGATGAGAGAGGTAAGGATAGTGTTACTCATTATAAGGTTGTAGAAAGTTTTGATGGGGCAGACCTTGTTGAATGTCTTTTAGAAACTGGTAGAACACATCAAATTAGAGTACACCTTCAAAGTCTTGGACACCCTATATATGGTGATGAATTATATGGAAGTGAGTTCTATGAAGATGATAAAGAATTTATCAACAGACAGGCACTTCATGCTTATGGACTAGATTTCTATAGTCCTAGAAGTGAGGAAAAACTATTACTTAGAGCAGATTTACCTTATGATTTTAATGAAGCAATTGAAAAATTAAAGAAGTAGATTATAAAATACGTAGAGTTATTCTGCGTATTTTTTTATTATTAAGAAAAAGTATATATGGTGTTTAATAATTAAAGATATTATTTTATTAGATATAAATTTTAGGGGGATGACTAATGAAAAATAAAAAGATATTAGCTTTAATTATACCAGCAATGATGATGGCAGGGGGAGTGATTGGCTGTGGTTCTGAAGCAAAAGAGAGTGGGAAAGAACAGTCGGTTAGTAATATAGTATATTTAGAAGATCAAATAAAGAATAGTGAAAATATAAGTTTAATAGCTTTAAAAGATGGAGAGCAGTTAGAACTTGGAGAGTATACAAAAGGTTATAGATATTATAATAGTGAGAAAGATGAACATATAGTACTTCAGGAGTCAGAAAATGGGGAGCATAATGTTATAAGTATAAATAATAAGGGTGAGAGAACAAGTATTACAAGTGTAACAATGGCAGGGGGATTGATGCAGTATTCACAAAATGGGTTCTTGTATTATGTAGATTCACAAGAACATTTAATACAGCTTAATTTAGAGAGTAAAGAAAAGGTCAGTTTAGGAAAGCAATTTGAAGGAACAGCTGGGGCTGGAATATATGGTGAGTATTATATTTATATTGAAAATAATACTAAGTTAGTGGCTTTAAAAGAAAAGACAAATGAAAAAATAGAAATTAGTAGTACTAATGGAGTAATACAGATTTCTAATGATATTGTAGGAACTACAAGTCTAGATAAAGAAATAATTTATTTTAATACTAAAACTGGGGAAATTAAAAAAGATAAAATAGATACAGAAAAAGAGATTAACTTAATAGATATAAATGATGATACGGCTGTTTATTATGAGGCTAAAGGAGATGTAGCTCAAGTGCGGTTAGAAGTGAAGAAAAAGAAAATAGGAAAAGATGCTCAGACTACAAAAAGTTTAACAGGAAAGCTTAGTAGGGATAATGGTGTAATTACTTTTGACGTTGTAGAAGGCGAGAAAGAAATTACAAAAGCATTTAAAACAAAAGGGGATAAGTTAGAGATTTTAACGCTTGGAGAGAATGTCAAGGGTAAGGCTAGTACTGCTTATGAGGATATATATTATGGGAATGATAGAGGAGTATACAAGGCAGGAAGTAATGGAGGAGAGCTTATATTTGAAAGTTTAGGTGGAGAATTTGATATTTTTGAGCAAGGTGGAAAAATTGTATATATTGAAACTTTAAATAGAGTTCAAAATCCATTACAGAGCAGAGAAACTACTTATAGAGTATATATTGATGGAAAAGTTATTGAAGAGGATGTAGAGTGGATTTCAGAGTCTGGTGATGAATTTATATTTAGAGATAAAGATGGAGTATTCAAAACTTTAATTGATGGGGAAGTTAAGGTTATTAGTATTGATTCTAAATATGAAGGTGTGTCTAATAAGGATGATTTTAGTCCAAGCTTTGGTGAGAAAGATTTAGGATTTGATTATTATAATGGTTTTAATATAAATTCTATTGATGGTTTTTGGAAGTCTGAAAATGAAGGTATAACTAGCTATTATTTAATTCAAGAGGAAGTAATAAGAGAAATAAAAGTTACTGGTAATAAATATGAGTTAGATAATTTCGTTTTATATGATAATGAATTAGAAAATACAGACGAGAATAAATTTAAGGCAGTTATGACTAATATAATATCTGAGGAAGGTAAAGAAGTTATCATAGAAAGACTTAGTGCATCAGAGATTAAAATTGGTGAGAAAGTACTTAAAAGAAGTTCGAAAACAGAATCTGATGAAGTTATAAAAAGTTATATGGACAAAGGACTTAAAGAAGATTTTGCTAATAGATTATTTAGCGAAGGAGAAGCAGTAGTAAGTGATGCTATAGATTTAAATGGAAAAACTTATTATATGATAACTTCTTTAGGAGAAGATGATCATGGTTCAAATACATATTATCTTCGAGAAGATGGTGAAGTGTTTAAAGATTTTGAGTTTGCAGTAGATAAAAAAGTTATAAATGATAGAGAGGGAAGTTTATTTAACTTTGTAATTAACTAAACAAAAAAACAGGGTAAGCTTTAACTAGCCTACCCTGTTTTTTACCAATGTAGTTTATTTTTATTTTTACTTCTAAAAATTATTTTCTTAGCTCTTTTTCTGTATCTACGATGTGTGATTTTATCTTTTATGATAAACATTGCAATTAATGTAGCAAAAATTCCAAGTCCTATAAACATTATATTAGATTTAAAGAAATCAAAAGCTCCTTTTGTAGGAGTATATTCCATTGATACACCACTAAGCAGTGGGATATTAGCTACAATTTGATTATCAACTAAAATATCAGTTGAAAGTATTTTGTCGCCTTCTTTAAAAGTGGTTTTAGTTAAATCTTTTTGTTCAAGTTTTAAATTAGGTTTTACTCCAGTTTCTAAAAGTGTTTTTGTACCTCTAGTAAGTGTATCCTCATTCTTTTTTAATAGGAAGAAGACATCATCACTTGTATATAAAGGTACTTTAGTTTTATTTACAGTTATATCAGTAACAAGGTCACCTTTGCTATAAAGTTTTACTAAATCAGAACTTTCAAATCCATAGTCAAATAAAGCTCTTGTATCCTCAAAGTTATGGAATTTATTTTCTGATTTTAATAATACAGTGATAAGCATTTGACCATCTCTCTTAGCAGCAGCTACATAGCAGCTTCTAGCAAGGTCTGTATAACCAGTTTTTGCAGCAACTAAATCTGCATAATAGTTTGAGTTATTAGGATTATACATTGTAGTTGAGTTATTAACCCACTTAGTTTCTCCATCAACTCTGCTTTTTGGCATTTCATAACTTAAAACCTGACTAATTCTTATAAAGTCTTCATGTTTTAGAGCTTCTCTCAAAACTAAAGATAGATCATATGCTGTTGTATAGTGGTCATCATCAGGAAGTCCACTAGCATTCATAAAATTAGTATCTTTAGCACCAAGTTCTTTAGCTCTCTTTGTCATAAGTTTTCCAAATTCTTCTTCTGTTCCAGAAATATGCTCAGCAAAAGCCATAGCAGTATCATTTGAAGATTGTAAAAGCAATGCATGTAGTAAACTTTCTACTGAGTACATATCGCCTTCTTTTAAAGCTACTGAGCTTCCTTCTGCGAAAGGTGGATTTTCTCCTACTGTGACAATATCAGTAAGTTCTAAATTTTCAAGAACTAATAATGCTGTCATGACCTTAGTTGTTGATGCTGGTGGAAATCTTTTATCAGAATTTTTATCAGATAAAATTTGACCAGTTTGTGCATCAATAAGAACCATACCTTCTGATCTTACTGTAGATGATATATCTGTTGCAAATGCATTTACGCTTGTAAAGCTAAAAAGCATTATAGAAGATAGTAACACCTTAAAAAAGTTTTTCATAAAATGTTCCCCCTAAAAATAGAATCTTTTCACCTAAAAATTAAAATATTTTAGATAATAATTTTTATGATTGCGATTTAATATATATTAAAACAATTTAATTATCAAATTATGTAAATAATTAAAAATTATACACAAAAATGATAAAAATATCTATAAAATACTGAAAACTTGTCAATAATTTAAATGAATATTAATAGATTTTCAAATGAGGGGTGGAAAAAGTTATTATGACTAAAAAAGAGAGAATAATTGGTTGTGTTGTTGGCTTAGTTTTGTTGGTTTCTGTAGGGGTTTTTATAAATTCATTTAAAGAAGCAGAAGTTATTTCCGAAAAAGAAGTATTATCAATGTTTAAGGAAGAAGAATTAAATGGAGAAGAAAAAAGTAAAACATCAACTGATATTATGGACAATAAAAATGATAATAATACAAAACAACTGGAAGAGAAAAAAAATATAGTTGTAGAGGTTAAAGGAGAGGTGAAAAATCCTAATGTATACTCTTTAAAAGAAGGTAGTAGAGTAAATGAACTTATAGAAAAAGCAGGTGGATTAACAGGGGAAGCTAATACAGATAATTTAAATAGGGCTAGTCTTGTTAGTGATGGACAATGTATTATTGTTGGAAATAGAAATAGTATAGAAGAAGAAAAAATAGAAATAGTAGGTATGCAAGGAAGTAGTGAAGCTCAAAATAATGAAGGTATTATAAGTGAGGGGGGCATTGTAAACATAAATAGTGGAACTTTAGAACAACTTCAAACTTTAACTGGAATTGGTGAGGCAAAAGCTAGTGCGATAATAGATTATAGGGAAAGTTCTGGAGGTTTTAAAACTATTGAAGATATAACTAAAGTATCTGGGATTGGAGATAAGACTTTTGAGAAAATAAGAGATAGACTTGCAGTTTAGTTTAATAATGATTATGTGATATAATCTTAATATAATACGAAAGAAAAGTAGGTGAGAGTAATGGTAGAAGAAAAAATAAAATTAACTTCATTAGCAAGAACAGGTGGTTGAGCAGCTAAAATAGGGCCGGAGGCTCTTTCAGGTATTTTAGCACAACTTCCAAAGATGCATGATGAAAATTTAATAGTTGGAATAGACACATCTGATGATGCAGCGGTTTATAGATTAACTGACGACCTTGCTACAATTCAGACATTAGATTTCTTTACTCCTATGGTAGATGACCCTTATACATTTGGGCAGATTGCTGCTGCAAATGCTTTAAGTGATGTTTATGCTATGGGTGGAAAGGCAATAGTTGCACTTAATATAGTTGGTTTTCCAAGTTCTCTTGATATGAATATACTTGGTGAAATTTTAAAAGGTGGAGCTAATAAGGTTATTGAAGCTGGAGCTGTTATTGTTGGTGGACATACAGTAGATGATAAAGAGCCAAAGTATGGTTTATCAGTTACTGGGACAGTGCACCCTGATAAAGTTCTTAAAAATTATGGTGGAAAAACAGGTGAGATAATAATCTTAACTAAGCCAGTTGGTACTGGGATAATAAGTACAGCATTAAAAGGTGGCGCAGCTAGTGATAGTGCTTATAAAAAGGCAGTTGATATTATGACTTATCTTAATAAATATGCAGCTGATATTATTACAAAGTATGAGATATCATCATGTACTGATATTACTGGCTTTGGATTAATAGGTCATATATATGAAATGGCGAAGCCTTCAAATAAGACTTTTAGATTATTTAAGGAGAGTATTCCATATATAGAAGAGGCTAAAGAACTTGCAAAGCAAGGGTTTGTGCCAGGTGGTTCTTATAGAAATAGAGAATATGTTAAGGATGAATATGAACTTATTGATGTAGAGCCTTGGCTAAGAGATATTTTATTTGATCCGCAAACTTCTGGAGGACTTGCATTTACATGCAGGGCTGAGGATTATATGGATATTATGGCAGAACTTGAAAAGTTACCTATGAAAAGTGCTGTTATAGGAACTGTTGAGGACTTTAAAGGAACTTCTATTATTGTTGAATAATAGGAGGAATTATAATGAAAGAATTATTAAGGGGTCTACCAAAGGTAGACCCTATTTTAGAAAGTAAAATAGGAAAAGAACTTACAAAGGAATTTACTAGAGAAAGGGTTAAACTTGCTTTAAGAGATTCCTTATCTTTTTATAGAGATAAAATTTTGAAAAAAGAGATTATAAATATAGTAGATGAAAAAGAGATTATTGATAAAGCAAAGAGTATTCTTAAAGATGATTTTAAGAGTAGTTTAAAAAGAGTTATAAATGCTACAGGAATAGTAATTCATACTAATCTTGGGCGTTCAGTTTTATCAAAAAAATCTGTAGATGCAGTATGTGAGGTGGCAAAAAATTATTCTAACCTTGAATATAATTTAAAAGAAGGGCAGAGAGGGTCAAGATATTCTCATATTGAGGGGATATTAAATAAACTCATAGGTACAGAGGCCGCTCTTGTTGTTAATAATAATGCGGCAGCAGTTATGCTTATTTTAAATGAAATTGCTAGAGGTAAAGAGGCAGTTATATCAAGGGGAGAGCTTGTTGAAATAGGTGGTTCTTTTAGAATTCCAGATGTTATGGAATATTCTGGAGCTATTCTAAAAGAAGTAGGTGCAACTAATAGAACACATACAAAAGATTATGAAAATGCTATAAATGAAAATACAGGAGTTCTTTTAAAGGTTCACAGTTCAAATTATAAAATTATTGGTTTTACTAAGGAAGTAACATCAAAAGAATTAGCACAGATAGGAAAAGAAAATAACATTATAACTTATGAAGATTTAGGTAGTGGAGTTTTAATTAACTTACCTAATATATTAAATGGAGAAAAAACTGTAAAAGATTCTGTTGAGGCAGGGATTGATATAGTTAGTTTTTCAGGAGATAAAATGCTTGGAGGCCCACAGGCAGGAATTATTGTTGGAAAGAAAACTTATATAGATAAACTTAAAAATAATCCACTTACAAGAGCTTTAAGAGTTGATAAATTTACTCTTGCAGCACTTGAAGCTACACTTTTAGAGTATTTAAAAGAGGAAACTGTTATAGAAAATATCCCAACTTTAGGTATGATAACAGAGAGTTTAGATAGTTTAAAGGTCCGAGCAGAAGGCTTTATAGAGAGTCTAAGTAAGATGAATAAATATAAGTTTAATATAAAAGAAGATGTTTCTTTTGTAGGTGGAGGTTCTATGCCAGAGCAAGAACTTAAAACTTATGTTATAGAGATAGATTCAAAGCTAAGTTCAAATGAACTTGAAAAAAGACTTAGAGATTATAAAATTCCAGTGATAGTTAGAATAAGTAAAGATAAAGTACTTCTTGATATTAGAACAATAAGAAAAGAAGAATATAGTATTATTGTTGATGCTTTAGAGGAAGTAGGTGTGATATAGATGAAACATATAATAATAGGAACAGCAGGTCATATAGACCATGGGAAAACTGCACTTGTAAAAGCTCTTACAGGGGTTGATACAGATACAATGGAAGAAGAAAAAAAAAGGGGGATAACTATAAATAATGGTTATACTTACTTTAAATTAAATGATGATACTCTTGCTGGAATTATAGATGTCCCAGGCCATGAAAAATTTATAAAGAATATGGTTGCAGGGGTTTCTTCAATAGATATTGTAATGCTTGTTATAGCTAGTGATGAGGGGATTATGCCACAGACTAGAGAGCATATGGAGATTTTAAATCTTTTAAATATCAAAAAAGGAATAGTTGTTTTAACTAAAAGTGATTTGGTTGATAGTGAGTGGTCTGATTTTATGAAAGAAGAAGTTAGAGATTTTTTATCTAATACTTTTATGAAGGATTCTCCTATAATATCTGTATCATCAAAAACTGGTGATGGAGTTAAAGATTTATGTGAGGCAATTAACAACGAAGTTAATATAGTAGAAGAAAAAGACAAGGGTGAAATATTTAGACTTCCAATAGATAGAGTATTTAAGGTAAAAGGATTTGGAACTGTGGTTACAGGTTCTGTCCTTGGAGGAAGCGTGAAAATAGGTGATGAACTTGAACTTTTAGCAGATGTAGATGAAATTATAAATGTAAAAGTTAGAGGGATACAAATTCATGGAAAAGATACAGATATTGCAATAGCAGGTGAGAGAGCAGCTATAAATATTGTCTATGACAGTAAAAAAGAAGTTGAGAGAGGCATGTTTTTATCTGAAATAGGAAAACAAGAGATTTCTTATATGACAGATTTAAAATTAAAAGTACTTGATTCATATAATGGAAAGCTTGAAAATAGACAAAGAGTTAGAGTATATCATTATGCAAAAGAAGTTATGGGAAGAGTTGTATTACTTGATACACAAGAACTTTTAGCAGGTGAAGAGGGATTTGTACAACTTAGACTTGAAGAAGAAATATCAGCTAAGGTTGGAGATAGAATTGTTATAAGAACATATTCACCTATGCACACTATAGCTGGCGGAACTGTGCTTGATGCAAAACCTATAAAAGCAAAAAGATTTAGAGAAGAATATATAGAAACTTTAAAAATGAAAGAAAGTGGAGATAGTAAAACTCAAATTGAAAATATAATACAGGAAAAAAGTAAAGAGTTTATAAATTCAAAAGAGATAGCAAGTACACTTAATATTTCAGAAGAAGAAGTTAAGGAAGCAATTGAAGTACTTATAGAAGATAAAAAAATTGTAAAGATTTCTAAAGATATAGTATTCCATAATAGATATATTTTAAAACTTGAAAATAATCTTGATAGAATTTATAAAGAATTTTATGAGCAAAATCCATTGAAGCTTGGAATAAATAAAGATGCTTTAAGGAATAAACTTATAGAGAAAAAAATTAAAAATGATATATTTGATTTAATCTTAGAAGTTTTAAAAGATAGAGATTCAATTGAAATTAAAGGGACTATGATTTGTCCAAGGGGATATAAAATAAAATTAAGTAAAGAACAAGATGAGATAAGAAACTTTATTTTAGATGAGTATGAAAACTATAAATTTGCAGCACCTAGATTTGAAGATATAATCAAAAGTCAAAAGAATAAAAAAGATTGTAAACTTGTATTATCAATGTTTATAGAAGATGGAACATTAATATACTTAGAAGATAACTTATATGTTTTATCAAAGTTTTATGATGTGGAAAAAGGTAGAGTTATAGAGTTTATAAAAGAAAATGGAATAATAACACTTTCTGATTTAAAAGAGATAATAGATACATCAAGAAGATATTTAGTTGCATTTCTAGAAAAGTTAGATAAAGAAAAAGTGACTAAAAGAGATGGTGAGGGAAGAGTTTTAGCATAGGAGAGAAGTTATGAGTAAAGTAGTTAGAAGAGGATATATACCAACAGATGTAAAAGAGTTTAGTGAAGAAGCAGTTATAAAATTCCAAATAGCTTATATATTGATTTTAGTTTTGAATAATAATTAAAAACTCTTTACTTCCAATAAATAACAAATTACAATGAACTTATAAATATGTTTAAGGGGTGAGCTAGAATGATTTTATTAGGTGTGAGAGGGAAAGTTAATAGAGTATATTTAAAAGTTAAAAATACGAGTGATCAAAAAATAGAAAAAATATTATTTACTACTGAAGATGCTGAAAACACTGCAAAGATAAAAAGGCTAAAGGTTAATGATGAAAAGAAAACATCAATTTCAAACTTTAAAGAGATTAAAAATCTAAAAATGAGTATTGAAGGTTGTGAAAAATCATATATTCTTAAAGAAAAAATAGAGGCAGCACAACCAGAAACAGTTTTGATTACAATTAAAAGTTTTAATGAGAAAGAATGCAATTATACGATAGAAAAAGTATTTATATAGAATATAAAAAAGTTATGATGTTATATCATAGCTTTTTCTTTTGTGCAAAATACAGTTAGTAATGTGCAACTTAGAGGATTTTAGTTGTCAAAGAAGAATTAGAATAATAAGATAGGAATATAGAAAGAGATTAAAACTAAAAGGTGAAAAGGATTAAGAATAGGAGGGGGTAAAGATGAGTAGTGTTATTAGTGTAGATAAATTAAATAAAAATTATAATGGTTCAAGAGGGGTAAAAGATGTTTCATTTCATATTAAAAAAGGAGAAATTGTTGGGTTTATAGGACCTAATGGGGCAGGTAAATCAACTACTATAAAAATTCTTCTTAATATGATTTTTAAGGATAGTGGAGAAGCTAAGATTTTTGGGAAAGATTGTGAAGTAAACTCAAAAGAGATAAAAGAAAGAGTTGGATATGTTCCAAGTGAAGTTAGATTTTATGAAAGTGTAAAAGTTAAAGATATAATTGCATATGCAAAAAGTTTTTATAAAAATATAGATAATGAAAGAGTAGATTATATTTGTAGTAAACTTGAGATTGATATGAATAAAAAGATGAAAGAATTATCACTTGGGAACAAAAAGAAGATAGCTATAGTACAAGCTTTGATAGCATCACCAGAACTTATTATCTTAGATGAGCCTACTAATGGACTTGACCCTTTAGTGCAAAAAAATCTTTTTGAAATTATCTTAGAAGAAAGTAAAAAAGGAAAAACTATATTTTTATCAAGTCATAATCTAACAGAGGTTCAAAGTTATTGTGATAAAGCTATAATCATAAAAGAAGGTGAAATTATAGATATAAAAGATATGAGTAGCCTAAAAGAGATGAAAAAGAAAAAGATAACAGTTATTAGTGATGACATTAAAAGTGAAAATTTAAAAGAGTTTTCAAAAAATATAAAAGTTACAGGAAATAAGTTTGAGTTTAATTATAGTGATGATATGAATAAACTTTTACTAAAGCTTACAAAGTATAAAATAATAGATTTAAGTATATGTGAAGAGGAATTGTTAGATAGTTTTATGCACTATTATGAGGGGGATAAATAGATGAATGTTATAAAGTTTGAACTTAAAAAGAATATGAAATCTATAATGATTTGGTCAGTAGTTACATCACTTGTACTAACTTTATTTATGTCTATGTTTCCTACAATGGAAAGCATGGATATGATGGATATAATGATGGCAAAAATGGATGCATTACCACCTGTAATGCTAGAAATGTTTAATATTTCAACAACAATGGATTTTACTAATATAGTTGATTATTTTGCTTATTCATTTCAGTATATATTAATGGCTATATGTATTTATGGTGCTATGATTGGAACTTCAGCTTTAAGCAAAGAAGAGAGTGAGGGGACTATTGAATTTTTATATTCAAAGCCAATAACAAGAACTTCAATAGTTTTAAAGAAATTTATGGTAAGTATAATCTCATTATTTATAGTTATTACTATAATAGGAATTGTTAGTTTTGGATTTGTAGCAGCTTTTACAAGTGGTGAAGCAAATCAGTTAGATACTTTTATGCAGATAAAAGAGATACTTGTAGGTTCATTTATAGTAGCATTTATATTTATGAGTGTAGGATTTTTAATATCAGTTTTACTTAAAGATAATAAATCACCTATACAGATAGGACTTGGAATATTCTTTGCAAGCTATATACTTGGAATAGTTGCAAAGTTTAATGAAAAATTTGAATTTGTAAAATACTTTTCTCCATATGATAAATTTGCACCATCAGAAATAGTAGCAAATGGTTTGGATTTTGGATATTTAGGAATAAGTATTTTATTTATAATAGTGAGTATGGGATTAACATTTATTTTATATAAGAAAAGAGATTTTAGAGTTTAAATTAGAATAAAAGCATATAAAAAATGGAACTGTATGAGAAAATACAGTTCCGTTTTATTTGTTTTAAATTAGTTATTTAGATAGCTGTCCAAAGAGCAGGAACATTTGAAGGCTCCCATCCATTAAGTGCTGAGTGAGGTTGTAAGCACTTATAAGTTTTACCACTATAAGTTGCAATATCACCTTTTTTATAGTCTGCACCAGCTTTCCAAGCTTGAACTTCAGGGTCTGGGTTTCCACCACCACCCTCAGAATCTATAGTTACTTTTACTGATATTTTATCTGAATTTGTTGAATTAGTATCATTTGTAAGAGTCACATAGTACTCAAAGTTTCCACTTTCAGTTTTCTTTAAATCATGTTTTATAGTAGCAGCCGCTGCTGTAACTTTTCCAGATTTTATAGATTTACCATTTTCGAATATTTCATATTTAGTAGCTTTACTATCTTTTGGGATAGATGTAGTTACTGAATAATTACCATCTTTACTATCAGCTGTAGAAGCTGTGATTGTAGCTTTTTTAGGGCTTTCAGGTGTTGGAGGAGGAGTTATATCACCCTCACCAATTCCTTTACCTGTAAGTTTGATATTAGTAGGTTTAATATCACCAATACCACCATCACAAGCACCACCAAAACTTATTGAACCTTTAGCAGGGATACTTCCATTCCAAGAATTTGGTTTAACTGTGTAAACACTATCTTTTGATGTGAAGTTTACATCCCAAGCACTTTGGATTTTCTTAGCAAATTCAAATGATAATGACCAATCTGTTATAGGCTCTGAACCATTATTAAATATTGTCATTTGATAATTTCCACCACTATGCCAATCTTGAGTTACTTCAAACTCAACTTTATAGCCATCATTTTCAGTAGGAGGGTCAATAGGTGGCTCAACAATTTCTTCAGTTACAGAAACTTTGATAGTTGAGCTACAAGTTTCACCATTTTTATTTGAAAGTTTTATAAAGTAATTATAATCTCCAATAGTTTTTTTTGTGAAATCTTTTTTGATAACTTTTTGAGCTGAATTTGCTTCTATATTACCAAAATCAATTAAATCTTCATTTTCAAATATCTCATAACCAAGTGCAAGTGAATTTGCTGGTATAGTAGCAGTTACACTATAATCACCAGTTTGAGTCTCATTTGTAGAGGCTATTATAGAAGGTTTTCTAGGTTTATCTAAATCAGGTGTCGGAGGGTTAATTGACCCATCTAATGGAAGTGGATTTTTAAAGTAATGTTGAGCTTTAGTTATCCACCAATAATCATCAGTAGGAGGAGAACCAACGGCATCTGTACTAGCTCCAACTCCAGCTCCAAATAGCATAGAGATTACTCCAGCATCCTTAGCTTCTTCCATATGTCCACCCCAAGTAATCATATCTCCTTCGGCTGTGATTTTAGAATCATTAGCTTCATTTGTAGAGAAGTACTCAGTTCTTTTATCTCCACCAGCTTTGAAAGTATCTCCAAAGAAGAATGTTGGTGCAGAATCTTCATAATGAGAAACTGCATTTGATAAATCATCAAAGTTTCCACCATCATAAGAGTCTGGTGTTTGAGTAGAATTAAGATGTCCTACAGGAAGTTGCCAAAGAACTACAGGTTGCTCTGTTACTTCATGTAAAGTCTTAGTATATAAAAGATAGTTATTCCAAATATCAGCATTCCAAAGCCATCTTGAATCTTTTGGATTCTCAGGTGCACCAGCTTCATAAGCTCCATCAAGACCATATTTATCTATAGAGATAAATTCTGTTCCATAAGAGTTTATACCAGCAGCATCATAATATTCAGCAGTCGTAGTGGCAGCATCTTTAATAAATTCTCTACCTTCATCCCAACCAGCATATTCAGTTTTATGAAGTAATCCTTGACCTGGAACTCCAGGCTGATTATATGACCAGATATTAAACTGCCAGCCATTATAAGCTTGAGGATAATATTTTTCAACTGTGTAGTTTATAGCTTCAACAAGACCTTTAACATTATTTTCAAAGTCAGGGTCTTTGCCTTTTTCAAGAACACCAGAAGTATAAGCAGCCTCAACAACAGCACTTATTTCATTTGGTTGTTTACCTGATTGTTGCATCATGTATCCAAGGAAATCTGGCTCAAATATCATACCAACAGTTTCATCACCAGCATATTCAATACAAATATCTAAAAGGAATTTTAAATCTTTGAAATAAGCTTCCATATACTTTGTATCATTTATATGAGCAAGGTCAGTAGCATAATCTTCTGATGAGTCAGGGATATTATAGTAAACGAAGAATGGTATCATTCCAAGTTTTAAACTTTCAGTAATATATCTTTTAGCTCTAGCACCATCTTCAGTTGTCCAGCTTCTCCAACCAGAGAAAGGACCACCATTAATGTAGATATATCTTATATCCATTCTTTTATTAGTATCATCAGTATCAATATCTCTCCAAAAGTTTAAGTCATTATCTGTATCTTCTGAAACTTGTCCAATTGATAGATAGTCAGGCATTCCAGGAAGTGTTTTATCCTCTTCAAGAACTCTACATCCTACATGTCTAACCTCACCACTTGTTTCTTCAACAATTTTAAATCCAGCTCTACCACCATCAACACCTTCGATTTTAAGAGTAGTACCGTTTACAATTGAAGCCTTAGCAACTGATGTGTTACTTGATATTACAGAGAATTTAGGATTTTCAACATCAATATGAATAAGGTCATATTCTGTTGTACCTTGCTCTACTGTGAATTGACTTTGAGTTTTTTCATCATCAACTATATCAATAACAATATCACTCATTTCAGCAGAACCAACTCTAAGTGAAATAGGCTCGCTCATTGTTGAACCAAATTCATTTATAAGCTCTAATTGGTAGTAATAAGTACCAGGAAGTTTTCTACCTGATATTTGAACTTCACCATGTTGTGGGTTTGGACTTGCATCAACAAGCTTACCGGAAGCAACCTCAACAAAGTCATTTTTAACTCCAATTCTTTCATATAGTTTATAGCTAGAGCCGTTATTTCCATACCACATACTAAAACTGATAGTATATTCACCATCAGCATCATTACCATATTGGTTATGTTGTAGAATAGCCGCTCCAGGAGCACCGCTAGCAGTTTTAGGATTAGCAAAAGCTAACATGCTAGGTGCAAGTGATAGTACAAATGTTAAACAAATAAATAAACTTGTAGTTCTTTTAAGTTTGTTAAACATTTTTCTCATAAAAAGTCCCCCTTTATTAAAAAATATAATACATTTTTATGTTCTCACAATTGGGATAAAATGTAAAATAATTTCAAGATACAAATAATAACAAAATGAGCGTTATTAGAACTAGAGTCTACAGTGTTTTAGAAATTTAGAAGATAAAGATAAATAAGACTATCAAATTTATTCAAACAAACATAACATAGTTAAGGTTTACATAAAATGGAAAATAATATAATATTAAAATGAGAGTTTATATATAGGGAGAGGATTTTATGAAGAAAATTTTAGTCTTATCATTATGTGCAGTTTTAGCAGGAAGTTTATTAGTAGGGTGTGGAAGTAGTAATGAGAAAGTAGCAGAACAGAATAAAGAACAAGTAGAAAGTGAAAAAGAAGAAAGAAAAGAAGTAGAAGCAAAAGAAATAAATGTAGCAGAAGTTGATATAAAAGGATTAACAGAATCAGAATTTAAAGGAGCTACTAAATTAGGAGATATAACAACAGCAGCAGAATCTCATCAAAAAAGACTTGCTAACGGAAGTGCACTAATGTTAGAAAACTTTGAAAATAGTTCAACTGGTGGATATAAAAATGGTGCAATAAGTGAAGAAACTAATTATGTAGTAGATTTTCTTAATAAAAATGAAGAATCAAGTTTGAAAAATATATCTACTGAATTTGCAGTTAATACAACAAGTGAAGATTTTGGAAGTAAGATAATAATAGGATTTAATATTAATAGTGAAAAAGGATTAGTTATAAGTGATGAAGAAATGAAAGTTATAAGAGCAGTACTGCCAGAGCTTGAGAAAGAAGATATTAAAAAGCACATGTCAGATATAATTACAGAATCAGAAAATGGACCTGATAGTTATAGTTATGATTATGTAGTACCAGCACCACAGGCGCTATTTATGGATACGGTTGTAAGTGAAGGACCTATTGAGGACTTAGTAATAAATATAACATTCTGGACAAATTATAATTACGTATAGATAGTAAAAAAGGTTGCTACCAAATCAATGATAGCAACCTTTTATTTTATTTAGATTTTTGACCAAAGTGAAGGAACATTAGATGGCTCCCAACCAATTAATGATGAGTGAGGTTGAAGACATTTATATTCTACATTTTTGTAGCTTACAACATCACCAATTTTATAACTCACATTTGGTTTCCATGCACTTGATAAATCGGGGTCTGGAGTTTCTCCACCACCAATATTTACAGTTACAGTTACTTTGTTTGAATTAGTAGAACCATGTTTATTAGTAAGTTTTACATAATAATCATAGCTACCTTTTTCAGTTTTTGTTAAATCAACTTTTATAGTAGAAGTTGAGATAGCACCTGATTTTATAACTTTACCATTCTCGAATATCTCAAAGCTATCAGCTTTATGATTTTCTGGAAGAGTAGCAGTTACAGAATACTTTCCATCTTCACTTACAGAAGTTGAACTTTTCATTGTAGATTTAAGTGGCTTTTCTGGGCTTGGAGGAGTGATATCACCAATTCCATCACCTGTTAATTTAATATTTTCAGGCTTTTTATCAGTAAGTCCACTTTTAGAAGCACCACCAAAACTTACAGAGCTACCAGCTGGGATTGAAGAATTCCAAGATTTTGGCTTAACTGAGTATTTACCATCTTTGATAGTCATATCAACATCCCAAGAACCTTGGATATTATCTGCAAAATCAAAAGTTAATTCCCAGTTTTTAATTTCTGTTGTCCCAGTATTAGAGACAGTCATAACATAGTTAGCACCACTTCCCCAGTCTTGAGTGATTTCAAAATCTACTTCATAAGAAGCATCATCTGGATCAATAGGTGGGTCAATAGGTGGATCTATAGGTGGGTCAACAATTTCATCTTTAACAACTGTTACAGTCACTTTATTACTTGTACTTTGACCATCTTTATTAGTTAATTTAATATAGTACTCATAAGCACCTACAGGCTTTTTAGTAAAGTCTGTTTCAATAACTTTTTTATCAGAAGTCACAGGTCCTTTATCTATAACTTTTCCATTTTCAAATAATTCAAAGCTATCAGCATGTGAATTAGCTGTGATAGTTGAAGTTATTTTATAATCTCCTGTTACTGTTTGAGCAACTGAAGAAGTTATAGAAGGTTTTCTTGGTGGGATTTTATCTGGTTTTGGAGTATCCCCATCAAGTGGTAGTGGATTTTTAAGGTATCTTTGAGCCTTAGTTATCCACCAATAATCATCAGCAGGAGGTGAACCTACAGCATCAGTACTAGCACCAACACCAGCTCCAAATAGCATAGAAATTACTCCAGCATCTTTAGCTTCTTGCATATGATCTCCCCAGGTAATAACATCAGCGTTAGCTGTTATTTTTGGGTCATTAGCTTCACTTTTACCAAAGTAGTCAGTTCTATTTCCACCACCAGCATCAAAAGTATCTCCAAAGAAGAATGTTGGAGCAGAATCTTCATAGTGTCCAACTTCATTTGATAAAGGAGGGAACTTACCATTATTATATGGATTTGGTTCCTGTGAATCATTAAGACGACCTACAGGTAACTGCCATAAAATAACTGGCTGTTCTGTAACTTCGTGTAATGTGTTTGTATATAAAAGATAGTTATCCCATATATCTGCATTCCAAAGCCACTTTGAACTTTTGGGATCCTCAGCAGCACCGCCCTCATAAGCTCCATCAAGACCATATTTATCTATAGAGATAAATTCTGTTCCATATGAATTTATTCCAGCAGATTTATAGTAATCAGCAGTGATTTGAGCAGCATTTTTAATATACTCTCTACCAGGCTCCCAACCTATAAATTCTGTTTTGTGAAGAAGACCTTGAGATGGTATACCAGGTTCTTCATATGACCAGATATTAAACTGCCACCCATTGTAAGCTTGTGGATAATATTTTTCTACTGTGTAGTTTATAGCTTCAACAAGACCTTTAACATTGTTTTCAAATTGTGGGTCTTTACCTTTTTCAAGAACACCTGAGCTATAAGCAGCATCAACAAGAGCACTTATTTCATCTGGTTGTTTACCAGATTGTTGCATCATATATCCAAGGAAATCAGGTTCAAATATCATACCAACAGTTTCATCACCAGCATATTCAATACAAATATCAAGGAAGAATTTTAAATCTTTAAAGTAAGCTTCCATATAATCTTTGCTATTGATGTGCTCTAAATCTACTAAGTAATCCTCGGCATCATCAGGAATATTATAATAAACGAAGAAAGGTATCATACCAAGTTTTAAGCTTTCTTTGATATAAGTTTTAGCTCTAGCACCATCTTCACTAGTCCATGTTCTCCATCCAGAGAAAGGACCACCATTAATGTAGATATATCTTATATCCATTCTTTTATTAGTATCATCTGAATCAATATCTCTCCAAAATTCAAGGTCACCCTCTCTATCTTCAGAAACTTGTCCAAGTGATAAGTAATCAGGCATACCAGGAAGTGTCTTATCCTCATTTAGGACTCTAGCACCGATATGTCTTGTTTCTCCAGTAGTTTCTTCTGTGATTTTAAGACCTGTTCTACCACCAGAAACACCTTCGATTTTAAGAGTATCACCATTAATAATAGTAGCATTTGCAACTGTAGTATTGCTTGAAACAACTGAGAACTTAGGATTCTTTGCATCTACATGAATTAACTTGTATTGTGCAACTCCTTGTTCAATAGTAAATTGATTTTGAGTTTGCTCATCATCAATTATATCTATTACTATTTTGCTCATTTCAGTCATTCCGACTTTAAGAGAAATAGTATCACTAGTTGTTTTACCAAATTCATTGCTAAACTCCATATAATAGTAATAAGTTCCAGGTAATGATCTACCTGAGATTGGTACTTGTACATGTTGTGGACTTGGAGTTCCATCAACAAGTTCTCCAGAAGCGATAGGTGTAAAATCATTTTTTATTCCTATTCTTTCATAAAGAGTGTACTTAGTAGCATTATTTCCATAATACATACTAGAACTTATATTGAAATTACCATCAACATCATTACCATATTGGTCGTGTTGAATAGTTGGTTTTCCAGGAGCACCAGATGCTGCCTTTGTATCATTTGCAAGCGCTGTAAAATTAGGAGTAAGCGCAAGTGCAAACATAGTACAAATTAAGAAGCTAGTAGCTCTTTTGATTTTATTAAACGTTTTATTCATAAAAAAATCCCCCTTATAAAAACATTTACATCCTTATAATCTCATTAATGACAAAAAAAGTAAAATAAAACCATGAAACAAATTATGACAGGATGATAGGCGGGTTTACAAGATAAAGTTAAGTTAACTTAATAAAGGATTAAAGGTGAATTTTGCTAAAGATTTGACAGATTTTATATTTTAAAATATTATAAGAGTATAAATGAATATTGCTAGGGGCGCCTTATGGCTGAGAAATTCTAATTATTGAATTGACCCTTGAACCTGATTTGGTTAATACCAGCGTAGGAAAGCATTAAAATTTAAAAAAATCTTATAACTAAGTACTTTCAACATAGTTATAATTTCTATTGTTAAGTTTAACACTATCCTTTAATTAGGATAGTGTTTTTTTTATATAAAATTAAAAGATAATTAAATGGCATAGCTAATTTAATATTTAGGGGAGTGTGTAAAAATGATAGATACTTACAAAATACCAACACTTACAATAGCAGGTTCTGATTGCTCTGGTGGGGCAGGAATACAGGCAGATTTAAAAAGTTTTAGTGCTAATAAAACTTATGGAATGAGTGTTATAACTGCAATTACAGCTCAAAATACTATGGGAGTTTTTGATGTTGCAGAAATAGATGTTGAAATGATTAAATCACAAATAAAATCAATATTTGAGGATATAGTACCAGAGGCTACAAAGATAGGAATGGTTTCTAGTGAGGTTATCATAAAAGAAATTGCTAGAAGTTTAGAATTTTATAAGGTTAAAAATTTAGTTGTTGACCCAGTTATGATTTCAAAAAGTGGTTTTTCTCTTTTAAAGCCAGAGGCTAAAAAGGCTTTAAAAGAATATTTAGTTCCACTTGCATATGTGATAACTCCAAATGTGCCAGAGGCAGAGGAACTTACAGATATGAAGATTGAAACTTTAGAAGATATGAAAGTTGCGGGAGAGAAGATATTAAAACTTGGAGCAAAGTATGTGTTAGTTAAGGGTGGACATCTTGAGGGTGATTCAATAGATTTATTAATTGGTGAGGGAGTAGAAGAATACTTCCCAGCTAAAAGACTTGATAGAAAAAATACTCATGGGACAGGCTGTACATTATCAGCTACTATTTGTTCTAATTTAGCTAAGGGACAAGATATAAAAGAGGCTATTAAAAATGCTAAGATTTATATTACAGAGGCAATTGCAAATAGTTTTGATATAGGAAATGGGATAGGACCAGTGCATCATTTTTACAATGTTAAGTTTAAATAAGTAAGGGGAGATATAATATGTTTAGTTTAATTAGTGAAGTTAAAAATAAAACACCTTTAGTAGTTCAGTTTACTAATGAAGTTACAATAAATGATTGTGCAAATGTTACTCTTGCTATAGGGGCTAGTCCTATAATGTCATCATACTTAGAGGATGTTGAGGATATAGTTAAAATAGCGAGTAGTATTGTTATAAATATAGGAACTATAAATAGAGAATCAGAGAAAGTCTTTAAAGAGGTGGCAAGGTTTGCAAAGATTTATAATAAGAAAATTGTTTTAGACCCTGTAGGAGTTTTTGCCAGTCCTAAAAGATTTGCATATGTAAAAGAACTTTTAGAAATTAATAATTTTACTGTTATTAAGGGGAATCTTGCAGAGATAAAAGCTATTGGAGGAATGGAGTCGAGGGGGCAAGGTGTAGATTCTTTAGATAATGATATTAATATAGAAGAGATTAAAAAATTAAGTAAAAAACTTAATACTATTTTAGCCATTACAGGTAAGGATGATTATATTACTGATGGAGAAAGAGTTATTAAAATAAGTAATGGAACTACAAAACTTAAATGTGTTAGTGGGACAGGCTGTATGAGTGCTAGTCTTATAGCATCTTATCTTGGGGCTTGTGAAAATGATTTAGAGGCTACTACTATGGGGATTTTAACTATGTCACTTTCAGGAGAACTTGCAGATGAAAAAAATCAAGGTATAGGAAGTTTTAAAGTTGCATTAATGGATGAAATATATTTACTTACAGAATCTAAAATAAAAAATTCTGTAAGGATTGAAGGGATGTAATAAAATGAATTTTACAGATAGATTATTTGAAGGATCAAAAGAAATTTGGATGGGATATATAGAGCATCCATTTATACAAGGAATTATAGATGGGAGTTTAGAAAAAGAGAAGTTTGAGAGATATTTAGTTCAGGATTATTTATATTTAAAAGAGTATGCAAAAGTTTTTGCTATGGGAGTAGTAAAAGCTGAAACTATGGAGGAAATGAAGTTCTTTTATAATTCTGTAAAGGGAACTATGGAGGATGAAAATGAGCTTCATATTAGAATTTTAAAAGAGAATGGTTATAAGATAGAAGATGTAGAAAAGATGAAAGAATATCTTGATAATACAAGTTATACATCTTATATGAATGCTATTGCTAGTAAAGATGGAATTAAAGAGATAGCAGCAGCAATTCTTCCTTGTACTTGGAGCTATAATTTTATAGGTAAATATATTATAGAGAATCATAGTGATAAGATAAATGGGAATCCATATAAAGAGTGGATTGAATTATATGGTGATGCAGGATTTACAGAGTTTACTGATAAGTGGATAGATTATACTAATAAACTTTGTAATGATATTTCAGAAGAGGACAAGTTAAATCTTATAAATATTTTTGTGAATTGTAGTATATATGAAATGAAATTCTGGGATATGGCATATGGGGAGGTTAATAAAGATGAATTACTTAGAGAAAATGAAATTATATCTTGTAACTGATTCTGATATTTTAAAAGATAGAGATTTTTATTTTGAGATAGAAGAAGCTTTAAAAGCAGGTGTTAAATGCATTCAGCTTAGAGAGAAAAATCTTTGTGGAAAAGAATTTTTAGAAAAAGCTAAAAAGCTTAGAGAAATTACAGATAAGTATGAAGCATTGCTTATAATAAATGATAGAGTCGATATTGCAATTTTATGTGATGCAGATGGGGTGCATGTGGGACAAAGTGATATTCCTTTAAGTGATGTTAGAAAACTTGTTGGCGATAATATGATTATAGGAGTTTCAACAAATACTGTAGAACTTGCAAAGGAAGCAAAAAAGAATGGTGCAGATTATATAGGTGTTGGTGCAGTATTTCCAACTAGTACAAAAAAAGATGCAAAAGATGTTGGGATAGAACTTTTAGAAGAGATAGTAAAAAGGGTAGAGTATATCCCAATAGTTGCTATAGGTGGGATAAAATTATCTAATTTGGAGATGATAAAGCATATAGATATTACAGGATATGCAGTAATATCGGATATTTTAGGGAATGAAAATATTTTTTCTAAGTGCAAAGAGTGGCTTAATAGTGTAAATTAAGGTAAAATAATAGATAAGTTATTCAGCTAGGGTTTTTACCTTAGCTGATATTTTATGCTTATTACGTCGCTTAGTTTACATGGATAATTTCATATAGTATACTAATAAAATGACATTTCTAAGTTGAAAAAGGGAGGGTCAGAATATGGAAAACAATAATCAAGAAAACAAAGAAGTAGAGATAGAAAAGATTTTAGAAACAGACAAAGGAACTATGGTAGAAAAAACAGAAATTAAGGTCTCAAAAGAGCCTGTAAAAGGATTTTTCTCAAGATTAATGACTGGAGTTATAGACCAATGTATCGTAATTGGTTCATCACTTATAGCATTATTAATTATGGATGGAATTTATAAGTTATTAGGTTATTATATAGTAGATAGAGTACCAGTATTCTTTATACTTTATGTAGCAGCTAACATAATATATCCATTAATTATGCAAGGAACAAGATTTAGAGCAACATTTGGAAATAGATTATTTAGATAAGACATGCATTTAGAGGTGAAAGAATGAAAAAAGGTAAACAAGTAGAAATTACTATTGAAGATATAGACTTCCCAGCAAAAGGTTTTGCCATGGTTGATGGTTTAAAGGTTTATGCTAAAAATACATTTCCAGGACAAAAAGTTTCAGGAACTGTAAGTAAAAAAAGAAAAGATTATGTGGAAATAAAGGTTAGAGAAGTTGTTGAAAGAGCTCCTTATGAAATAGAGCCAACATGTGACCATTATGGTATTTCAGGTGGATGTCTGCAACAGGTTATCCCTTATGAAAAGCAGTTAGAATTTAAAACTGATGAAGTTAAAAAACTTTTCACAGAAGCTAATAGAAGTACAGGTGAGTTCCTTGGTATAGAAGGCAGTCCAACAATCAATCATTACAGAAACAAGATGGAATATTCATTTGGTGATGAATCAAAAGGTGGAGATTTAAATCTTGGAATGCATATGGTTGGTAAAAGATTTGGAATAGTTAATATAGCAGAGTGTTGCTTAACTGATGATGATTTTGCTAAAATTTCAAGAGCTACTCTTGAATACTTTAGAAAGGCAGGACTTTCATATTATAGAGTTATGGCAAGAACAGGATTCCTAAGACACCTTGTTGTAAGAAAAGCTCAAATAACAGGCGAAATAATGGTTAACCTTGTTACTACAACTCAAGTAGAGTTTGATTTAACAGAGTATACAAAGATAATCCAAGGATTAGAATTTGATGGTGTTCTTAAATCAGTACTACATACAGAGAATGATTCATTATCAGATACAGTTTCATCAGATAAAGTTAATATTTTATTTGGTGAGGATTATATCACAGAAGAACTTTTAGGCTTAAAGTTTAAAATTTATCCATTAGCATTCTTCCAAACAAACTCACTAGGGGCTGAAAAGCTTTATAGCCTTGTAAGAGATTTTATGGGTGATGCTGATAATAAAGAAGTATTTGACCTTTACTGTGGAACAGGTACTATTGGTCAAATTGCAGCAGGGAAAGCATCAAAAGTTACTGGAGTTGAGCTTATAGAAGAGGCAGTAGTTGCTGCTAATGAAAATGCTAAACTTAATGGACTTGATAACTGTACTTTCATAGCTGGAGATGTAGCAGAGGTTATAAAGACTATGACTGGAAACCCAGATATCATAATTCTTGACCCACCAAGAAGTGGAGTTCACCCAAAAGCTATGGAGTATGTAATCAAATTTAAAGCAAAACAAATTATCTATGTTTCATGTAATCCTAAGACATTAGTAGATGACTTAGCATCACTTGAAATGGGTGGATATGAAATAGAGAAAACTTTACTTATGGATATGTTCCCACATACTCCACACGTTGAGACTATTGTTAAGCTTAACAAAGTAAGAGAGTTTTAGTTAGAAAGATAGCATCAGTTTGGGTGCTATCTTTTTTTTATAAGAAAAATAAGTTACAATATTAGTAAAATAGATAGTGATATGGAGTAGTTTTTATGGGTGAAGAAGACTATAATAGAATCATAAATTATGCGAAAAATACTTTTAAAAAAGAACTTTTAGAAAAAATAACAAAATTTAAATATAAAGATTTAGATGGATATCAAGTTATAGAAGCATATATAAGGGGGGATTATGAGAGAGTTAATATTATTTATATGTGAGGCAATAAGTGTTTTTTTAATACCAATTATACTGTTGGTATTTACAAAGGCAAGTGGAAAAAGACTTTCTAAATATAATTCGGGAGTAGGTTATTGTACTCCGTATGCAAAAAAATCAATAGAAATTTGGGGCTTTGCACAGAGGTTAGGACCAAGAATAATGATACAATGTGCTGAAATTTCATTTGTGATAATTGTAGTATTGCAGATAGAGAGGTAGAAGGTATTAATTTAATATGCATGAATATTTGGATGGTGATACTTCCTATGTATTTTGTTATTATGGAACTCAAGTTAAGAAAAGAATTTAAAGGTAAAATTGAAAAAAATTAATTGGGGTTAATGAAGTATGAAATTTTATAATAGATTTTCATACTTTTTTAAAAAAGACAGTTATACAAGGTGAATAAATTCCTTTGTAATTTGGGTATACAAATAGTTAATATTAAACAAAAGAAGAATAAGGGGTGGAGTGTTTGAAGTTAAAATATATTTTGAGTTCATTTGAAATAGACGAGATAATAGAATCTCGGACTAATGAATTTGAATTAAAAAAAGGTGAAAAAAGAAAGGTTGAAAAATTTTGGAGAAAGGTATTAAGAGAATATACTGATTTTGATATAGAGTTTCAAGATGAAGGGATTTATGTTAAAGATTTAGATGTATTGAATAAATATAGTAGTTTGCTAGATTATAATATTTATAATGGGGTTTTAATAATAAAGTTCTTAGAATATATGAATATATATATTCCAGAGCGAGTATTAAAGGATGAAGAATTTAAAGATAAATTACTTTTAGATTTAGAAAATTATAAAGTTGAGAATATGAAAATTCAAGAAGAAATGAAAATGAATGATGATATAAAATATGATGAGAATGATATTTATGAGCAAAGGTGTATAAAATCAGAAGAATATTTTATTCAAGAAAATGGAATAGGGCTGAGCTATAGAAGTGGGTATATAGGTTTTTACACATTGGGAACAATGTTAATTGTTATGAGTTTGGTGAGTATACAATTTAGCTTGAATAAAATGATATATGGTTCTAGTATAACTGTAGATTATATTTTTAAATATATTTTTATAGGGTTATTTGCATTTGGTGTATGGGTACTGACATTCAAAAGTAAAAAAAGTTTTAATATTAGAAAGTTAGATCCAAGGTTTAATTATTATCTTAGTGTAGATGAGAAGTTTTTGAAAATTAGGATTGATTCAAAAAAATTAAAAAAAGAAGTGAAATATAATTTAGAAACTATTGTTAAATTTGTTCAAGATGGTTATATATACAAGGTGTATTATAAACATAAAAGAGGATATAAATTAATATCAGTTGCAAATAGTAAGTTTAATTTATTAGGAAGACGAGAATTTGAGGATAGATTAACTAAAATAGTACAGAGAAATAATTGTGAAGCAGAATTTGATAGTAAGGCTAAAAAAAGAACTAAAACTAGAAAGATTTTGAGGATTATAAGCTTTGTATTATTTATAGGAGTATTTGTTATATACTTTATTACACCAATAGTCATAAAGAAATCTATGCCTAAATTAAATACAAAGATAATGAAAGAGAAAGAAGAATATAATCAATATGTAATAGCTCAAAAAAAAGCAAATGAACTAACTAATTTAGAGGTTCTAGAGGAAGTTTTAAAAATTATAAGTGAAAACAATCAAAATCAAAAGTCTCAATAGTAAAGATTTGAAAGTGAATATGAAATTAAATATTGACAATATAAGTAAGTTGTAATATCATCATATCATAACTTAATAAATCTTCAGGGCAGGGTGTAATTCCCTACCGGTGGTAAAGCCCACGAGCCGTTTGTGCATGATTTGGTGAAATTCCAAAGCCGACAGTAAAGTCTGGATGAAAGAAGATAGAAATAATATAAGTAAGGTTATATGATAGCTTTTGTTTGTGATATTCACATTCATAGGGTTATTATACCTATATTTAGTTTTGTTTATTACGCTCTGGAATGTTTTCATTCTAGAGCTTTTTTGTATTTAAAACTAATTTGATGTAGGAGAACTATACCTTTTTATATTTATTTAATTTTGTATTTTAATAGCTTAGTCTATTTAGTATAGAAATTTTTAAAAGCCTGAAGAGTAATATCTTTGGGCTTTTTATTTTAAGATTTATTGGTTTAAAGTAATTTTTTGGAGATGATTATTTTGAATGAAAAGTTTATGAGTTTAGCTATTGAATTTGCAGAGAAAGGAAAGGGGAGAGTTAATCCTAATCCACTTGTTGGGGCTGTGATTGTAAAGAATGATGAGGTTATTGGTAGTGGATATCACGAGGTTTGTGGAGAGGGTCATGCAGAGGTTAATGCTTTTAATAGTTTAACTGAAAGCTGTGATGGAGCAGAGATGTATGTAACTTTAGAGCCTTGCTCGCATTATGGAAAGACACCACCTTGCGCAGATAAGATTATAGAGATGGGAATTTCAAAGGTTTATATTGGAGCACTTGATCCCAATCCTTTGGTTGCTGGCAAGGGAGTTGCAAAGCTTAGACTAGCAGGGATTGAGGTCATGGTTGGAGTTTTAGAGGATGAATGTAGGTGGCAACAAGAAGTTTTTAGAAAGTATATAAGTACTAAAAAGCCCTTTGTTTTGTATAAGTCTGCTATGTCACTTGATGGAAAGATTGCTACAAAACATGGTGAGTCTATGTGGATAAGTAGTGAGAAGTCAAGGGAGGAAGTTCAAGGTCTTAGAAATTATTTAATGGGTATTATGGTTGGAGTTGATACTGTTATAGCAGATAATCCAAGACTTACTTGTAGACTTGAAGGTGGGAGAAATCCTATAAGAATAGTGGTTGATAGTAAGCTTAGAATTCCTAGATGGGCTAATGTTTTAAATGATGAGTTTAGCAAAGATACAATAATTGCTACAACAGAGTTTTGTAGTAATGAATATAAGAAAATACTTAAAGATAAAGGTTTTAGGGTGATAGAAACTAGAAGTAAAAGAGGGCAAGTTAATTTAGAGGAGCTTGTTATAAAGCTTGGTGAACTTGGTATTGATGGAGTTCTTTTAGAGGGGGGTTCTACACTTGCTTATTCAGCTATAAAAGAGGGGATAGTGGATAAGGTTCAGTTTTATATAGCACCTAAAATTATAGGAGGAAAAGCTAAGACTGTAGTTGATGGGCTTGGTATAGAAAAACTTGCAGATGCTTTTGAACTAGAGAGTATAAGTACAAGAAAATATGATTGTGACATTGTTATAGAGGGATATTTTAAAAGAGGTGAATAGATGTTTACAGGGATAGTTGAGGAACTTGGCAGGATAGATTCTATAAAGGTTAATGGAAAGTCAGCTACGATAGTTATTAGTGCAAAGTTGGTTTTAGAGGATACAAAGCTTGGAGATAGTATTGCAACTAATGGAGTTTGTCTTACTGTTACAAATCTTAATAGTGGAAGTTTTGAAGCTGATGTTATGACTGAAACTATGAATAGGACAAGTCTTTCAAGTTTAAAGTCTGGAAGCAAGGTTAATTTAGAGAGAGCTATGATTGCAAATGGAAGATTTGGTGGACATATAGTGAGTGGTCATGTAGATGGAGTTGGGATTATAGAGAAGTATAGTAAAGATGAAAATGCAACTTGGGTTACTATAAATGCTAGTAAGGATATTTTAAAGTATGTTGTAGAGAAAGGCTCAATCTGTATAGATGGGATAAGCCTTACAGTTGCATATGTTGATGATAGATGTTTTAAAGTTTCTATTATTCCACACACAGGGGAGGAAACTACACTTCTACAAAATAAGATTGGTGGAGTAGTTAATTTAGAGTGTGATGTTATAGGAAAGTATGTAGAGAAACTTTTAGGACTTAAAAAGAAAGAAAGTAAAAGTAGTATTAGTGAAGATTTTCTAAAGAATAATGGATTTATGTAAGGGGGAAATATGATGAAGTTTAATAGTATAGAAGAGGCAATTGAAGATATAAGAAATGGGAAAATCATAGTTGTTGTAGATGATGAGGATAGAGAGAATGAGGGTGACCTTATAATGGCAGCTGATATGGTAACAGGGGAAGCTATAAACTTTATGGCTACTTATGGGAAAGGGCTTATTTGTATGCCAATAGAGAAAGAAATAGCAGATAGATTAAGTATAGGTGCTATGGTTTCAAATAATACAGATAACCATGAAACAGCTTTTACAGTTTCAATAGATTATAAGGATACAACTACTGGAATATCAGCTTTTGAAAGAGCTTTAACTATTCAAAAAGTTTTAGAGAGTGATAATCCAAATGACTTTAGAAGACCAGGGCATATGTTCCCTCTAGTAGCTAAAGAGGATGGAGTTATTGCAAGAAATGGACATACAGAGGCAGGAGTAGACCTTGCAAAACTTGCAGGTTTTAAAGGTGCAGGAGTTATATGTGAGATTATGAAAGATGATGGTCAGATGGCAAGACTTTCAGATTTAGAAGTTTTTTGTGAAAAGCATAATCTTAAAATAATAACTATAAAAGATTTAGTTGAGTATAGAAAGAAAAAAGAGTTTGCAAGTCTTGTAGAAAGAGTTGTAGAGATAAAAATGCCAACTAGATATGGTGATTTTACGTTGTATGGTTTTGAAAATAAATTAAGTGGTGAAGAATATATAGCTTTAGTTAAAGGTGATGTGAAAAATAAAGATTCAGTTCTTTTAAGAGTTCATTCAGAGTGTTTAACTGGTGATGCACTTGGGTCAAAAAGATGTGATTGTGGAGAGCAGTATGACACTGCTATGAAAAGAATAGCAGAAGAGGAATGTGGAGTATTAATATATATGAAGCAAGAAGGGAGAGGTATAGGTCTTATGAATAAGCTTAAAGCCTATGCACTTCAAGATGATGGGCTTGATACAGTTGAGGCAAATTTAGAGCTTGGTTTTGTAGCAGATGCAAGAAGCTATGAATTTGCAGCAGGAATTATAAAAAATCTTGGAATCAAAAAAGTTAATTTAATGACTAATAATCCAAGTAAAATAGAGGCATTAGAAGAGTATGGAATAGTGATAGAAAAAAGAATTCCGATACAAATGAATCATAACGAGAAGAATGAGTTTTATCTTAAAACTAAAAAAGAAAAAATGGGACATATGTTTGTTTAATTAAAATAACAGGCATTTATATATAAATAAAATATTAGGGGGAATTATAAATGAGAATATTAGAAGGTAATTTAGTAGCAAGTAATTTAAAAGTTGGGATAGTAGTTGGGAGATTTAATGAGTTTATAGTATCAAAATTACTTGGTGGGGCAATTGATGGACTTAAAAGACATGGAGTAGAAGAGGATAAAATTGACGTAGCATATGTACCTGGGGCATTTGAAATTCCACTTATAGCAAAGAAAATGGCTAAAAGTGAAAAGTATGATGCAGTAATATGTCTTGGGGCAGTTATAAAAGGTTCAACACCACATTTTGATTATGTTTGTTCAGAAGTTTCAAAAGGTATAGGGAATGTAACTCTTCAAACAGAGGTACCAGTTATATTTGGAGTTTTAACAACTGATACAATAGAACAAGCTATAGAAAGAGCAGGGACAAAAGCAGGAAATAAAGGGTATGATGCAGCAGTAACAGCAATAGAAATGGCAAATTTAATATCAGAGTTTTAATATAGAAAATGAGCTATTCAAAGTTGAATAGCTCATTTTTTCACTTTATTTTATCAAAAACATCTTTGATGATTTCAAAATCTGACTCAGCCTTTGCATCAAGGTCAAATTCACCAAGATAAGTTTTATATTTCTCATTAAAAGGTTTAGTAACTTTGAAGATATTTAGAGTTGTCATGATAACAAGTCTATTAAAGTTTAAAAGTAAATCTTCAAATTTATTTAAATCTTCATTTTCTTCCTCAAGAGATTCTTTAAAAGTTTTTATACTAAGGATAGTTCTAGTTAATCTTAAATCATAAAGGAATAAGTTTGTAGTATATTCATCAATATTATTAAGATTTTCAAAAAGATACTCAGTAGAAAGTTTTCCACTTATAAAACTCTTAGTTTCAGCAAGGAAAGCAGAGTCAATGTTATCAAAGTTTATTGTTTCTAAATTAGTATTTATATCATTAAGTCTATCAGTTATATAAGCATCATATTCTGCATTATATAAATCAAATTCTTTTTGATTTCTAGGAAGTAAATCTCTATTTGTAATAGCATAGTCTTGTGTAAGACTTAAAAGGTTTCTAGCTATCTTTATATTAAGTGATAGAATTTCTTTTGAATTCTCAAAAATTGTAGCAAGTTCTCTATTTTCAGGAATTAATGTTTTTTCTTCAAGAAGATTAATCTGATATTTCTTTTTAGCAATTCCATACTCAGATGTAACATGAGTTCTATAAAGTCTTCCATACATATAATTACTAATTCCAAGAGTATCTCCAGAGCTTAAATCAGTAGAAATCATAGCTTTAAGTGATAATAAATCATATTTAATTTTATCATTATCTATATTAGAAAGAAGATGATTAATTTCCTCGATAGTTTTAGTTGAAAGTTTTTGAACTGTTATAAGTTCTTTTGCCCCTTTAGTTACATTTCTTTTATTCTTTTGTGCTTTATATAGTCTACCTATACCCATAAATATTTCTCCTTAGTTTCTTTAGTTTAAATTAAGTAGTATTAATTCTATTTAATATTATCTTTAAGAGGGTAATTTATGCAACATATTTTTAAAAATAGAAAGTATCTACTAAATTTAATGAAAATAGGAATCTTATTAAGAAAATGCTTGAAAAATATAGGAAAGAGAGAAATATTATTAGCTAGAAAAGGTAATTTAAACGAGAAATTTAATTATTAAGTTTTGACAGTGAAAAATTAATTTAGTAAACTCAAATAAATTAAGTAAAATACTTAGTTAATAAAATAGAGGTGGTAATTAATTATGATTAAACATATAGTAATGTGGAAAATAAAAGAAGAGAATAAGGAGGCATCAGCTTTAAAGATAAAAACAGACTTAGAAGCTTTAAAATCAGAGATAAAAGAAATAGCAGATATAGAAGTTGGAATAGATATAAATGAGATAGAAGCCAACTATGATGTTATATTAGTATCAACATTCAAAACACAAGCAGATTTAGATGCTTATCAAGTACATCCAATGCACAAAGCAGTAGCTGTATTTATTAAAAGTGTTGCAACAAGTAGAGTAGCAGTAGATTACCTAGTATAATAGGGGAAATTAAATTTTAGGGGGACAATAATAATGATGAACAAACCAAAAGTAGGATTTATATGTGTGCATAATTCATGTAGATCACAAATGGCAGAAGCACTAGGGAAATTATTTGCAAGTGAGGTTTTTGAAAGTTATTCAGCAGGAACTGAGCTTAGATCACAAATTAATCAAGATGCAGTTAAAGTAATAAAAAAACTGTATTCAGTAGATATGAATAAAACTCAAAAGTCAAAACTTTTAGAAGATATTCCAAAACTTGATATAGTTATAAAAATGGGATGTAATGTTATCTGTCCTTTAGTTATGGCAAATTATATTGAAGATTGGGGTATTGATGACCCTAGTGGTTCAAGTGAAGAAAACTTTGAATTAGTTGCAAAAATAATAGAAGAAAAAGTGAAAAGTTTATCAGAGAGAATTAAAAAAGGTGATATAAAATTTTAGCATTTTAATTTAAAAATTAAATGGAATTAAAAAAAGGAAATTATCAAGTAGTGAATAAAATGGATCCTATAGACTGCACACTTAAATAAAGAGTGTTATCTATAGGATTCTTTTTGTATCAATTGTTAATTAAATGTAAATTAAATACTAATAAATAGTGAATAAATTGACGGGAGCAAAGATATGTTACAAAATTACTTTTAAATTAAGAGTTTTACTTTATAAAATTAAGAAAAAATAAACTTATAATTTATAATTTGTTAAAAAAGACCTATTTATTAAAATATCTTTAATTAAATTAAAAAATTGACAATAGCTATGGTAAATAGTATAACATAATAAGCCAAATATATATATTGGTGAGTTTGAAGTGTTATGCAACGAATTAAGTTTTTACAAACTATAAGGAGGGGCATAATGATTAATAGCTTAAAGAAAAATTTAGCTATTTTTGTATCAGCAGTTATGCTTGTCTCCACCACTAATACAGTAAGTGCTTTTGCAAGCACTGTCAGTAATGATGGAGGGACAGGAAAGACGGCAGAAAGTTTTACTAATTCGCAGTATAGCCATATTAGTAAAGCTGAACTTTTAAAAAATACTAATGATTCTGTATTTGGTCTAGCAGGTAATTTCAATGCTTTTATAAAGAATGATTTTACTATGACAGGTTCAGATGAAGAAGGAAGGCTTGCGGCTGGAGGAAATGTTACTTTAATAGGTAATGGGGTTGGTGCAGAATTGCCACTTAATACAAATAAGTCAGCTAGTTTAATAGTTGGTGGAAATTATGTTGGTAAAAATACTCCAATAGCTCATGGATTTGCAATAGTTAATGGAAAAGTTAATTCAGCAAAGTGGAATGTTTCAAAATACAAGAAATTTTATAGTTATCCAGGGTTAGTTAACTTTGATAAAGAGTTTAAAACTTTAACAGCATTATCAGATAATATAAATAGTGCTGCGCAGGGAGCTATAGGATCAAATGTAGGAATAAGCAATCCAGCTAATATATCACAAAATATTGATGGAAGTATAGGGACAGTTACATCAAATTCAGGAGATTTAAAATTTGTAGGTACAAATCCTACTTATAATATATTTAATATTAATGCATCTGAATTAAATGGAGATGTTCATACTATACACTTTAATGTACCAAAAGGCGCAGCTATTATAGTAAATGTAATTGGGAAAAAAGTAGAATTTCCTAAATGCGGATGGTTCTTAAATGGAAATGGGCTAGATGGTCACCATAGTGGTGGGGAACCTAATAGACTTATGTGGAACTTACCAAGTGTTACAAATGTAAGCGCCGATGGTTCAGTAGAGGGTTCTGTCCTAGGACCTAATGCAAATTGGGTACAACCTGATAAAGGACATGCAGGTGGAGACCTTGATGGTAATATGATTGTTAAATCATTTTACTCAAAATATGGATTTGAAATGCATGATTATTTCTTTACAGGAAAAAATGCTGGAAGAATCAGATTAACTAAAACAAGCATAGGGCAATATGCTAATACACCTATAATTCAAGGTTTTACTTTTAGTCTTTATATAAATAAAGGAACAAAAGATAAGCCAGAGTGGAAGCTTCTAGAAACTAGAACACCATCACAAGCTGGGGATATAAATTTTATAAATCTTCAAGATGGTCAGTATAAAATAGTAGAAGATAAAGCACCTACAGGAAATCAAAAATTAAAACATCCTATATATTTAACTTTACCATTAGAAAATAGTGATAGTATTCCTATGGTTGATAATTCATCAAATCATATGATTATTAGTGCTAAAAATACTTCTAATATACCAGGTAAAGGTTATATGGGATCAGCTTTAAATATAGGAAACTATTCAAATTATGTTTCAATAGGCAAAATTCAAATTACTAAAACTAATGAAGATGGTTTAAAATTCTTGCCAGGAGCAGAATTTACTATAACAGATTCTACAGGGAAATTAGTTGGGGAGTATACAACTAATAAGGATGGAGTTATTGAAACTTCATTATTAAAAGCTGGAACTTATACTATTAAAGAGATAAAACCACCAAAAGGATATACAATATCTAAGCCTGATACTCAAACAATAAAAGTTGATGGGGTAGTGACTCAAGGTGTATTACCAATACCAGTTACTAAAGTTTCATTCAAAGATCAAAAGTCTATTTTAGGAAGTTTAACAATTTCAAAGAATGTTATGAGTAATGGAAAACTTGTTATGGATAGTAAAGGTAAAGCAGAATTACTAGGTGGTGTAGTATTTGATATTACAGGACCAAATAATTATAAAAATACAATTACGACTAAACAAGGTGAAGCGTTTGTGATAAATAATTTAGAATTAGGTTCATACACAGTAACTGAGAAATCAGCACCAACTGGATATGAAGTTGATTCAAAAGCACAAACAATTGTGATTGATGCAAAAAATGCAACAACAGTAAAATTAAAACCATTTACTGATACACAA
>NZ_CAMQZG010000003.1 GCF_947039605.1 uncultured Clostridium sp.
CATCTTTTCTTGCAGTATATTGCTGATCATAGTTTGGTACAACATCCTCATAAAAGTCTTCTGATTTAATACCAACAGTATCAGCTTTTATTCTTTCAAATATATCTTTAGTAATAAGTATTACATCTTCACCTTTATCACTTAACCCTTTACATATTTGAATTATTCTATTATCAGCTTTATTAACATCCCATGATTTTGGTATATCAACATCATAATCTGCGCTTTCAATTCTAATTTCTCCACCAGACTCTGTTAAAACACCGTCACTTAATTTCCCATTTTCTCTTAACCCATCTAACAGTCTTGCAACATGTCTAGCATTTACACCTAGATCATTGTTACCTTTCTTCATATTATCCAATTCTTCTAACACCACATCTGGGATAACTACATAGTTATCATTAAATGAAAATAGTGCTTTAGGTGAGTGTAATAATACATTAGTATCTAGTACATAAGTTTTTTTCAAAGAAATCCACTCCTTTAGGAAACTCTTTCACTTTTACTATTATTATATGCAGTACTTTCAATAACTCTATTAAATACTTCCCCCTATCTTTTTAATTTTTATTTCTTTATAATAGAAATAAAATCCAAAATAAGGAGCTCTTATGAATATAAACTTACTAGAAAATAACATACTTGATAATAAATTTAAAAGTTCTATTATATACTATGAAACAATTGACTCTACAAATACATATTGTAAAAATAATTTTTCTGAATTAGAAGATAAATCTATAATAATTGCTAAAACTCAAACTTTAGGGCGTGGGAAAAATAATAGAACATGGTTTTCTCCAATGGGTGGCATATATCTTTCAATTTTACTAAAAGAGAATCTAACAAATATTGAATTAATGCCCTTACTAACTTCACTTTCAATTGTAAGAGCTTTTAAAAAGCTTAATATGGATATGATGATAAAATGGCCTAATGATATTATTGTTAATAATAAAAAAGCAGGTGGGATTTTAGTTGAATCTAAAATTTCAAAAGGTGCAGTTGCCTGCCTTGTAGTAGGAATAGGATTAAATGTTAGATCATTACTTCCAAGTTATGAAGTTAAAAATAAATTTATAGCTTTAAATGAAATTAACTCCACACTTCCAAGTGATGAACTTATAATATCAACTATAATTAATGAATTTACATCTTTACTTAATAAATCAAATACAGAGCTAATTGAAGAATATAGATTATATTCCATTCTACAAAATAGAAATGTAAATCTTGTATCAGATGATGAGCGTATGCTAAATGTCAAAGTACTAGATATAAATATAGATGGTTCACTTAAACTTTTAAATATACAAACCAATACTGAATTTTCTATACACTCTGGTGAATTTTCAATAACAGGCTTAAAAGACTATATATAAGAAAAAGACCGAGGCTTTAAGCCTCGGTTACTCTTTTACTTTATTCTCTTTAGAGTCCTCTTCTTTAGGACTATTAGTTTCTTTACTCTCTACTTTTTCTTTTTTCTCATCACTTGATGTCTTTTCTGCTTTTTCTATTTTCTCTGCTTCTATCTTAGAATCAGTCTTTTCATCTTTCTTGTCTTTTTCTATCTTTTCACTTGATGTTTTTTTCTCATCTTTTTTCTCAGAAACATCTTTAGAATGAGTTTTCTTATCTTCTACTTTTTTTTCTTTCTTATCAGATTTTCTATCATTTCCGCACTTATCTTCTTTAGTGTTTTTTTCTTCTTTCTCTTCACATTTATCTTTTTCTTTATATTTATCTTTGTTATACTCTTTTTTATTTACATCTATAACTTTTATAACCTTAGTATTTTCAAGTAAAATTTTATTTCCTTTAATTTCTTTAAGAGTTCCGACTACTATAACTTCATCTCCCTCTTTGCATTTTGATGCCTCAGCTTTATTAGTTATACATTTAGCTTTTTTCATTGAACTATCTTTACTCATAATATAACTTTGATCATCACTTACTTTAAGTTTACATACTTTAATTTTTAAAGTTATTTCTTTTCCCATATTAGAATCATATTTTTCTTTATCACTCTTAAATCTTAAAACATCATCAATTGAATGTTCACTAGCAGATGTTTTCTCTGCCTTCTCCTTAGTATCTTCTACTTTCTTCTCTGCTTCAACCCAGATTGTCTCATATCTCTCCTCTACAACTGGTTTTGCATAACATGTTGCACCTATAGGTAGTAATGATATTGCAAGTGTTGCACATATCGTTCTTAAATTTTTGTTCATTCTGTTTCCTCCTAAATGAAATACTACAAATAATATGCCACGTTTTCATCTTTTTTATACATTTGTATTAAATTTTTATTTATTGCAGTTTTTATGTAAAGTGTATTATTATATATATATACTTAGATTTTAAGGAGCATTAAAAATGAAATTATTATTTTTTGATACAGAAACAACAAGCATAAGACCAGGTAGCATATGCCAATTAAGTTATATACTTACTGACACAGACTGCAAACCACAAAAAACAACAGGACATAACTTCTTCTTTACAGTTGAAGAAATGGACCCTGAAGCTCAAAAAGTTCATGGATTCTCACTTGAAAAGTTATATGAACTAAGTAAAGGGCAATATTTTGAAGATCAATTTGAAACATTCATAGAGGATTTTACAAATGCTGATTTTGTAATAGGACACAATGTCCCATTTGACATAAAATTTTTAAAGCATGAACTAGAAGCACTTTATATGGATACAGAATATCAACCTAAAAACATATTCTGTACAATGAAATACTACAAAGATGTATGCAAAATCATGAAGCCATCTGGTGGATATAAAAATCCTAAACTTGCAGAAGCAGTTAATTTCCTTGGAATAACAGATGAAAAAATTGTTGAAACAGCAAATAAACTTTTTGATGGTAGTGGAAATTATCATGATGCTAGATTTGATACAGCTGCTACTTATTTAGTAGTTATAGAAGGAATCAAAAAAGGTCTTATACCTAGAAATTACTTTACCAATATACTTAGTTTTAAGTAAAATCAACTTAAAAAAAGTAGCTACGCATGTGCATAGCTACTTTTTTTAGACATTTAATATATATTTATTTAATATGATAGCTCTTATGCTCTCATATCTAAACTCTCTTGGTAGTTCCTTTTTTAATTTTGCTATATTATCTATACCAAGCTTATCACAAGCAGTCATTATTGCCTGTTCTTCACTATCTGAATAATACTTTTCAAGATTTAGCTCAAATGTATATTCATTTCCATCCATAATATATTCTGTTACGTATCCAAGGATTGTAGAGATAGAAAGTTCTAATATTTTTGAAATATCATCTAATGCTGTTTTGTTTTTTAATTCATCTATTGTAATTTCTTTTGCTGTTCTTGTTTCGCCATCAATTACAACTTTTCTTCTTTTTTTCTCAATCCACTGAGTAGAAATATTATTTTCTAAAATATAAGCATTAACTACATCTAAGAATGCACTAGCATAATTTTCTACCTTTTTAGGACCAACTCCCGAAATATCTGTAAATTCATCTGTATCTTTTGGGAATCTACCACTCATTTCTTTTAAAGAATTTAATGGCAGAATATATGATTTATACGTATTTTCTTTTTTAGCAAGAGTATCTCTAACCTCTAAAAGCTTTTCTAGTAGTTCGTTATTACTAATAACATCTAAAGGCATGCTATCTAATTCTTTTTTTACAGCAGTTTTAGTTCCAATAGTAACCTCAACTTTAATATCATTATCAGAAACATACTCTTTTATGATATCAATAAATCTCTCACCATAATTCTCATATCTTTTCTCACCAACACCCTGAACACTTATAAATTCTTCTTTAGTTCTTGGGTATCTAATAGACATTTCTTTTAAACTTGAATCTCCAAATATTGCATAAGGAGGTATTCCCTTCTCAATCGAGATTTCATATCTAATTTCTTTTAAGATAGTATATAGTTCGTTTTCTTTCTCTATATTACGTCTTATTTTAACTTCTTTAAATACTACAAGTTTATTTCCCTTTAAAATATCCATAGAAGTTTGATTAACAAATATAGTAGGATATTCACTAGGAGTCATGCTTAAATATCCATGAGAGATTAGTGTATTAATAAATTCTTTTAAATCATCCTTTGTATACTCTCTCATAAGCCCATAAGTAGATACTGTATTAAACCCAAGGTCTAATATCTTTTTAACCTTAGAACCTCTTAAAACATCCACTATAACCCCTACGCCGTAAGGTCTTTTCATTCTATAAACACAAGATAAAACTTTTTGTGCCTCAAGTGTTCTATCAATCTCTTCACCCTCAACTAAACAGTTACTACAATTATCACATTTTTCATTAGCCTCTTCACCAAAATGATTTAAAATATATGCTCTATAACAACCATTACTATAAACATAATCTAGCATTTTTTGAAGTTTTTTAAATGATTCTTCTTTTCTATCAAAATTAAGTACTGATATATCTATAAGATATTTTTGTGTTTGAACATCTGCACTTGAAAATAATAAGATAGCTTTACTTTTTTCTCCATCTCTACCTGCTCTACCTATCTCTTGATAGTAAGCCTCTATACTTTGTGGCATAGCATAATGTATAACAAATCTAACGTTAGGTTTATCTATTCCCATACCAAAGGCATTTGTTGCAACCATTATTGAAACTTTATCAAATATAAAGTCCTCTTGATTTTGTCTTCTTTCTTGATCAGACAATCCAGCATGATATTTCAATGTAGGGATATTATTTTTCATTAAAAATGCCCACATCAATTCAACTTCTTTTCTAGTTGAAGCATATATTATTCCACTCTCTGATATATTCTCTTTTATATATTCTAAAACATAAGACTTCTTGTCTACACCTTTTAAAACTTCAATCTCTATATTTTCTCTATCAAACCCTGTTACAAAAACATTTGGTTCTATAAGTCCTAATATATTTAATATATCATCCCTAACAGCACTAGAGGCTGTAGCTGTAAATGCTGTAATAACAGGACGTTCATTTAATTTATATATAAATGGAACTATATTTTTATAGCTCGTTCTAAAATCATGTCCCCATTGTGATACGCAGTGAGCTTCATCTATAGCTACTTGAGCAACTTTAATACTATTCAGTACATTTATAAGCTCCATACTATTTAATCTCTCTGGTGCTATGTATAACAGTTTTAAATCATTATTTCTAATTCTAAATAAAATTTCTTCTTGTTCTATAGCACTAAGTGTACTATTTAAAAATGCAGAATTTATTCCTATCTCATTTAAAGTATCTACCTGATCCTTCATTAAAGATATTAATGGTGAGATAACTATTGTAATTCCATCTAAAACAAGTGCTGGAATTTGATAACAAACAGATTTACCTCCACCAGTAGGCATAACCCCAAGAGTATCTCTTCTATCTAAAACAGATTTTATTATTTCTTCCTGCCCTTTTTTAAAATCTTTATACCCATAAATTTTTTCTAATAAATTTTTAGCTTTTAAAATCAATATATTTACCTCCGAAGTTCCTTTTAACTTTAATTATTAACTAATTTATAGTTTATCATACAAAAGAAAAAGATGCCTAAATTACTTTAGACATCTTTTAGAATTAGAAAGTATAAACTTCCATTTCTTCTATAGCTTTTTCAACTAACTTTTCAACATCAAGAACCTCTTCTGATTTTTTCATATCTTCAAGTCTTGGTTTTGTCTTAGGATGCTTTGGAACGAATATTGTACAACAATCTTCATATGGAAGAATTGAAGTTTCGTATGTTCCTATCTCTCTTGCAACATCCATTATTTCTTCTTTATCCATTGTGATAAGTGGTCTAAATACTGGTCTATCAGCACAGTCACTACTTACAATAAGTCCTTCCATTGTTTGAGATGCAACTTGCCCTATACTTTCTCCTGAAGCAACTGATTGTATTCCTTTTTTCTCTGCAAGAGAACAAGCAACTCTCATCATGAATCTTCTCATAAGTATTGTAAGCTCATCTTCTTTACACTTATCTATTATTTCCATTTGAATTTCTGTAAATGGAACAACATATAAATTGATTTTCTCTGTATATCCTGCAAGTATTTTTGCTAAATCTTTAACTTTATCCTTAGCACGCTCTGATGTATATGGGTGTGAGTGATAATAAACACAGTTTACTTCAACTCCTCTTTTAGCTAACTGATAACCAGCTACCGGTGAATCTATACCACCTGAAAGCATAAGCATTGTACTTCCATTCATACCATAAGGTAATCCTCTTACAGCTTTAACTATATCATGGTTAGTCCATACATAAGCATGTTCTCTAATTTCTATCTTAACTAAACATTCAGGATCTTTTATTTTAACTGAAACTTCGCCGCCCATGCCTTGAAGTACATATCCACCAACTTCTCTTGAAACTTCCATTGAGTTTTTAGGGAATCTTTTATCAGCTCTGTTAGTTTCAACTTTAAAAGTCTTTACTCCTGATTCTTTAACTTTATCTAAAGCTAAATCTTTAATTTGATCATAGTCTCTATCAATTTTAGTGACAATAACAAGTTCTGTTATTCCAAAAACTTTTCTTACTATTTGAATAACTTCTTCAAGATTTTCACTTTCAATGAACCATCTTCCTTGATCTGAGAATATTCTATGTTCTACATTTTTAAGTTTCTTTTGAATATTACTTCTAAGTTTACTTTCAAATTTACCTTTGTTAAGTCCTTTTAAAAATATCTCAGGTGCATATTTAACTAATATTAATTTTTTCATCTTTTAAATCTCCTTAAGAATAATAATGATTTCTTTAAAGCGGCAATAACATAATCGGCTTCATCTTTAGTATTCTCTCCAGAAAAACTAAATCTTATAGCACTTTCTATTTCATTTGGCTTTAATCCTATAGCATTAAGAACATGACTGCCCTTGCTTATAACTTTTTTTGATGAACAAGCTGAACCAGTTGAAATATATATATCACTATCTTCTAATAAATGAAGTAACACTTCTGCTCTTGCACCTATAAATGATACATTTAAAATATAAGGACTCATAAAATCTTCAACCTTACTATTGATTCTTATATTTTCTATTTCACTTAATCTTTCAACAAAATAAGTTTTTAATTCTTTTACAGTTTCAAAACTCTTATCTAAATTTTGCATTGTAATTTCACATGCTTTTTGCATACCAATTATAGCTGGTAAATTTTCAGTTCCTGCTCTATGTCCTGATTCTTGACCCCCACCTGTTATAAGTGATGCAAAATTCAAGTCTTTTTTCATATATAAAAATCCAATACCCTTTGGACCATGTATTTTATGAGCTGATATACTATAAAAATCTATATTTAATTTTTTAACATCAACTTTAAACTTTCCATATCCTTGCACACCATCTACATGATACTTTGCTCTTTGGCTATTTTCTTTTATTATCTTCCCAATTGCCTCAAGGTCACTTATTGAACCAATTTCATTATTAACATGCATTATAGATACTAATACAGTATCTTTAGTAATGCTATTCTTAAGCACATCTAAGTCGATTCTTCCATTTGAATCTAAACCTAAATAAGTAACTCTAACCCCTTTAGCTTCTAATTCTCTGCAAGTATCTAAAACACTTGGGTGTTCAAATGCAGTTGTAATAATATGATTTCCTGGTTTTGCAATCCCTCTAAGGATTGTATTATTACCCTCACTACCACCTGATATAAATAATATCTCTTCCTTAGTAGCATTTATAGTTTTAGCTATACCTTCTCTTGCCTCTATTAATCTTCTTTGGCATTTAAGACCTAATTTATGTAATGATGATGGATTAGCATAATATTCTCTCATAGCTAAAGACATATCAACGCAAACTTCCTCGTATGCTTTAGTAGTTGCACTATTATCAAAATACACTTCCATAACTAGCTCTCCTTTCATTTCTTTTTAAAATAACAAAATATATTTTAAAATCCTATTCTTAACTAATATATTCTAACACATATTTTTTTTAATTTCATTGTTTTTCAACAAAAGTATAGCCATAAAAGGCAGGAGATTACAATCCCCTGCCCAAAATTCTATTCCATTGCAACAAACTCTGTTTTTTCAACGCCATCAATACTACCAATTTGACTTAATATTTCATATATATCAACATCTACAGATGATATATCAATAGTTATACTTACATATGCTGAATTGTTAATAGGTATACTTTGATCTATTGTAAGGATATTAGCACCATATTCTGATAATAGATTTAATACACTTGATAAAACTCCTTTTTTGTGAGTAACAACCATATTAAATATAAACTTTTTACCATATGATGTCTCTGAAAATTCAAAAACATAATCCTTATATTTATAATATACACTTCTACTTATACCTACTTGTTTTGTAGCTTCTGTTATTTCTCTAACAGTACCTTCTTTTAAAAGTCTCTTTGCTTTTATAACTTTCTCAAAAACTTCTGGTAATACTTTTTTATCAATAACTAGCCATTGATTCTTCATATTTTAAAATCACCTTTCTTCTACTATTGCCCCTATGTTGTCTGCCTTTAATTCTGAAATTGACCATTTAGTATCTAAATTTTTAACATCACAAGTTAACTTTTCAAAAATTATCTCTTCTGATTTTATAAGTTCCTTTATTCCCATAATAGTTGGACCTGCCCCACTTAAAAAACTACAGCTTATTTTGTTATCTTTTAATATATTCTTAATATTATCATAATCTGCTATATATTTCTTCCTATATGGTTCATGGAAAGTATCTGAACATGCTACATCTAATAAGTGATATTTTTTAGTGCAAAATGCACTTGTTGCAAGTGCCGCCCTACTAATATTATATACTCCATCACTGACAGAATAACTTTTTGGAAGTGCTTCTCTTGCCTCTTGTGTTGATAACTCAAAACTTGGAATACATGCAAAAAATGACAAATTTCTATCTAAATCAATTTTATTATAATATACCATTCCATTTTCTACAATAGATACTACAAAACCACCAAGTAAAGCAGGCGCTACATTATCAGGATGTCCTTCTATTTCAGTCGCAATTTTTAATATTTCATGATTATCAAAAAGATTATTCAAGATTTTATTTCCTGCAATAAGCCCTGCTATAATGCAACTTGAACTACTTCCTAGCCCTCTTGTTACCGGAATATCTTGTTTTAAAAGTTTAATTCTAAACCCTTTAATATCATAAGATACTCGATTTAATAAATTAATCATAGAAGTATAAACTATATTGTTTTCATTAGAAAAATTTTTTTCAAAACCTTCAAACTCTAACCCCTTAGAAATTTCTTCTATTTCAAATATATTATATAAAGAAACTGCAAGACCCATAGTATCAAAACCTGCTCCGATATTAGCAGATGTTGCTGGAACTTTAATTATATAACTCATAACTATTTACACTCCATTATTTTTTTTATAATAAGTTTCATATCTTCCTTATTACAAGTTAAATTATGAAGTAATTCTTTATGATTTAAATCTTTAAGTCCATCTGGAATCTCTATACCTGTCTTTTTATTTAAAACTTTTAATAATTCAAATTCATCTGTATTTCCATCTACTTTAAGCTCTATAGCCTCTGCAATACTTTTTATAAATTTATATGGTGAAGCTGTTGATGCTATAAGAACTTCTTTTTCATCACCAGTTTTTTTTACATATTGCTTATATGCACTATATGCAACTGCTGTATGTGTATCCATAAGATAATTTTCTTCATTAAATACAGTCTTTATATCTTTATAGATATCTTCCTTATTTGCTGAATATGCATAAAAATCTTGCATATTATCTTTTATAGTATCGCTAATTTCATAATGTCCTTTAATATTCAAAGAATTCATAAGTGCTGCAACTTCTACATCATTTCTATTTGATACTTCAAATAATAGTCTTTCTAAATTTGAACTAACAAGTATATCCATAGAAGGTGAGGCTGTAAGTATTAATTCTCTATTTTTATCATAAACTTTTGTATTTATAAAATCAGTTAATACATTGTTTTCATTAGATGCACAAATAAAGTTATCTATTGGTAATCCCATTTGTTTAGAATAATATGCTGCTAATATATTCCCAAAGTTACCTGTTGGAACAACAACATTTATTTTTTCATCTACCTTAATTTTATTTTCATTTAAAAGTTTAAAGTATCCATAAAAATAATATACAATTTGAGGAACAAGCCTTGCTATATTTATAGAATTAGCTGAACTAAACAATATATTATTTTTTTTCATAGTCTCTTTAAACTCGTCGTCAGAGAAAATTGCCTTAACACCACTTTGAGCATCATCAAAGTTTCCATTTATAGATACTACATCTACATTATTTCCACTTTGTGTAAGCATCTGATATTCTTGTATTTTACTCACTCCATTTTTAGGATAGAAAACTATAACTTTAAGTCCTTCTATATTTTTAAATCCTTCTAATGCAGCTTTTCCAGTATCCCCAGATGTTGCTGTTAAAATAACAATTTCCTCTTCTACTCCAGATAAATCTTTAGCCTTTTTCATTATCTGTGGTAAAAATAATAATGCTGCATCCTTAAAAGCTGATGTTGGTCCATGATAAAGTTCTAAAAACTTATTCTCTACATGAACTTCAAACTTTCCTTTATACGCATTATCTACACACTCTTTGATAGTATCTTCCCCAAGATCACCAAAGAATTCTTTTATTATTTGAAACGCTAATTCTTCATAATTTAAATCTTTTAAACTATAAAGATTCTCTTTCAAATTCGGAAGTTTTTCAGGTACATATAGTCCCCCTGTTTCTGATAACCCCTTGATTATTGCTTCTGCTGAAGACTTTACCTCTTTTACATTTCTTGTACTTATAAAATTCATTTTAAACACCCCAAGTTTAATTAATCTTACCCTGTAAATTTATTACAATTAAAATATAACATGTTACCCATTCAAAGACAAGTGTTTTCTAAGAGAGAACACCTATTTTTAAAAAGTTACTAAATTTAATACATCTATTTTATTAATATTTTTTTTATTAGATACATTAAGCTTATTTATAGATACTAAAATATCCTTTAATCTTGTTTTATTATCAGTCCTACTTTTCATTTGCATCTCAACAAAAAACTCTATTATAAACTCTATTAACTTTTCATTTGTTAGTTCAGAACTTAAATTAATTTCACTCACAACACATTTTACTAATTTATAATAATAGTTTAATTTAATTCCTAATATATAGTTTAACTCTAATGCGACTTCTTTTATAATCTCATCAAACTTATAATCATCAATTTCACTATTTAAAATAACTTCACTATAACTACAATTAACTAAATTAATTCCTATTTTCTCAAAAACATACTCCATATCATTACTTAATTTTGAATTAATAACCGTTGTTACTTTATCACCGGTTAAACAACTTAGTCTACTTAATGAATTTGCAATAGTATTTAAGCTACTTCCTATCTCATTTTGAATTTTTTCTAAAAATATAACTTTTTCTATTTTTTTAAAATCAAAATTAATATCAAATTTCTCAAAATAGTACATAGATGTTAAGTCATAAGATTTTTTCAATTTAGATACCGTATTATAAATTGTTTCTATTAGTTGTTTTCTATTTTTTACATCACTTTTATAAAAATCATCAATTAAAACTTTCATCTTAAAAATATCTGCAAAATAGAATATTTTCAATTCATCAATTATAGTATCATTAAAAATCTCAACTAGCTTATCTTCTTCAAGATTTATATATTTTTTATAGGTTTTAATCTTATAAAGTTCTTTTATAAAGTCTTTAACTGCAGTTCTCATGATAAATATCTTATAAATTTCAGAATTTGTAAGAGTTATTGCTATATTCTCAAAATTTAAATTACCTTCTAATATATTAATGTCAGCTATTTCATTTGAATTTATTTCTCTTAGAGTAAAGTTTTTCCCTTGTTTTAGGATTAGTTTTTCTTTTTCAAACTCTACTTCAAATGGTTGGAATTCACTTGTATATCCTATATATTTATCAGTCTTTATATGATTTTTCATAATTAAATCCAAATCTAAATCTTGTTCCTCTAAATTGATAAGCATCATATTCTCTTCTTGTCTTAAGATTATTACAGTATCATTTTTTGTATATTCAAACTCACTAAACGATACACTAATAAGTTCTTTATCTAATTCTTTATCTATAATTTTAAATTCATCCTCAATTGAAATTTCTGCATTTCTTCCTTTATACATAATTGAGTTTAAATAACCAAATAATTTTCCATATGAACTCGTATCTACTTTTTTTAACTCTATATTGTTTTTTGTAAAAAGATTTTTCGATATCTCTGCCTTAATTGTATTAACGTCAATTTTAGGTTCTATACTTACTTCTTTTTCAACTTTTAAAGTTTCAATTTCTTTTTTATAATAATGCGATATCGTTTTATCAAGCTCTGCTCTAAAGCTTCCATCAGTATCAATAATAGTTGCATCTATTGTTGGTTTATCTAATGTTTTAGTTTGTGTATAGCTCTCTATAACAACTTCTTTTGCACCTAATTGATCTAAATCTTCATAATCATCTTTAAAATAAGTTATATGTTTATTTTCATTAGCTTTTGTATTTCTAAAATCAAAAATTTTCTTTGATATTAAATCTACACTTTTATTAAATCCATATATAAGGGTATTATAAGCTTCCTTATCATTACTTATTATATGAATAGAATCTCCCTTAACCTTAAAATCAATAATATCTTTATAATTAAGATCAACCTTATAATTTAGTGTATTTACACTTATTAACTCCTCTTTTAATGTTATAATTGCACTCTCATATGCACCCTCATCTATTTTTGCCGTATACTTCTTCCATTCAACTTTAAATGGATTTTTAGTAACTTTTTTGCACACATTAACAAAATCATCCATTTTCATATTTATTATAAATCCATCATTTCTATTATCAGTAAACTCCCTTGAATTTATCGCTACTATATTCTCCTTATTTAAAACTTTAAATTTTAGATTTTTTTCTTTATGATCATATTTATTTACCTTTATAGCTTTTAACCTTCTACTTTTATCTGCTATATAAATAACACCTAAATTACTTATACAAAAAAACTTATCCCCTGTTACTAGTGTGTTTTTCTCTCCAAACTTAAAGTTTTTATCTGTTGTAAATATTATTTTTTCCTCTTCATTTAACACCTTTAAAATGCTTTCATATCCTTTATCCATATTTCCCCCTAATATATAAATTATTCTTATTTATATTCTATTGAGGTTAATGTAAAAAAATACATAATTTATTATGTAAAACAAAAAAGAGTTAGTCTTTTTAAAGACTAACTCATATTTCTTATAAAACTCTTCTTGCTCTTCCAATTAAATTCCAAGGTACATTAGCAATTCTTACTGTTTGTCCTGGTTTTGGTGACTCTATCCATTGACCATTCCCAATATACATTCCAACATGTCCTAAATTACTAAAGAATAATAAATCACCTGCTTTTGCAGTACTTGGCGAAACTTCATATCCAGCTTTAACTTGATCATATGTTGTTCTTCCAATATTTACTCCCGCTTGTCTAAATGACCATTGCATAAGACCAGAACAATCAAATGCTCTATATCCTGAATTTATATATTTAGATGCAATATTATATGACCCCTTCGCTGCATGGTCTGGGAATCTTTTCTTTAACACATTTAATGATGAAGTTGTAATCTCCTCACCACTGCCACCATAAATATATGGTGTTCCAACATGAGCTTTCATTATATTTAGTATTTGCTCATATTTATTAGTTACTTGTCCACCATTACCGCCATCAGTACTTGAATCTACTTTTTTTACGTAATCAGAATGAACATAACCAACTTTTCCCTTATGATTTATTTTAAACCAACTTCCACTTTTACCTGTTATGTCAAATACATCTCCAGAAACTAAATATCCAATAATACTTCCAGATGTGCTAGCTGTACTTCTTATTCTTAAATTAGAACTTATATTTACAACTTGACCTTTACCTGATTCTGGCTTAACATCTGGTATTTCTGGAACTACAGGTTTATCAATATCTGTGCTTCCGCCATTTACAACCTTTAAATAATCTTTATGAACAAATCCTGCTTTACCATCATGTTTAATTTTATACCAACTTCCTGATTCCCCTGTTATAGCAACCTTTTCATTTGGATATAGATGACCCACTATACTTGAACTTGTACTAGCCGATGATCTTACTCTTAAACTTGTTGATACATTCGTAACTTGTCCAGTTTTTGATTGTGGTGTAACTTCAGGTACCTCTGGAACTACAGGTTTATCTATATCTGTGCTTCCACCACTAATAACTTTTAAATAATCTTTATGTACAAATCCTATTTTTCCACCTTGTTTGATTTTATACCAACTTCCAGTTGAACTTATTATGTCAACCTTCTCATTCGGGTATAAGTAACCAACAATGCTTGAACTTGTACTAGCCGACGATCTTATTCTTAAACTTGTTGATACATTTATAACTTGCCCTTTTTTACTTGTAACTATATTATCATTATCATTGCCACCTGAAACAACTTGTAGGAAATCACTATGTGAATATCCACTCATTCCATTATATTCTATCTTATACCATGCTCCAGTTTTTCCAGTCACATTAACTACTGAGCTAGGACTTAAACTTCCAATAACTTTTGAATTTGCATCAGCTGATGCTCTTACTCGTAAATTTGTTGATACATTTACAACTTTTGCTTTTTGAGTTGATCTATTTATATTTAAATTACTTTCAGTTTGAGGTATTGCCTTTATACCTTCTAGTTCATCTGCAAAAACTTTTTCAGTTTGGGCATTTGTCATAGCTATACTAGCAGATGCTGCTAAAACTAATGCTGCTATTTTTTTCTTCATTCTTTATTCCCCCAATTAAAACATAAAACTATTAATAATTACGTTTTATACTATTTTTATATATTTTCTATCGTTTTTCATATTATAACGCTAGAATATAGATATTTTAGTATTATTGATTAAACATTTTGTAAATTAATATCAAAAGAAAAGAAAAGGCGAATATATTATCAATATATATCCACCTTTTATTATTAATTTGCCAATTCATGCATTTTATTCAAGGCAACACTAGCTTTCCTAATTAAATCATTTTCTATAAAAATTTCTTCTTTCTCCTCAAGTAAAGCAAGATATAAATCTTCAACTTTAATTTTTTTCATATTACAACAAATCATTCTATCTGTAAATGTATGATATCTATTATTGTTAGGATTATCATTCTTTAAATCTGAAATCATCCCTTCCTCAGTCACAATTAATATATCCTTATTTGTATACTTATTAGCTTCTGCTAATATTCCACTAGTACTACCTACATATGTTGAAATATCTCTTATTTCTTTTTGACACTCAGGGTGTGTTAAAACAATAGAATTAGAATACTTTTCTCTAAATTTAATTACTTCTTCTATAGCAACACTCTCATGAATTGGACAAAACCCTTGCCATAATATCATATTTTTATCTTCTATCTGCTCACCAATATATGATCCTAAGTTTCTATCAGGTGCAAATATAATGTTTTTATTTTTAATTTTAGAAACTATTTTTTGTGCATTAGATGAAGTTACTATAACATCTGATATTGCTTTAACTTCTGTAGATGAATTGATATATGTAACTATCGCTACATCATCATACTTTGATTTAAGTTCTAATAAATCAGTTGAATTTACCATATCAGCCATTATACACCCTGCATCTTTTACTGGTATAAATACTCTTTTATTCGGTGATAATATCTTTGCACTTTCTGCCATAAAATTAACTCCACAGAAAACTATAAATTCACTTAGTGACTCCTTAGCTATTTTTGAAAGATAATAAGAATCTCCAATATAATCCGCTAAAGCTTTTATTTCTTCATTTTGATAATAGTGAGCTAAAATCAAAGCCCCTTTTTCTTTTTTTAATTTTTGTATCCCTTCTATATAATCCATTTTATCCCCTTCCAAATTTTAACATTTAGTTTTATTTTAACAAAATTTTGTCAACAATTCTAATACTTTCTTTTAATTTGGAATTTATATAATTTCCATATTTAAACTCTTGCCTACTAAAATAGCAATTTGACATATCATTATTAATTTTAATAAGTCTATTATAAAGTTTTGGTGTTGTTAAAATCCCTCTACTAGAACCCCTAATACAATCATTTTCTTTCATAAAATCATAAGGAGTTATAACATCTATCTTAATCGGTTTAGTTTTATTTAATTCAGGAATAGAAATTTTAAGTTCCTCTAAAAGTTTTTCTCCTAAAACAAATTTATTCAGCCTAATTTGATTATTGTTATTTTCATAAAGTTGTTCCCAAAAATAATAATTTCCTCTAATGTAAGCTGTTAAAATAGATTTAGATTTATCCCAAATCACTTCATATTTTCTATGAAATGCACCTGTATTATCAATAAATGGTTTTTCTAAAATATATCTATTGATTCTATTATTAAAATTAATATCTTTATCTAAATAAATATTAATAATTAAATAAGAATCAAATAGTTCGCTATCTTTTAATACGCGTTGGAACTCCCTATCAAAAACAGAATCTTTAACAATAGATTTTAGAGAATATAAATTATTCGCTGTACAAATAACATATTTACTTAAATCAAAATCCTCATTTGCTTTAACTCTTAATAGTTGTTTATCATCTATGATTTCAATTTCAGAAATATTTGTATTTAGTTTAATTTCTCCACCAAGTTCTAGAAACTTAGTTTCTAATTTATTAAAAACTTCATGTACTCCACCATCAAATTTATAAATATCATAAAAACACATTATCTTTAACATATCTATAAATACAATTCCAGCTGTTTTTGCATTTGCAATACTTTTTATCATCTCTTTAATATAAACACTATCTATAGTATCAATTATATCTTCAACCCTTATTTTCTTATATTTACTAATAATTACATTTAATCGTTTCTCGTATATATACTTATTGAAACTAAAAAATAAACATTTGTTTTTATTTTCTAAGATATTTTCTATCCTACTAATTTCAGAAATATCTTCAAAAATAATTTTTATTATTTTTTTATCGTTATTCGTTTTAGTAAATTTTATAAAAACTCTTTCTAAATTTTCATATCCAACTTTAATATCTATAGTAGTTTTACATCTAAAATTCAAAGATTTATAAATATTTATTTTTTCTAAATTTAGACTTACTAATTCATCTAACAATTCCATTTCATTTTTATGTACTACAAAATTATTAAATAATTGTGAATTGGTAAGTTCTAGCCCATCAAATGAATTTAATCCGCCACCTAAGTAGCTCCTTTTTTCATATATATTAACTTTATAATTTGATTTCAATAATTTTATTCCACATAATAACCCTAGAAAACTTCCACCAATAATATTTACATTTTCCATACTCCCACCCACTTTCAAAAAAATTCTACCATTAAATATATTACAATTACCCATCAATGATGATATATAATATATTAATTGTAATAAAAGAAGTTTTTGTGTTAAAATATATGGATATTAATTGTTTTAAAAAAGGAGATTTTTATGTTAAGAACTATAGCATTTTATACTAAATTTGCAATAAGTTTAGTCACAACAATGCCATTAACAAAAAGACTTGAAAAAAAAGTTGAAGAATTTGATGCAAACAATCAAATAATTGAAAAATATAAATATATGCATGTAGAAAGTTCAAAATGGGCTGAACCATTTATAAAATTAAGTGGCGCTAAGGTAACTGTATTTGGTGCGGAAAATCTACCACCAGATATCCCAGTACTTTTTGTAAGTAATCATCAAAGTAATTTTGATATCCCTCTACTTATGTACTATATTGATAAACCAAAGGGATTCATAGCAAAAAAAGAACTAAAAAAAGTTCCTATGATTAATCGTTGGATGACTATGATGGGTTGTATTTTTATGGATAGAAGCAATCTTAGAAAATCTGCTGCTGCTATTATCGCAGGAATCAAAATGCTTAAATCAGGTCAATCGCTTGTAATTTGTCCTGAAGGAACAAGAAGTAAGGGTGGCCCTATGGCTAATTTTAAAGCAGGAAGTTTCAAACTTGCAACAAAATCTAAAGTTCCAATAGTTCCAATAACATTAAATGGGTCTTATAAAATTATGGATGGTGTAGATAATAAAGGGAAAATCAAGCCAGCTCAAGTTGAATTATATATACATAAACCTATATATACTAAAGACCTTACAAAAGAAGAAGAATTAGCATTACCAAAACTTGTACAAGATATAGTTGCTAGTAAATTAAGTGAGTAGAGAATTTATATTCTCTACTTTTTTACATTTTGTAACAAATTAACAAAAATTTAAATTGATATTTTAAGAAAATGCTTATAAAATTATAATTGTCGGTATTCTTATGAAACTGAACTTAGTATTTAAAATTTCAGATTTAACCGAATTATATCCCAAAAAGGGAATGAGAACGGAGGTATTCAAATGAACACAAAGACGAGAAGGTCATCTCGCACAAAAACAAGGAAATTAGTTGTAATAGCTATGCTATCAGCAATATCTATCTTCCTTGGAATCTCAGGACTCGGATTTATAACACTCCCCCCTGTAAAGGCTACTATAATGCATATACCAGTAATAATTGGTGCAATTATAGAAGGTCCTATCGTTGGTGCTTTAATTGGTTTAGTATTTGGATTATTTTCAATCTACCAAGCTTTTGCAGCACCTACACCTACAAGTTTTGTATTTTGGAATCCAATAATAGCAATTCTACCAAGAGTATTAATTGGTGTTGCTAGTTATTATATTTATATTGGAGTTTTAAAATCAACAAAGCGAAATATTAAAGTCACAGCTATTATAGGTGGACTTATACTTGGGATTTTAGGATTTCTCTCTGCTACTGGTATTCTAGAAATGTTAGGAGTTACTACTAAAATAGCTCATATAGCTGGAATGATACTTGGGGTTGTCCTTTTTATTGGTGTCATAGTTATTTCACTTAATGTAAAAGGTAAAAACAAACCAGAAGTTTTATCTATTGGAGTTGCTGCTATTCTAGGAACTATGGTAAATACAATTGGGGTTCTTGGGTTAATCTACATTATTTATCTAGATCAATACGCAAGAGAGCTTCATATGTCTTCTGAATTAGCTAGTGCATCAATTTTGGCAGTAGGCGTAACAAATGGAATTCCTGAGGCGTTTATATCTGCAATAATAACTATTCCAGTAGTTCTTGCGGTTAAAAAAATAAGAAAGTAATTAAATTAAAATATATATTTTAGGGGGGATTTCTTTGATAGAAATAAAAATACAAGATATTGAGGGATTCAAATTAGGACATGCATCCAATCATGAAGCTAGTACAGGTTGCACTGTTATTCTTGCTGAAAACGGTGCTAGTGCAGGGGTTGCTGTCAGAGGTGGTGCTCCAGGGACTAGAGAAACTGATTTACTAGACCCAAGTGAATTAATTCAAGAAATTCATGGATTAGTTCTTGCAGGAGGTTCTGCTTTTGGCTTAGATGCTTCATCAGGGGTAATGGAATATCTAGAAAAAAAAGATATTGGTTTTGATGTTACCGTTGCAAAAGTTCCAATAGTTTGTTCAGCTGTATTATTTGACTTAGCTTGTGGTAGTGCTAGTATTAGACCAGATAAAGAAATGGGAATACAATCTTGTATCAATTCAGAAACTTATACTGATAATATAAATGGAAATATTGGTTGTGGCACTGGTGCCACAATAGGTAAGTTTTTTGGTCCCTCATCTGCTATGAAAGGTGGATTTGGAAGTTATGCAGTTCAAGTTGGTGATTTGAAAATTGGTGCTATTGTTGGAGTTAATGCACTTGGTGATATTAAAGATCCTAGTACAGGCAAAATAATAGCTGGTGCTATAAATTTAAATAACGAATTTATAGATACAGAAAAAACTATGTTTACAATGCAATCTGAATCTCAAAATGCTTTTAAAGGTAATACCACAATTGGTGCAATTATTTGCAATGCAAAATTATCTAAAGCAGAAAATAAAAAAATAGCTTCTATGGCACATAATGCTTTTGCTAGAACTATATACCCTGCACATACTATGTTTGATGGAGATACAATATTTTCTCTCTCATCAGGTAAAAAGGAATATGATGTAAGTCTTATAGGTTCACTTGCTACACATGTTATGCAAGAAGCAGTTTTAAATGCTATAAAGAATGCTAAATCAATTTATAATTTTAAATCTTATACTGATTTAATAAAATAATATAAAAATAAAAGAGGAGCAGTTTTGCTCCTCTTTCTCTATTTAGTAACTTCTATTTCTGGTGTTTTAGATAACATTTTTCCATACATACCTTCTTGTCCAACTTCTATAGTTTTAATATTATCATCAAACCCTGTAGCAATTATTCTCTCACCATTATCATAAGTTGTTTTTATAGGCTTTCCATTAACTAAAACTACACTAGCTCGTGTTAAATTCTCCCCTTCAATTGTTAATTGATTACCTTCAATAATAGCTTTTGTTACTTTTATTGGTTCTAGACCCAACTGTATATCAGTCTTTTTATATAGATCTTTATCAAGCAGATAATTTTCTCCATATAACTGATCATATTGTATATCTTTTAAATACTCATCATACTTAGCATTACTTGAATATGCTTTATGAAATGACGGCATCATACCACCTTGTATTCCAGCAACATCAAATATATAAGTTGATAATTGATATGCTTGAATATCCTTTTCTATTGGCTTAATTCCTGTATTGCTCCAAATAAAGTATTCTGTATCATACTTTTGATCTGAAGGATAATTTGCAGGGTCATACACAACATCAAGTGCTGGTAAATGATCTCCATACATAGCTATAACTGTTGGTTCTCCTGATTTTTCAACATAATCAATAAGTGCACCAACATAATCATCTACTTCTTTAGCCTTATCAAGATACTCTTGAATTTGATTTTTTTCTATTTCACTAATATCTCCACTAACTGTATACTTCTGTGCTGCATAATCATCATCATAAGGACCATGGCTCTCCACTGCAACATTAAATATAAATTGTGGGTTATCTGATTTCATAAGATCTTCTATAGGTACTAAATTATTCATATCACTTGGATAATCATATTTCATTTGTAAATCATCCATATACTCTTTAGTTACTAATTTATCAAAACCAAAGTTTGCATATACCTCATCTCTATTATAGAAATTACCAGTATAGTTATGAATTGCAGTAACATCATATCCTTGATTTTTTAAAATATATGCCATACTCTCAACAGGTTGTTTTCTTAATATTGTATTATTAGGAATTTCCCCTGGTCCAAGATTATTAGCTGAATATCCAGTAAGAACTTCAAACTCACTTCGAACTGTACCACCACCAAAAGATGGAACTCTTATAAGTCCATTTGGACCTTTTTCTTGTATTTTTCTTATATTAGGCATTGGATCTTCTGAAAACTCAACACCTTTTAATCTATATGGATCAATAAAAGATTCTAACTGAACAACTATTATATTAGGTTTCTTTGTATTTCCAGAAACAGCCTGTATTTCTTCATCCATCTTCGTTTTAATTTCATCTACCCTAACTTCTGAATAAGTTTCAGGCTTATTTGGTATCAACTCTTTTGCAGAATCTATAAATGATACCAAATAACCATTTACTCCATACGTACTTGTTAAGTCCCATCTATATAGTTTTATATTATCTTTTTCTCTATTATACTTATACGCCACAACTGTACATAAAATAGCTGGTATTATAAGAAATACTATATTTCGTACATAGCTAAAAGTATCATTTTTCTTTTCCTTTTTGAATAAAATAATTATCCCTATGATAAACCCAATCAATATTAAAGCCATTAATATGATTTCTACTAAACCTAGATATTCTCCAGCAATAGCTAGTCCATCTTTTATAGAATATATATCAGCCGCTGTAAATGGACTTCCTCTAAATTTCATAACAACAGCACCAGCTATTCCAAATATTAATACCAGTCCTGCAATTACTGTATATACAGCTTTTGTCTTTTTAAACAAAAATGCTAATGATGTAATACTTAGTACAATCGTTATATTTAATAAAAACATAGTAAAGTGAGCTGTAACAAAAGTTGTAGCTTTTACTAATGATCCTCTTTGCATTATTTCTATTACTAAAGTTATTACTATTGATAATAGTATCAATATACCAGCACTTTTTAAAACACTAAAAATATTCTTTTTATTTAACTTATCCTTTAAATTATTCAAATTCATCATTTTGAATTAATCCTCTCCCCTCAAAATAAATACTCTCATAATTATATCATCTAAACTTTAACTAACTGTTTCAAGATATAAAAGTTAATATAAATATAATAAAAAAACGATATTTTGGAATTTAATTTCCAAAATATCGCTTTAATTTTTTAATTTCTCATAATTATATAAATTGTATAAACTATATAAACAAAAATAAGTACAAATCCTTCTTTTTTTGATATATGCTTACTTTCTTTCTTATTAAGTATAATTGAAAGAACTAAAATTAATGTTATAACTATAAGTAATATCAAGTCAAATGCTAATGCACCACCAACTGCTATTGGTGATATGACTGAAGATAAACCAAGTATTAAGACTATATTAAATATATTAGAGCCTAATACATTTCCAAGTGCAATTCCATTTTCACCTTTTCTAGCAGCCACAACGGATGTAACCAGCTCTGGCAGTGATGTTCCAATAGCTACAATTGTTAATCCTATTAATTTTTCACTCATTCCAAGCGATATTGCTATTGCAGATGCATTTTTCACTACTAAATCTCCACCAAAAACTATTAATATGACACCTAGTATAGAGAATAATACTTTTGGAACTACTTTTACATCTTTATAATTTTCTCTATCATCATTTTCATCTTCATTTGCAGTACTTTTTTTACTACTATAAATTAAGAACCCTATATAAATTACAGCTATTGCAAGAAGAATAACTCCCTCAACTCTTGATAAACTTCCTGTACCACCAAATATAAATATTAAAATATATAAAAGGACTGTAACAGCTAAACTAAGTAATAAATCAAATTTAACTAAATTCTTTTTTATTATAAGTGGACTAACTAAAGCAGTCGCACCTAAAACTATAAGTGTATTGAAAATATTTGATCCTAAAACATTACCTACAGCAAGTCCATTACTTCCATTCATTGCCGATGTTAAGCTTACTGATAATTCTGGCGCACTTGTCCCAATAGAAACTATTGTAAGCCCTACTATTACAGACGGAATTCCAACTTTTTTTGCTATAGATGATGCACCATCAACAAAAAAGTCTGCTCCTTTTATAAGTAAAATAAAACCTACCACTAAAAATATATAATTAACCAAAGGTTAACCCCCCTCTTCTTTAAGTATGTAATTACAAATAGTATAACACAAAATTTAGCCTTATTCCCAAATCTTAAAATCAAAAAGAAGAAATAGCTACCGCCATTCCTTCTTTTTGATTTACATATTATTTTTTATTAATAATGATATTTTCATCTTTAACATCTACAAGTGCAGTATCTCCTGCAATTAAATCTCCGCCTATTATTTTTTTAGCAAGGCTTGTTTCAAGAACATTTCCAATAAATCTTTTTAATGGTCTTGCTCCATAAACAGGATCATACCCTTCTCTTGATAATAATTCTTTAGCTGCATCTGTAAGTTCAAGTTTAATATCTCTCTCCATAAGTCTTTTAGCTGTTGAACCAACAAATATATCAACTATTTTTTTTATTCCTTCATTGCTTAAAGGTTTAAACATTATAATATCATCAACTCTATTTAAGAACTCTGGCTTAAATCTAAGTTTCATTTCATTCATTACAGAGTTTCTTATTCCCTCTTCAATATCTTCTGATTTATTTTCTAGTAAATATTGACTCCCTATATTGGATGTCATTATTATTATTGTATTTTTAAAATCTACAGTCTTACCTTTATTATCAGTAAGTCTTCCATCATCTAATATCTGTAGAAACATATTAAATACATCTGGGTGAGCTTTTTCAATTTCATCAAATAATATAACTGAATATGGATTTCTTCTTACAGCTTCAGTTAATTGTCCACCTTCCTCATATCCAACATAGCCTGGAGGTGGTCCTACAAGTCTAGAAACTGCTTGTTTTTCCATATACTCTGACATATCAACTCTAATAATATTGTCTTCACTATCAAATAAATTTCTAGCAAGAGTTTTAGCAAGTTCAGTTTTACCGACTCCTGTTGGTCCAAGGAATATAAATGAACCTATTGGCTTATTCTCATCTTTAAGCCCTGCTCTCGCTCTAATAACTGCATTTGCAACAGCAGTAGTAGCCTCATCTTGACCAATTACTCTTTCTCTTAATTCATCTTCTAATCTAAGTAGTTTTTCTTTTTCACCCTCAACAAGCTTTGTAACTGGAATACCTGTCCATTTTGAGATTATTTCTGAAATTTCGTTCTCAGTTACTTCCTCTTTAAGAAGTGCCTCTCCATTTCCTTTGTCCATATTTTCTTCTTTTTCTTTAATTGCTTTTGAAAGTTCTGGGATTTTCCCATATTTAAGTTCTGCAACTTTATTTAAATCATACTCTCTCTCTGCTGTTTCTATATCAGCTCTAACATTTTCAAGTTCTTTTTTTAATTCCCTTACTTCTGTTATATGTGATTTTTCTTTTTCGTACTTAGCAGTTAAAGCATCATTTTTCTCTTTAAGATTTGCAAGTTCCTTTTCTAAATCTATTAATCTTTTAACTGATGCATCATCATCTTCTTTAGAAAGTGCTTCCCTTTCTGTTTCAAGCATAAACAATTTTCTTCTTATAATATCTAAGTCAGTAGGAAGAGAATCTATTTCAGTTCTTATCATAGCGCCTGCTTCATCAATTAAATCTATAGCCTTATCAGGCATATATCTATCTTTTATATATCTATCTGAAAGTTTAGCTGCTGCTACAATCGCTGAATCATGAATTCTAATTCCATGATGTATTTCAAACTTTTCTTTAAGCCCTCTTAAAATAGAAATTGTTTCTTCAACATTTGGTTCCTCTACTCTAATAGGTTGGAATCTTCTCTCAAGTGCCTTATCTTTTTCAATATACATTCTGTATTCATCAAAAGTTGTTGCACCAATACAATGAAGTTCTCCTCTAGCAAGCATAGGTTTAATTAAATTCCCAGCATCCATTGAACCTTCTGTTTTACCAGCACCAACAATAGTATGAATCTCATCTATAAATAAGATAACTTTTCCATCAGCTTGTTCAACTTCTTTTAAAACAGCTTTAAGTCTTTCTTCAAATTCACCTCTATATTTTGCCCCCGCAATAAGTGCTCCCATATCAAGTGAAATAATAGTCTTATCTTTTAATCCCTCAGGAATATCACCTCTTACAATTCTTTCAGCAAGACCTTCTACAATCGCAGTTTTACCAACACCTGGCTCACCTATTAAAATAGGATTGTTTTTAGTTCTTCTTGATAGAATTCTAACAGCTCTTCTAATTTCGTCATCTCTACCTATAATTGGATCTAACTTATTTTTTTTAGCAAGATCAATTAAATTTGTACCATATTTAGCTAAGGCCTCATATGTTCCTTCTGGATTGTTAGTATCAACTCTTTGATTTCCCCTAACACCTTGTAACACGCTTAAAAATTCATCTTTTGAGATATTATTTTTTTCTAGTACTCTACCAACAGCACCAACTTTATCAATTTCCATCATAGCAAGCATAACATGCTCTACACTTATATAAGAATCACCAAATTCTTTAGATAACTCTTCAGCTCTAATTAAAACTTCATTAATTCTTCTACTAGCTACAACTCCACCTGATTTAGCAGCTTCACCTAAGATTTTAGGCATCTTATCAAGCTCTATATGAACATCATTTTTCATTATACCTATATTCGTTCCCATTTTTTCGATTATATTAGGAATAAGGCCATCTTCTTGATTTACTAAAGCTGAAAAAAGATGAATAATATCTACTTGCTGATGATTATATTTTACAGCTGTATTATATGCTTCATTTAAACTTTCTTGTACTCTTAATGTCATTTTCTCTGCATTCATTTTTAAATCACCTCTTATATTTTATATTATATTTTTATAGTAATACTAATTTTTTTGAAAGTCAAAATGATTGAAATATCTTTTCATACTACCTTTTGTCAATTTCTTATCATTTTTATACAAATAAAACAGACCTGATGTTGTTATTAATAGCATTAGTTGATATTATAATAATGTATATTAATTTTAAAAAGGGGTGTTTTTATTGCAATTAACAGTATTTGATTTTACGCAAGAAAGTATTTCATTGCTACAAGAATTAAAAGCTGATTTAAATTCAGCTTCAGACATATTAGATGATTTTTTCTTCGCACTTCTTGAAAATAACTGCGATGGTTTTTTTAATATTTCAACAAGAGTTAAATCTAGACTTAGTTTGAAAGAAAAAATTATAAGAAATAACTATTACTTATCTTATACTACTCCAGAAGAGTTGTTTTCAAATCTTTCTGATTTAATAGGTGTGAGAATAGAATGTAGATTTATAGAAGATGAAGGAACTATATTTAAATATCTAAAATCTTCATTCACACATACCAGCAAAGATGGATATAGTTATTCTCCTCTAGCGCCTAACATAAGATTAGACCTTAGAGAAGAACAACCACTTCGTCAAAAAAATGGTTTTGTATTATATCGAATTGATGCTTATATAAAAACAGAAGAACATACATTCAATTTTGAACTTCAAATCAAATCAATGGTTAACTTATTTTGGAGTGAGATAGAACATAAAGTTATATATAAAAATTATAATATGGTACTTGGAGATAAATTCTATAAGAGTATACTAAATTCCATTAAAAGTAACCTTTCAATGATAGATAACCAACTATTAACAATATATAATCATATGAATGAGTTTAATAATTCTGATCATGTACTAAAAAAAGAACGTTTAGAAGATTTACTATCTAAAATGATTTTTGATTTATATGCATCAAAAGTCAAAGAAGACCTTGGGATTTCAGTAGATTTTAGAAATGCTTGTGATATAATGGTCGATTACATATTTACAAAAAATAATTGTAGTACAGCACACGATCAGTATAATACATTTATAAAAACTTCTGTTCGATTAAATGAAATTTTTAAAAATGATATTTGTTTTAGGAGTTCTCTAATAATAGATAGACCAGTTGAATTTACTTCTGATTTTTCTTATGCTGTAGGAAATAAACTTTTAATTTCAATGAACAAAGATTTCCATTGGAATTTATTCTTTAAAATCTTATTTGATATAGAACCTGGTGACCATGTAGAAGATTTTGAAACATTTATGAAATACCTAGAAACTATATTATCAAATAGAGATAGTTACCTTAATTTCTATTTAAAATTTACAAATGAACAAGTTACTACATTTAAACATGAATTTATTACAGCACTTTGCAATGCATTTCTTGCTGTAGATTCAATTGAATTTATCTATCGAGATAAATTATTAGAAATTTTTGAAACACTTGATGACCATTGTAAATTCATATGTGATGAAGTATCCTCATTTGAGCATTATTCACTTTACCGAGAGATATATAATGAATATTTATATCTTAAAATACTTTCTATTTTCAACTGTTCAATAAGTGTACCAAATGCATTTGACTTTGCAGAAGAACTTAGAAAAAGCCAAAGTAAAATACGAATAACAACTAAAGGATTAAATTATATAAATTCTCTTGATAAAGAAAAAGCTGTTATAAGTACTAAGTTTTTAAAGTATATGTACATTAGATAATTAGGGCTTAGAGAAAGGAAAGATAAGAAAGCATATTTCTTATCTTTTTTTGCATATTTTTTGAATTTAAATTTGATAGTTAGATTTTCAATTGTTTTATGATTTAAATAATCATTTACGAGTATTTTATTTAGAAGTAAAATACTCGTAAATTTTATAAAATAAGCTTTAAAATAGCTAAAATTAAAAATTTACAAATAAAAAAAGGACCTAGAAAATCTAGATCCTTTCCTGAATAATACCAAAATAATATTGATATTACATTTTTGCATTCTATACTATTTTGAGTAGAACTCAACGATTAATTGTTCATTAATTGTTATTGGGAACTCTTCTCTAGTTGCAAATCTTACATAAACACCTTTGTATTCTTCAACGTTTTTCTCAACGTATGTTACTGTGCTTAAGTTGTTAGCAAAGTTTTCAGCAAACATTTCTGTTTTTCTTGACTTCTCTCTTAATACAACTTCGTCTCCTGGTTGTAATCTGTATGAAGGGATATCAATTTTTGATCCATTCACTAAGAAGTGTCCGTGGTTAACCATTTGTCTTGCTTGTCTGATTGAGCTAGCAAATCCCATTCTGTATACCATGTTATCTAATCTTGATTCTAAGATTCTTAATAACGCGTCACCAGCTTGCATATTACTATTGAAAGCTTCTTCAACATTTCTTCTGAATTGTTTTTCCATAACTCCATAGTAAGCTCTTAATCTTTGCTTTTCTAATAATTGAGTACCATAGTCTGATAACTTCTTATCAGCTCTGCTTGTTCCTCTTAAAGCTCGCTCCATTGCTTTTGGATGACCAGAAACATTTAATCCTAATCTTCTACACTGTTTGAAACGAGGTCCCATCATTTTTGCCATTTGCAATTACCTCCATTGATAATTAAATTTATTTATTTTTGTACATTTAGTACTTATACAATATATCATTTTATATTCAAGTTAACAAGTCCTAAAATAAGAGTTACATAAATTTATTTTTATATAACTCCCATTTTCTTGTCTTTTCTCGTTTTTTATCTATTTTAATTATAATTCCATCAAAAAATAGTATTATATCAAAAATTTATTCATGTTCTTCTAAAACTCTTAAACTTAATGCACTAAACTCCGTTAATATATTTTTCAACATATCTGTGATATTTTTCTGCATACCCGCTCTATCAGTTTCTAAGTTTATAACAAGAATTGGTTCATGTAATGATACCCTTATTAAAAACCATGATTTTGTGTTTTTCACATATACCTTTATTCCCTCATAGTTAGGACTACATATTACTAACTCTTCTGATTCCTCGGCTTTTTTTCTAAACTTCTCTAATATATTATTTCCATAAGCTCTAAAATCTTCTGTTTTTATATTTAATCTAAATTCATCCTCTTCAAAACTTTCTTTAAAGTTTTCTATTATACTAGATAGCACTTTTCCTTCTTGATTTAATTTTGCAAGTTTTATAAGTATTTTAGAAACTAAATATGCACCATCATCTAAGAAGTAATTTTCCTTAATAGCTGCATGTCCTGATGTTTCTATTGCAAGGTCGCTCTCTTGTCCAATTTTATTTAGTCTTTTTGATTCATTTATAACATTTTTATATCCTCTTTTGAATCTATGATGTTTTCCACCAAGTGATTCTATAAATTCTTTTAAGCCTTCTGATGTTATTGAATCTGTAACTATAGTTGTACCTGGAACTTCCTCTAATATAATAGCTGATATTACTGCTATTAAACTATTTTTATTTATCTCTCTTCCATCTTTATCTACAACTGCTGCTCTATCTACATCTGTATCAAATATAATCCCAAGATCAGCTTTGCTTTTTATAACTGCATCACTTATAGATTTCATTGCTTCTTTATTTTCTGGGTTTGGAATATGATTTGGGAAATTTCCATCCGCATCTAAGAACTGGCTTCCCTTTGTGTCTGCACCTAAAGCTTCTAAGACATCATGTGCAAAAAAGCCTCCTGCACCATTTCCAGCATCAACTATTATTTTAAGCCCCTCTAAAGGTCTTTCTTTAGCTGTTGCTTGTCTTATTTTTTCTACTAAAACATTTGAATAATCACTTATTAAATCTTTATTTTCAACATTTCCAAGTTCATACTCTTTATCTATTCCTGTTGCTAACGCAATGACTTCCTTTAAATCTTCTTTTTCTAGTCCACCTTGATTTGTAAAGAATTTCATTCCATTGTATTGCTTTGGCATATGACTTGCTGTTAGCATTATAGACCCTGTTACTTTATATCCATCTAATATTGTACTCATAAACATAGCTGGTGTTGTTGCCATGTTACAATCTACAACATCTACTCCCATTTTAGTTAATCCACTTATAGCTGATTTTTTTAATAAATCTCCTGTTAATCTTGAGTCTTTCCCAAGTGCTACTGATATTTTAGTTTTATTTTTCTTATATAACCATTTAGAAAAACCAATTGCTATATTTTCAACTGCTTCTTCTGTTAAAGTAAGGTTAAAACCTTCATTATCTAATGCTATACCTCTAATATCTGTACCATTTTGTAGTTTTTCTAAAGTACTCATCTAATCACTCCTAGTTCATCTTTTGTTTGAAATATTTACAATTTTATTATATACTATTTCATTGACAACGTATACTTAGTATGATTTTCTCTCTTTACAATAATTGAGCATAAAGCCCACGAACTTTAGTCGTGGGAGTGTCAAGTTAAATCTCTAATTCTTAGCTATCCTATCTTTAAAGTTATTTTTTAGTACTATTATTGCTTTTTCTAATTCATCCTCATTAGTTCCACTTATAAAATCCCATTGCTCTATTATAAATTCTTTTATGTCATCTAATATTTTCTCTATATCATTAATTTCTAATATTCTATTATTAAAATTTATTTTAGCCTTTTTAACTTTTATATCTATTGTTACTTTTTCAATCCCTTTTATAACACCTGGAACTTCATCTAATAAATAGAAATATTCACTATATTCATCTTTTAACTTTACTGCTGTTTCAAATATAACTTCTACCTGTCCCTCTTCAATTTCTTTAACTTTAAACTTAAAACCTTTTCTAATAAGCATCTCTTTAAATTTATTCATAATATCTACTCCTTTTTTATTTATAGAATATACTATGCTTTTCTTCTTGTATTTTTGCCTAAAGTCATTTTTTATTTGTTTATTCAAAATATTTTATCTTAAAGCAATAAAGAAAGCAGATTACACTTGTTATAAATGTAATCTGCTTTATATATCTATCTATTTACTCACTAGTAAAAGCATTTCTCTTAATACTTTACAAGCAACAGCCGTTGAAACACCACTTTGATCATAATGTGGTGATAGTTCATTTATATCAAATGCTACTATATTCAAATCTTTCATTGCTTTAATCCCAGCTATCATTTCTCTAAATGTAATTCCACCAGCTTCAGGAGTTCCTGTCCCTGGGAATATTGATGGGTCTAATACATCAAGGTCTATTGTTACATAAACATTTTTACCTTTTAAATTTTCTGCAATTTCACTTAATGTTTCTGCATCAAATTTTCTTGTGTAAACATGCTCTTTTCCCCAATAGATTTCTTCTTTTGATCCTGATCTTATACCAAATTGGTAAATTTTATCATCACCAACTATTTCCCAACATCTTTTCATTACGCTTGCATGAGATAATTTCTCTCCCATATAATCGTCTCTTAAATCTGCATGGGCATCAAAGTGTATAATGTGTAGATCCTCATATTTTTTAGCTACACTTCTAATAGCACCTAAAGTTACAAGATGTTCTCCACCTATCATTACAGGCATTTTTCCATCTGCTAATACTTCATCAGAAAAATCTTCTATAATTTTTAAAGTTCTCTGTGCATTACCAAATGGGAATTCTAAATCTCCAGCATCAAAATAACAATAGTCTTCCATATCCTTATCTTGGTATGTGCTATAAGTTTCTAAACCATAAGAATCTGGTCTCATTGCTTGACTTGCAAATCTTGTCCCTGGTTTAAATGATGTTGTTGAATCAAATGGAGCACCATAAATTACAATGCTTGATTCCTCATACTCATTATCACATGACATAAGTGTTGTAAGGTTTCTATTCATTTCTAGCCTCCGCAAGCATTTTTTTAACATAGTTAGGTAATGCAAATGCTCCTGTATGAACTTCTGTATTATAATATTTAGTCTCTAATCCAAGTTTGTTCCAATCTTCTACTGTAGGATTGTTTAATGGATCATATTTTTTTGAAGCAAATCCAAATAACCAATGTCCTGATGGATATGTTGGTATATGAGCTTGGTAAACTCTACATACTGGGAAACACTCTTTTATTCTTTTATGAGCTCTCATCATGTTTTTAGCATACTCCTCATAGTAAGGACTTTCATGTTGGTTAACAAGTATTCCTTCTTCGTTTAATGCTTTAAAACAATTTCCGTAGAACTCTTTTGTAAATAGTCCTTCTCCTGGTCCAAATGGATCTGTTGAGTCAACAATTATTAAATCATACTTGTTTTCAACACCTCTAACAAATTTTAAACCATCTTCATAATAAAGATTTACTCTTGGGTCTGTTAATTTTTCTGCTGTTTGAGGTAAGTATTTAACGCATACATCAACAACTAACTTATCTATTTCAACCATATCTATATTTTCGATATTTTTATATCTTGTAAGTTCTCTTACAGTTCCACCATCTCCTGCACCAATAACTAATACATTTTTGATGTCAGGGTTTGTAGCCATAGGAACGTGAACTATCATATCATGATAGATAAATTCATCTTTTTCTGTTACCATCATAAGTCCATCTAATGTAAAGAATGTTCCAAATTCATTTGACTTAAACACGTCTATAGTTTGAAATTCACTTTTCCCACTATATAACTGTTCCTTAACTTTTATTGAAAATCTTACTTCTGGTGTATGTTCTTCTGTATACCATAATTCCATATCTAAATCGCTCCTCTTATTTTAATACTTTTATTTCTTCTACTCTCATATCTTCAAGCCCAGTCATAAGACTACCTTTATTTTTAGAGTATAGAATAAATTCAATTGCTTCTTTTGTTATTAATTCTCCTGGTGCAAGGATTGGTATCCCTGGAGGATAACACATTACAAACTCTCCTGAAATACGTCCCTCACTCTCTATAATCTTTATTGATTCTCTTTCAGAATAAAAGGCCTCTTTTGGAGTTACTTTTAATATAGGGCTTATATATTCTTGCTCTATTAAATCTCTCTTATCCTCTTTATAGTGAACCCTTTGAATCTCATAAAGTGCTGCTACAAGTCTTTCAATATTGTAATCTGTATCCCCTACTGATATTATCGCTAGTATATTACCAACATCACCAAGTTCTATTTGAATATCATATTCATCTCTTAATATATCATAAACTTCTATGCCTGCAAGACCCACATCAAGTGTATTTACTACAAGTTTTGTAATATCAAAATCAAAAATATTTTTTCCATTAACTATTTCTCTAGAAAAAGCATAATAGTGTTTAATTTTATTTATTTCAGCTCTTGCATAATTTGCTTTTTTAACTATACTCTCAACAATATCTTCACCTTTTAATGCAAGATTTCTTCTTGCTATATCAAGAGATGACATAAGTAGATATGACCCACTAGTTGTCTGTGTTAAGTTTATTATAGTTCTCATATATGATGGAGATATTTTATCTGTATTTAATAATAGTAATGAACTCTGAGTAAGTGATCCACCTGTTTTATGAACACTAACAGCTGACATATGACAGCCTGCTTCCATTGCTGAGATTGGAAGGTCTTTCCCAAAGTATAAGTGTGTACCATGAGCTTCATCTGCTAATACAAGCATATTATTCTCTTCTGCAAGCTTAACTATACTTTTTAAGTCTGAACAAATCCCATAGTATGTTGGGTTATTAACAAATATAGCTTTAGCATCTGGATTTTCTTTAACAACTTTTTTTATTTCATCAAGGTCCATCCCAAGTGAAATACCAAGTTTGCTATGAATACCCGGATTTATATATATAGGTGTTGCACCGGCTAATATAAGTGCATTTATAGCTGATATATGAACATTTCTTGGCAAGATAATTTTGTCACCTTCCCTACAGATACTCATAATCATGGCTTGTACTGCAGATGTAGTTCCATTCACCATAAAAAATGAATGTTTTGCTCCAAATGCTTTTGCTGCAAGTTCTTCTGCCTCTTTTATAACAGATGTAGGATGACAAAGATTATCAAGAGGTTTCATTGAATTAACATCTACTGATAGACATTTTTCTCCAAGAAATTCTTTTAACTCTGGATTTCCTCTTCCCTGTTTGTGTCCTGGAACATCAAAAGGAACAATTTTGTTCTTTCTATATTGTTTTAAAGCTTCATAAATCGGAGCTTTTTCTTGCTCAATCTTACTCACTTGCCTTCCCTCCTAATATAAATTAGTTCCTGAATATATCTCTATCATCTCTTTTGATAATCCATCTCTTATGTTAAGTCTTTGAATTGGTGATAATTCACAACTCTCTGTATTAAATAAGTAATTATCTAATTTAATTTCTTTAATCATCATTTTTGTATGATATATATTTGCTTGATATACATTTATATCAGTTGCATCATAATTTTTCAGCGTATCTTTATCTATAAAGTTTTGTATTGAATTTATATCATGATCTATAAATAATTTCTTACCATCTACATCTCTTGTAAATCCTCTTACTTTATAATCAACAGTGATAACATCTGAATCAAAACTTTCTATAAGATAATTTAAAGCATTAATTGGAGAAATATGTCCACATGTTGAAACATCTATATCAACTCTAAAAGTTGTTATTTCCTTATTAGGATGGCACTCTGGATACGTATGAACAGTTACATGACTTTTATCTAGGTGAGCTACAACAGCATCTCTATACTGAATTTCAAAGTCTTCAAGTCTTCCTTTATTACATGACTTATCAACTAGCTCGTCATCTATCTCTTCCTCACATATAAGTAGAGTTACACTAGCTCCTTGTGGTTCATAATCTTGTTTTGAAATATTTAAAACACTTGCTCCTATTGCTTTTGTCACATCACATAAAATATTAGTTAATCTTTCGGCATTGTACTGCTCATCTATATATTTTATATAATCTTGTTTATCCTTCTCAGTTTTTGTATAACAAACATCATAAATATTAAAACTTAATGTTTTTGTTAAATTGTTAAAACCATAAAGACGAATTTTTTCACTCAATTCCTCACCTCATCAAATTGTATTAATTTTTTACTTACTTATTATATATTAATATTAATCAAATTTGTATATGTTTTTTTCTTTTCCATAAAAAAAACCTGTATAAGATAGATTTTATCCTATACAAGTAGTATCAACAAGCCAAAAATTTTATTAAATTTCCCAGTAATCGTCTAGTATAAGCTTATCTGACTCAATAAAGTTATATTTTTCTAAGTCTTTCTTAGAAATCCATTCCCAACCTACAATACTTGTATGACAAGACACTTTTTCTCTTAAAACACATGTAAATACAATATTTGATTCCTCATCATTTATTTTATATGTGGCAAATTCTTTAATATCAAATCCTATAGTCTTAAGTTCTTCTTTAAGTATTCTATGTACACACTTATCTAGTGTCTCATTAACTTTTTTGTTTTTTCCAACTAGACTCCATAACTTTGGCTCATTCTTTACAACTTTTTTCTGAACAACTAAAATATTTTCAAAATCATCCTTAACAATAACTTCACAATGCGTAATATTACTCATGATAAGTCCCCCTCTTAAAATCATTCTATTAAAAACAGTTTTCTCTTAAATTTATTATACTATATTTTTGCAAAAAACTTTGTTAATTTTACTTTAATAAAAAAAAGATGTCGAAACTTTCGACATCTTTACATTCTATTGCTCTCTAACGCATATTTCTCTAATAACTAATGTTGACCAATTTTCTCCATCATTAGATATCCACTCTGCATCCATATCCATAAATTTAAGCCATGCATTTAAACCAAATGTTTTTCTAGTTACATTTGCAAGTCTTCTTCCATGAACTTGCTTGATTTCCTCTAAAAGGTCACCTTGTTCTTTTTCATTTAACTCCTGATCTAAAAGAGGTCTTATTCTCTCACAACACTCTATGTATGATTTTGCATCTTCAAAATATAATTCATCAGCTACAACTTGTCTTTCTTGATTTAAGTAATCCATAGCCTCGTTTATCTCATCTGCATTTGATAAGTGTTTTTTAGCTATTCTTAATGCCTCTAAATCTCTATCTAATCTTGAAACTTTTTTCTCTAATTCGTAATGTCTCATAATATCTTCCTTATTAAGTAAACTTATCATCTTTATTAATGATAGTGTTTTTATTATATCATTTTAATTGTATTTTTTCATTTAAATTTAACAATAACAAATTTAATTTAATTTTCTCTAGCTCAAATGCAAAGAGTAAATTAAATTAAATTTGCAATAAAGTCCAAGCAATACTATAATTAGGTATTATTTATAGTACGGTGAAATACCCACCACCTATAGAAGTGGGAGAATTCTCTCAAATAAAGTTAAATTTTGAAATCATTTAACAAATTGTCCTAAAACAAATTATTATTTTGTTAACATAGTCATTTTGATATGATTTTGCCATTAAAATAAGGTAAAATACTATTAGTAAGAATGATTTATTTTAAACTAAGGAGAGTATAAATGAATATTTCTAATAAAAAATTAAAAAAAGCTTTAGAGCATTACAAAAATGGGGAATATGATAGTGCTTTAAAAATTTGTGAAAAATTTCTTGAAAAGGAATATAGCAACGAAGAGGCTTTAGCCCTTGAAGGTGATATTTTGTACAAGCTAGGTCGTATAGATGATGCTATTGTTACTTGGAAAATCAACTCTGAATATAACAATAATGAAGAAGCTACACTAAGACTAGCCTCTGTTGATAAAGAAAGAAAAGAACTTGCTTTAAGTTATACTAGTATACAAAACATGAGCAGTGAAGATAGAATTCTTCTTGAAAATGCTTATCGTGAAAATATAGAATTAAAAAAACAAGTTGATAATAGTGATTTACTAAATGCAAATGGCAAATCTCCAAAAGAATCTATTTCTAATAGTAATACAGAAATAGAAACTCTTGTTGAAATTTCAGAGCCTAACATTCAAACAGATATTGACTTTGAATCTCATACAACACCTATTTCAGAACATATTGATGATTTTCAAAATGAAATCAAACCAATTTCAGAGTCTGAAGAACCAGTCTTAAATATAGAAGAGCCAAAAGAATATCATGTTATAGAAACAAATATAGATGATATTATAGAATCTGCTCCTTCTACTTCTAATGAGCCAGAGGCTGTTGATTTAGAAGAATTTAAAGCTAGAATACAACACCTTGAGGATTCTTCAGAACCTAAAGATGGCGTTGATGATGCTAGTAATGCTCAGAATACTATAAAAACTGCAGTTAATGATTTACAACAAAAAAAAGTTTCTAATCATTCTAAGAAAAAAATCATTATTACTACTGCAGCTGCAATTGCAATAATAATTGTAGCAGTATCTTATAGTAAACTTCATTCTAGTAAGATACCTACTGATAATTCTGCTAGTTTAAATCAAACAAAAGCTGTAGCGCCAGCTAAAAAAGATATAACTAAACCAGCAGATACAACTACTGCACCTAAAATGTTAGATGCTACACAAGCAAAGCAATTTGTAAGTGATATGCAATATCTTATTTCAGCAGATAGTATTGATGGTATAAATAATGTACTTATTAGTACACCAAAAAGTAGTATTCCACAAAGTGCTATGGCTGAATATGAAAAAGCTGAAACTTTCATGAAAACAACTGGATTAACTTATTATAATGATAATGGAATGGCTGCCTATAAAAATGGTGATTATTCAACTGCAATAGATTACTTCAAAAAAGCTAAACCATATGCTAAAGATGATTTTAGAGGACCAACTATGTTATTCCTTACAGCTGTATCATATGAGAAAAATGCTGACATGACTAATGCTATTACTACTTATAAAGATTTCTTAGCAACTTACCCAGATGCTCCAAATTATGGACCTGAGTCATTATACTTCTTAGCTAATTATTATTCAAAAAATAATAATCCTACAGAAGCAAAACAGTATGCTAACACTCTTGTAACTAAGTATCCATCATCAATGTATAATAATGATACTATTAAAACAATTTTAAAATAAACAAAAAGCAAGTGAAATTATTTTTCACTTGCTTTTTCTATCTAAATCATCTATTTCATTTTTATATTTGAATTCATCTTTATACTTGAATCCACTGTTGGGAATAATTGATTATAAAAATTATCAAAGCCTGAATCATCAAGTTTAACCTCTAGATCATCATTCATATAAAACTTACTCATAGTTTGTACTATTAAATCAAATTTCTTAATATTGTTTTCTTCTAAAAGAACCTCATAAAGATATGCTAAGTGATTTTGCATATATGTTTGCATTTCCTTTAATTCATCATCACTAACCTTACCTTGTTCATTTAATTCTTTTATTTTACCATTTCTAAAAATAAAATATGTTGAAGCCTTTGCAATTGATGCAATATGCTCTTTAGCTAATTTATTATCCATAAATTTAATTCTCCTATCTATTTTAAAATAACTTTTGTCCTTTTTTATTTAACTATAAAATCCAAATAAAAACAAGTATTCTAACTACTTAAAATAAATAAATTGTTGTCTATTTTATAAATAAAAATTTATTTTCAAACTTATTTTCTGTAATTGTATCCCTAAAACTCAAACATCTTTTTCCTCTATAAGCTAATGGAATAATATCTACATCCTCTTTGAAATCACAATTATCTAATATTACAGTGTCAAACTTTTCTGATTCTAATTCTATTTCTTTAGATATATATTCTTGATTAACTATTTGCAAAGTATTATCTCTAAAAGCTTTTTCTAATATTACATGTACAATCCTCATGCGTTCATCTTGCATATCTTTAATTTTTAAAGAGCTAGAATTTTTATACTCTTTTAATATATCTACATCATACTCTTTAGCTATTTTTGAAATTTCATCTGATATTCTAAATAATATTAGTTTTTCAATTGATCCTTTCAAATTTTTATTTTTATATAAATACTCGACTAGGGCTGATTTTAATAAGTCCCATGAATTTATTGTATTTAGTGTATCTTTATTAACTACAGATAATTCTATACTACTTATTTTGCCTAAAATTTCTTCCTTAAAGGTATCTTTACAAAGGATTGATATTATATCTTTGAAAATATTTTTATCTAACTGTGCTAATATCCTATAAGATTTTTCTAACAGTTTATATAGCTCCATAATAGAATTTATTTCCTGACGTTCTTTCACTTTATATAGTTCTAAATCTTCTCTTCTTTTTTCTTTTTGCTTAGAAGAATTAAATATATTTTTAATACTCCATGTATTTTTATCTTCTATCAAAAGTTCTCTATTTTTTTCTCTTGCTATCTCACTTCCTAATTCTTTAAGCTCATTAAGGTTTAATAGTTCACCTTTTTTCTTAAGTTTAAAAGTTATTTTTTTATAATATCCTTTATTCTCATTACATTGAATTTCTGATACCTTTAATATTTCTTCTATTGATTTTTTTATATTATTTAACTCTTTATATGAATGAGGGTACTCATTAAATGTTATAAATCTATCTTTTAAGTTTCTATAATTTTTATATTTTTCTATATCATCTAATGTTATACTATACAGTGCTTTGATCAGTTCTTCATATCCTACATTATCAATATTTAAAGTTTTTTTATATTTAAAATATTCCTCTTCATCACAAATACTATAGTCTTTAACTATTTCACACATTTCCTTCACACTAAGATTAATATTTCCTTTTACATTCATAATTTTATTTATCTCATTATATTTTTTAATTATATTATCTTTTTCTTTTAGTATGCTAATAGTTTTATTTATATCTAACTTAGAAAGCATATTTGCATTATCATCATCTAAATAAGTATTTTCTTGCCCTAATATTTTTTTTATTCCTAAAGTATCTTGTGTGACTATTAAAACACTATCCCCTGATAATACAGAACTAACTAAAATTTCATATATTTTTTCTTTTTTTTCACTTCCTATAATCAAAAAATCTACTCTTTGCGCAATCATCTTCACAATATCTCTATCTCTTGAGCTAATATATAAATTATTTTTTGAATATATATTCTCGTAATTACATATCCCACCATTTATCAATATATCCATTCTTTTTGTTAGACTACTATTTATATTTTTAATTATTTTTTCAAATTCAGTTATTTCTTTTTTCTCGACTATTGTTTTTTCTACCGGAATATTTTTTTCAACTTCAATATTCAAAGCTACTATAGCTTCTATAGTCTTATTATTAGATTTAAGGGCTTGAAATATTTTTTTGATACTTTGATCATCAATACATCCTATATTACTATTCTCACCCTCTAATCCTTCTAGATTGACCATTGTATCCTCACTAATTATATTCTTTATATACACTCCCTTTTGTTTAATAATTATTTCTACTGGATATACAAAAATAGGATTATTAAAATCATTTTTTTTAATAAATGGATATCCTATATATATCAATTGATTATTAAGTACTTCTAGGCTTCTCTCTACACCTTGAAGTTTCTTTTTATACCCTACAAATTTTAATCCTATATCTTCTAAAATATCTTCTTTTTGATTTTGAAACCTTATCTCTAATGACCTCTTTTTCTGCTCTTTCTCACCTCTTTTCATTCGAGATATCATAAAATCAACTTTTTCTCTAAGTTCCTTTATTTGACTTGCTGCTGCCTCTTCTTTAATAACTTCAAAACTTTTAAATATTAAAAATTCTTCTTCACTCTTTGATTTTAAATAACTTACTATTTCTACCTTCTTAATTTCAGTTATCTCAGTAATACCACTTATATTAAGAATAGTATCTTTATTAAAACTTAAATTTTCAGCTCTCAAAATCCACTCACCTCAAAACATTTATTACTATATAGTTATTCTAATAGGTCCAAAAAATTCACTACTTCACGCAAAAAAAAGACAAGCTAAAATTTAGCTTGCCCTTTTATCTTTTTATCTTTTCTTTTTTATTATTCTTTTTTATAAAATTTGTTATATCTTCAAATAATATATTTTTCTTACCTTTTAGATAATAATATAAAACTGGTACCATTATAAGAGGGCCTGTACTTCCAGCTACTATATCTTCCATTGTATCTTGAAGACTTCCCCCTTGAGAATTAAGACCTAAAAGCTTATCTCCTGTAAACTCCCACATTTCCCAAATAGCTGTCATTGCAACTGCAAATAGCAGTGCATATGTAATTATAAGCATAGGGCTAACATTATCCTTCTCGCAATTATTTTGAAGTAAAAATATCATATATGCTACTAAAAATATTACTATTCCTGAAACTGCATGTAAAAACAAATCCCACCATGAAAATTTCCCATAATAATTATTAAGTTTTCCAAGAAACATTGATACAAATATAAAGAACTGTACTGTTACATTCAAAAAAGGTGATGCCTTAAATTTAAATGCCTTCATAATAACTCTTGGAAGTGCCATTACCCCAGCTGTCATTATCCCATTAATTATATAATTTTGTTCACCTGTGATCGCTCCATAGATTATATAGCCCAATATTGCTATATATAATACAGCCTCAAAAATAATATCATATGTAAAATTTTTTTTCATAATATTCCCCCAATAAGTTTTAATTTATCACTTCTCTTTAGTTGTTTAATTGAATACTCTCTTTTTTGTGCATCCCTTTTATCTTCAAATTCCTCACTATAACTTAATTTAACCGGTAATCTAGCTCTTGTATATTTTGCACCTTTTCCTTTATTGTGCGTATCTAACCTTTTTTCTAGATTGTTTGTCCACCCAGTATATAACGTTCCATCTACACACTCTAAAATATATACATAATTCATCATTTTCTCCTATTCTTTTGTATATCTAAATTATAACTTATTTACCTTAATATTTTTAATAACTTTTTGTTAAATAATTTTTTATTCTGTATTAAAACAAAAAAAGATTATCATCAAACTTAGAAGTTAACTTCTAATTTGTGATAACCCTTTTATATAAACTAAACTACTTTATGACCTTCTTTTTCTTTTGAAACAGATTTTGACTTAGTTTCTTTTGCAATATAATATAGTGGTAAAGCTAAGAATACTGCACCTCCAACAAAATTACCAAGAGAAACCCATAACAAATTATGCATAGCACCGCCAATTGATACTGCAAACTCCCCTGCTGGCATCATAAGTGACATTGAGAATAATGACATATTTGCTATACTATGTTCAAATCCTGATGTTATAAATGTATACAGACACCAGAATATCATAATTAGCTTTCCTGATTCACTTTTTAATTTATAAGTACACCAAGCTGCTAAACAAACTAAAATATTACAAAGAATTCCTTTGAAAAATAAATCCATTGATCCAGTGTTCATTTTAAGTTCAGCTGAATGCATAATGTACTCTTCCACATAACTTGTTGCTGCATGTGACTGCACATAAACAAATGCTCCTATAACTGACCCTATAACATTTCCAATATAACTAGCTATCAAAATTTTAAGCATATCTAGAATAGAAACCTTTTTATATAACGCCCCTATTGTCATAACAAGAGAATTACTTGTAAACAAATCTACCCCTGCCATCATAACAAGACTAAGTGCAACCCCAAAAGATACTCCCATAATGATTTTAGTTCCTCCAAAATCTGCATGGTCTAATATACCACCAACTGAGTATAAAAGCATAACTCCAAGCCCAACAAAAAGACCCCCTAATAAAGATATAATTATGTATTTTAAAATACCTTTATTATATAATCCTATTTTTTTTTCTGCTGAATGACATATCGCATCCATTTCTTCTTTATACATTTTTATCCCCCTAAATTTTAAAACATTTCTTACACATTATAATACTTTATGAAAATTTTAACAATGTATTTCATTTTAAGTTTATAAATATATAAATAAAATTTAACTTTTACAAAAAAATATAGCTACCAAAATGGTAGCTATATTTTAAATATCATTATTTTTTTCTAAATTCATAGAAAGAGTTAAATATTTTAAAGATTCTCGAAGTTCACCAATTATGTGGTACATCTCTGCCATCTCTATATATCTTTCCTTTTTTTCCTCTACCGTTGCAAACTTAATTAAAATATCAGTTGCAAGATTCATATTCATTTCCCACTGTATAAGACTTCTATCAAGTCTATTAAGCCTAGCTTTATAAAGATAACTTTTTTCTATTAAGAAATAATTATTTAACTTTATGGATAGTTCTAATACTTCCTCAGAATAAGGTCTAGTAGCTTCTGCTCTATTCATTTCTAATAAGATTTTAATAATTGATATCATAAGTTCTATATACCCATAAATATCCGTTTTAACAACCTGTTTTTTAACACCTGTTAATATATCAAAAGCTTTTTCTTCATCACCATTTAAATGATATATTCTAGCAATAATAATTGCTACTTTTGAATATTTTAATTCTTCTTTTTTTGAATAAGAATTAAATATTTTTTCAAAAGTTTCAGTTTCTTTTTGAAGTCTCATTTTCACAGCAAATAAAAGTCCATTTACAAGTACTATTTGTTCTTCTGATTTTATTTTATCCTCTAAATATAAAATCTCTTCTAATAAAGATTCAGCCTTTTCATATAATCCACTTGAATAATATGTTAGTCCTAAAAGGATACTATTATCTATATAGCACTCCATCTCTTTTGATATTGTGTAATTAAATATATGATTTCTAGCTCGACTAAAATATGTGATAGCATCACTATAATTTCTTCTTACTAAAAAATATCTTGCTAAATCTTCATAATAAATTTGTTCTTGTTGCTGATTTAAATCATTAAATTCGTTATAAATATTTACAAGTTTTTTCAATTCTTCAAATTTTCTACATTTTGTATATTCAACAAATAATATATGAATAAATTTTAATGCTAATTCTTTATATTCCTTTAATATACAATAATCTATTCTTTCTCTAATTCCAGCAAAATCTGATTCTACCATATTTGATTGTTTATTGTAACTCGCTATACTACTTTCAAGTTCCATAACATCATCATATATAAGATAATTTAAATCTAAATCTAATCTTTCTGCAACCATTTCTAATACCCAAGTCTCTGGTTTTATTTTATCATTTTCTATACAACTCATTTTAGAAATAGAAATATCTTTCTTACATAACTCTTTTAATGTTACACCTTTATAAATTCTAGCTCTTTTTATCTTTTCCCCTGTTGATAAGAAGTTCATATTTACCACCTATTTCACCCAAAATATATTTATTTAATTTTTTATTATTCCAATTTTCTTTAAACTATTTATACCTTTATCTAAATATTTAGCTGACTCATAATCTCTTTTAAGATCTAAATAGAACTTTCCAAGTATTATACAAATTTCTGCATTTCTTTTATCTAACTCATTTTTCTCAGAAATATGTAACATGTCTAAAAGTATAAATTCTGCCTTTTCAACATTTTCCTCTAATAAAGCAACTCTGTAATTCAAGAAATTATAATCCAGAATTTTTTCTACATCATCAGATTCTAGCTTTTCTTTTATAGCTTTTAATGACCCGTAACATTTATCTATCTCTTTAAGTTTTATATAATTTTCACAAATATTAATCAAAGTATCTACTAATTTATCATCATTAGAATCTTCTCTCATCTTTTTAGCCTTTTCATAATGCATAAATGATTCTTCTATGTTATCAAACTCATAGAATAATTTACCTAATGAATTTTCTATCTCTGAGATATTATCCTCTTGATTTAACTCTCTATATATTTCCAAACTTTTTTTAGAATATATAATAGAATTTTCTATTTCACCAGCCTCATTATATTCTTCACTTAATAATGCTAATGTTTGTGCATATTTCTTTTTGTCATATACCTTAACAAACTCTTCTTTTGCTAAAAATGCAAAATTCATAGCCTGTCTAATATCATCTAATAAGAAATAAGTTTTTGATAAATAATAGTGTATCTCTCCAAGTAATGTATCCTCAGTAAGTTTATTTGCAATATATATTTTCTCTGCTTCTTTTAAATATGAATTTGATGAATGATATGCTTTTGACTCTAAACTTAATTTTCCAACTTTTAAATAAGTATTTACCATATCAGCATAACTTGATGTTTTAATAAATAATACATTTGCTGCTAAGAAGAACTGTTGTGCTAATGTATAATCATCTTCATTTAAATAAATTTCTGCTCTTAAATAAAGATTTTTAGCTTTTCTATACTCTAAATTGTATTTTTCAGCATAATATAATGCACTTTCAATATGCTGTTCTGCTTTTATTTGATTTCCTTCTAATATATATCTTTCTGCTGTTTGTTCAAAGAATAAACAGATTTTTTCTGCTTGTGTTTTTTCTGACTCCATCAAATATTCAACTGATGTGTCTAATGTGTTTGCTAAATATTCTAAAAGATCCATCGATGGATTACTTCTACCTGACTCAACAAGACTTATTTGACCTGGTGTAATTCTATCCCCCGCTAAGTCCTTTAATGTCATACTTAATTCTTTTCTTTTACGTTTTATCTTCTCACCCAATGATAATATTTCCATAATTCAATCATCCTTTAACCCGTTATATTCATAAACTTAGTTATATATATATCTTATTATATCACATAATTCTCTATATTTTTACATATATTCTTTAAGTTTTTTTAAATAAATTAGCCGATTTACACACAAAAAAGGAGAAAGTTAACAACTTTCTCCTTTTTTATATATTATTTTAACTTTTCTTTTACATCGTCGCAACAATCTTCTAACATACAACATGTTTTTTTACAAAATCTTTTTATTTTTCTTTGTGTTTTTCTATCCAATGTTGGTAATACCGCAATTCCTATAGCTGCTCCCATAATTGTCCCAGCTGCTATACCTTTAAATAATTTTCCCATACACAAAACACCTCTTTCTTTATTATTACAACCTTAGTATCTGTAATAAAGGTGTTTTTTATTTTAGTATTTTACTGGAATTTTAATATTCCTCTAAAGCTGCTTTAGCTAGTCTATCAGCCATATCATTAAATTTATTTCCACTATGTCCTTTTATCTTCATAAAATTAACTTTAATTTTCTTCATATTCTGAGCCATAAACTCATTATACTTCTGTGTTAAAATTTTATTTCTTTTCCAAGTTCCAAGAGCCCAGCATTCTATTCCTTGATAATCGAAACAAATGGTGACTTCCTCATACTTATTCTTTAGAGCATACTCTACCGCTTTCATCGCGCCCATAACTTCTCCTGATACGTTTCTAAGTGCAATTGCATCTTCATCTTCTCCAACACCCTTATCCGTATGCAAAATCTCCCCATCTTTAATAGCTACAAGTCCAAAAGAAAAATTCCCTTTATGTAACATAAAACTACCATCTACATAAATTCTTAATCCATCAAAAACTTCAGAATCTGAATCTCCTATAATTTCTTCCCCTGAAGCTGTTCCACCTGCTTGTAATCTTATAAATTCTTTAGCCTCATCAATATTCTCAAAACTTTTGTATATAGCACCCTTTGCACCTATTACTTCTTTTTGACATGCTGGCCATGACTCTAAAATCATCGCAACTCCTGATTTACCTTTTGCAACAGCATAATACTTCTTCTTTGCCATGCCTGTTCCACCTTTCTACGCAAGTGCATTTATTACATCATACACTCTGTTTAAATTTTTAGCACCTGTAAAATTAGATAAATATTCAACTGCACTTGTAAGCATAATTACAAGTTCTCTATTTCCTTGCCAATTCTCAATTATTATCTCCATAGGGATATCTTCTATCATTCTAGTTAGCGCAAATAAAATAATTGCTACATCATCAATTTTACCTATTATAGGTATCTTATCCGGTAGTATATCAATTGGAATAATTGTATATCCTAAACTTACAGCTAGTATTGCCTTAGTTTTAGTTGGTACTCTTTTATCCTTGAACAATCTTGCAACTAGAGCAACTATATCTGGTAAAAACATTATTATATCTGAATATTCTTTTGCCTTTTCCGGAATTTTCTCAACTGCTTTTTCTCTTCCATGAGTATACATATCTTCAATCTTATTAACCTCAAGATTTAAAATATAATCCTCTTTTTCTTCTTGTGTTAAAACATCTTCATCAATTTCAACTTTCTCTTCAACTAAAATAACTGGTTTCTTTGAAATCATATCACCAAGTAATAAATCTATTTCTTGGACTTTTACTTCTAAAAAATCATTTGCAACTATTGCACTTGCTAAATTAAACTTAATTATTTTAACTTCCTCTAATATTTTACTTATATCTATAGTTATTTTATCACTAGCTAAAAGTATTCCTCGCTCCTTAAATCCTTTTAATGCAAGTTTTAAACCTATTTTTCTAAAAGCTTTCATAACCCCTATTTTCATTAGAGACACTTTTTTAAGCCTTATAGTTAGATTATTATCATCAACACCTACTATATCTACTGTTGCACTAAACCCAAGAGAAAGTATTTTTTTAAAAGCTCCAACTACTTTTATATTATTACCTTCTATTACTATATCCTTTATAGTTAAGCCTTCTACCTTTACAAAATCATTTATTATACTTTTAATATCTTTACCGCTGAGTTTTGTATTTACCTCCGATATATACATTGAAACTGCCTCCTAATTTTAATTAACCATTTTTTCTTCTTTTTTCTTACCCATTTTTGAATTTAATAACTTTATACAATCCACATCAATATAATCAAATTTAACATCTAGTCCATCCCTTATTAATTCAATATTATTTAATTCAAAATCTATATCTTTAAACTTACATTTTATAACATCTAAATTTATACTTATAATATTTTTATCAATACTTACAAATCGACCTAATGATATTTTATTATTTTTACTTGTAATTATTTTTTCTATCACAGAGAATAAATTGATTTTAAGCGCTTTTACATCATTTATTTTTATAGAAATTTTTTCTTTTTTAACATCAACTATTGAAATACTACAAATAAAATCTAAGGTGAACATTTTTTTAATGCTACCTCTAATTTCAACATCAGATTTTTTGAATTTAATTTCATTAATTGATATACCTTCTGATTTTATCCCAAAATTTAAAAGTTCTTTTATATCTTTTTCACTAAAAAATAAAACTGCATTTTTCACTTTCATAATTTTAAACTCCCCCCAAAACTTTAAACAACACTTTTCACTAAATATTTTTTCAAAATAAAATATCCAATAGAAACTCCTGCAACCAATCCCCCGATATGACCTGCATTATCAATTCCTGTACTACTTAGTCCAATAACTAAATTCATAAAAATTAAAAATACTATATCTCTCAAATAATTTTTACTTATACTATTTTTATTCCTATTTAAATATGCAAATATAAACATAACTCCTAAAAGTCCAAATATTGCACCTGATGCACCTACTGAAAGTCCTTGTGAAAATTTAATACTAAAAATACACCCAACAACTCCAGAGATTAGATATATAACTATAAACTTTGTTTTCCCAAGTAAGTTTTCAACATTACGTCCTAAGAAATGCAATGCATACATATTAAACGCTAAATGAATTATACCTGAATGTAAAAACATATGGGCTATTACTCTCCATAGTTCTCCCTCTTGTAATATTAAATAATTCACCTTAGCACCAATTATATATAAAACCCTACTATCAACCTCAATAAGATTTTGTATAAATCCACCACTTATCATAGTTCCAACAAATATACTAACTAAAAAGACCCAAATATTAATTCCTAAAAGGCACTTAGTTACTATAGGAGTTTCTTTATTAACTTCTAAAAACTTTTCTTTCAAAGATTTCTTTTTTATCACCGGTCTACTTAAAATTCCTTGTAAAATTATAACTATTGGTTTTGAAATTTCATTATAATCAATAATTTCTCTTTTACTTATATTAATTCTTATTGGATTTTTAATAATACTTTTTTTGTTTTCTTCATTAGTTTTTAATAAAATTATATTGTTTATTGTTGGAATTAATTCTTTTTCTAGAAAGTATTTTTCTAGAAATTCATTAATCGTACTAGCTGTATCTTCCTCACTTATAACTGTGATATATACATTTTTCTCATCTAATTTTTTCATAGCAAACCAAACAGTTTGTCCTTCTAAAATTATTTCATCTACCAAAAACGAATACTTATTTATTAATTCATTAAAAACATCTTTTTGAAATTTACTTATTTTATCTTTTTTCATTTGTCCCCCTAAATTTTAGATAAAATTTACAATTCTTTGCATTATAATTTTAACATTTTTTAAAATAAACTGCACCTGTCATTTTTATAAAAAAAAGTGCCATTTTCCAAATGAAAAAATGACACTTTATAATTTTTATATTAAAGTTTCTAATATTTCTAGTAATTCTTTAAATCTTGACATTGTATCTTCCATTGGCTTTGGTGTTATCATATCCACACCTGCATCTTTTATTGCATCTATTGGATATTTACTACCTCCATCTTTTAGGAACCCTTTATACTTATCAACAGCACTCTGCCCCTCTTCTAAAATAGATTTAGCAAAAGCTGATGCAGCACAGTATCCTGTTGCATACTGATAAACATAAAAATCAGAATAGAAATGTGGAATTCTTGCCCACTCTATTTCTATTTCCTTATCAACTATCATTTCATCACCAAAATACTTTTTATTTAAATCAAACCATATTGAATTAAGTTCTGTAGCAGTAAGTGCTTCACCTGATTCTATAGACTCATGTATTGTAAGTTCAAAACTTGCAAACATAATTTGTCTAAATACAGTTGTTCTAATTTGCTCTAACTCTTGATTTACTAAATATAATTTTTTCTCTTTATCTCTCTCATTATTTATTAAATCATTAATTAGTAGTATTTCATTTGTAGTAGATGCAATCTCTGCACTAAATAATGTATATGAAGAATACATATAAGGTTGAGTTTTTCTTGAATAATATGAATGTATTGAATGTCCCATTTCATGAGCAAGCGTACTAACATCATTTAAATCATGATTATAATTTAATAAAACATATGGCATTGTATCAAATGATCCACTTGAATATGCGCCTGTTCTTTTCCCTTTGTTCTCAAAAACATCTACCCATCCATTATTAACACCTTCATCAAATATACCTATATACTCACTACCTAATGGTTTTAAACCTTTTTTAACAAGTTCTATTGCCTCTTCATAGCTTATTGAAGCTTTAGGAGTATCTACTACTGGTACATACAAATCATACATATGAATATCAGAAAGCCCAAGTAATTTCTTTTTTATACCTACATATTTATGTAGTAAATCTAAATTACTCTCTACACTCTTAACTGCATTATAATAAACATCTAAGGGAATATTATTAGGCTTTAATGAACACTCTAATGAATTCTTATACTTTCTTGTCTTTGCATTAAATATATAAGCTTTTAGTGAACTTGTAAGACTTGTCGCTATTGTATTCTCATACTTTTTATATGCAGCAAATAATGATTCAAATGATTGCTTTCTTACTTCTCTATCATTACTTCTTATAAAGTTTCCATAGCTACCTTCTGTAAGTGCTACTTCATTTCCATTCTCATCTTTTATACTATCAAAAGTTAATTCTGCATTAGTTAAGATTTCATATATATTCTCAGGTGCACTCAAGCAATCTGAAACACTTGCTAATATCTCTTCTATCTCTTTTGTTAGAATATGAGCTTTTTCTTTAAATATATCCTTTATAAGAAAATCATATATTTTAAGTTCATCATTTTCTGCAACTAAAGATAATACCTCGCCCTCATCATATGATAAAAGCTCTGGTTCAAAAAATGATGTATAGCTAGAAAATTCTGCATAAAAACTTTCTATTTTTGATGATAAAGCTTGAAATTCAGTATTTGCTGTATCCTCATCACTTTTCATACTTGCATAAACATATAGTTTTTTTAATTTTCTAGCCTCAATTTCATAAAGTTTTAAATATCCTAAAAGTCCCTCTACTGAAAGTAATTTACCTTCAAACTTCTTCAGCTCTACAGAATCTTTTTTCAAAGCTTCAAAATCATAATTCCATGCATCTACGCTTATATATATTTTTTCAACTGCCCATTTATAATCCTTAGCTATCTCTTCTCTTTTTTTAGTCCCACTCATAAATTCCCCTCCTCTTTATAATTTCACGTAAGTATATTATTTATATTCTTCTTCTTTACCTTCTATATCTAAAAATACTTTTTTCATATTTACATCTATGAGATTACAAATCTCATTTATTATTGCTCTCATTTTTTCATGATCTATTTCTTCTTCATATTTAAATTTTATTAACCATGTAGGATTATATTCTTCCTCATCATCCTCTATGTTATATCCAAGCGCTGTAAAAGCTTCAACATTAAACAAATCAAATATAGCAGAAAACTCCCATTCTTCAACATCTCTTTTAGTGTTAAATACTACATTTACTTCCTCTTTATATACAAATAATCTTCTTACATACTCCGCACCTTCCTCAACTGAAAAGCTACCTAAGTTCTTTCCTAAAAATCCTGTTTCATTATCCTTTTCCATTAATACTAATGATGAAAAATCCATTTATATCTTCCTCTCTTTTCTATAATTTAATAGTAAATTACCTTTTAAATTAAAATTTACCTTTATCTTAACATATTAACAACATAAAGTTTATTTTTCAATTAAAACAATTATTTTAACTAATTATAAAGTATGTTAAAATTATATTTGTAAATATTTTACAAAAGGAGGTAAATAATGTCTAAAAACAACAAAAAACTATTACTATTATTATTAACCATAATCATATCTTATATTTCACTAAATAAGCTTTACATAACTATTAAATGTAATACTTCTGAAAAAGCTTTAATTTATCATTCAAAAAATAACAAAAGTTATAATATTCAAGAAGTTCTTGATTCAGCATTAACTTTTTCTAGTGATGATTTAGTTATCTATAATATTAAAACTATCACAAAAGATAATTTTGAATATGAAGAATGTTATAATATAAAATTAAAAAAAGGAACTCTCTTTTGGAGTTTAGATTCTATTTCAATAAACAATTAACCCTTTTGATATTTATTTGCAAACTCTTTGCATTTGATTGTATAATATAACTTGCACTAATAATATAACTTAAGTAGGGAGTTGATTATATTGATTCAAATTAAAGATTTGTATTTTTCATATAATGGTTCTAAACCATATAATTTAGAAGATATTAATATAAATTTACCAAAAGAAAATTATATTTCAATAGTTGGTGAAAATGGAAGTTGTAAAACTACTCTTTTAAAGCTTATCCTTGGATACTTAAAACCTCAAAAAGGATTTATAAAAAAAGATTTTAAAAGAATCGGCTATGTTCCTCAAAGAATGGAAAACTTCAATTCAGAATTTGCTATTACAGTAAATGAAATTTTAAAATGTCATTTAAAAGCTTTGAAAATTAAAGATAAATCTGAAATAGATAAAGTTCTTTCATTTGTAAATATGAATGAATTTAAGAATAGATTAATAGGAAGCCTTTCAGGTGGCCAACAGCAAAGAATCTTTATCGCTAGAGCATTAATTGGATCTCCTGATCTATTAGTTTTAGATGAACTTTCAACTGGTGTTGATGAAAAAACTCAAAATGAGATTTATTCATTAATCGCAACACTTACAAAAGAAAACAAAATAACAGTGGTATCAGTTGAACACAATAAAGAAAAAGCAATAAAATACTCTTCATTAATACTAGAACTAAAATTTGGAAGCGCTACTTTATACACTAAAGAAGACTACCTTTTGTATTATGATGAAAACTTAAGGAAGGTTAATTAAATTATGTTAGATATTTTTCAAATTGAATTTATGAGGCATGCTTTTATGGCAGGTATTATTATATCTGTTTTATGCCCTTGTATAGGATTATTTTTAGTACTTAAACGTTATTCAATGATAGGGGATACTCTTTCTCACTCATCATTTGCAGGAGTTGCAATAGGACTTACTGCTGGTTTAAATCCACTATTAACAGCTTTTATATTTACAACTCTATGTGCTGTTGTTATAGAAGTTCTTAGGACTTACTTTAAAAAATATTCAGAACTTGTTATGTCTATTATACTAACACTTAGTCTTGGTATAGCAATAGTTTTAGTTAGTTCTGGAAAAACCTCAGCTAAAGTTGACTCCTACCTATTTGGTAGTATTCTTACTGTATCACAGGGTGATTTAATCATAATAGGACTTGTAGCAATTGCATGTTTTATTGGTATATTCCTTATCTATGATAAGCTTGTATATACTACTTTTGATGAAGAAGGTGCTAAAGTTTCTGGAATAAATACAAAATTAATAAATTACATCTTTACAATAATGGTAGGTGCTACTATTTCTGTTTCTATAAGAGTAATGGGGATTTTAGTTATATCTTCTATTATAGTATTGCCAGTTGCTACAGCTATGCAATTTAAGCAAGGCTTTACTAAAACATTATTTATGTCTATGTTTGTAGGATTTATAGATATTGTTATTGGACTTTTTGGCTCATACTATTATGATAGTGCCCCTGGTGGAACTATTGCGTTAACAAGTGTAGCTATTCTTGTAATTGCACTTATTATAAATAGGAAAAAACTCTAGCTTTTAATAGCTAGAGTTTTTTTATTCCTCTGAACAATCTTTACATAAACCTTTTAATTGAAGTTTGTGCTCTGTTAGTTTAAATCCAGTTTGATCCTTCAACAATTTTTCTATCTGATTCATAGGACATGCAACTTCTATTTCTTTATGACACAAACTACATTCAACTGTATGATTATGTTTATGCCTTTTTATAGTATATGTACCTGTTCCATCAGCTGTAAATACTTTATCAACCATTTCATGTTTTTCAAATAATTCTAAAGTTCTATAGACTGTTGATAAATTCAAATCTTCTTCTTTTTTACACTCTTTGTATATTTCATCTACTGTAAGATTCTCTTCTGTATTTAATAATAAGTCATAAATAAGAACTCTGCCTTTTGTGACTTTTATATTTTTAACCTTTAAAACTTTCTTTATTTCCATATTATTAACTCCTAAAATCAATACTATTTACACTATTATATCATAAATAAAATTATTTTTTCAAATTTAAACTATAACTTAATAAATCTCCATTCTATTAGCATAGTCTATTTAAAGGTTTTCATGTTAAAAATATTTTATTTTTGGATAATATATTCATTTTCCCTTTGATTTTCTAATAAATATGTTGTATATTAGTATATGTGCTATTCATTTTTTATATAGTGTAGCACATATAAGTGTAATTTAAAGGAGAGTATTTTGTATGAATTGTATTATTGCTCAATCAGGTGGTCCAACATCTGTTATAAATTCAAGTGTTTATGGGGTTGTTAAAGAAAACTTCAATTTAAAAATATATGATAATGTTTATGGTGGATTAAATGGTATAGAAGGTATTCTTGAGAAGAAAATAATAAACTTATCCTCAATGGACCAAGATAGACTTGAGACATTCAAAAACTCACCTTCTTCTGGACTTGGGTCTTGTAGATATAAACTTAAAGATTTTAATAATACAGAGGAAGAATATATTAAATTAATGGAAATTTTGGAAAACTTAAAAGTTTCTACTTTCTTTTATGTTGGTGGAAATGATTCAATGGATACAACTGCTAAGCTTAGCGCATATGCTAAACTTAAAGATATAGATATAAAATTCATAGGAATTCCTAAAACAATTGATAATGATTTGAAATATACAGACCACACACCTGGTTTTGGTAGTGCTGGTAGATTTATTTCTACTTCTGTTTTAGAAAGTTATCTTGATTCAAAAGTTTATAGTAATAATGGTATTTTTATTCTAGAAGCAATGGGCAGAGATACTGGTTGGCTTGCATCTACTGCTGCACTTGCACATATCAATGGCAAGCCTTGTGCTGATCTTATATACTTACCAGAAATTTCTTTTTGCAAAGAAAAATTTTTAAAAGATGTAAAAGCTTTATTTAAGGAAAATAATCATGTTTATATAGTTGCCTCTGAAGGAATTAGAGATGCTATGGGAACTTTTGTTGCTGAAACTGAAAGTCCTTGTCATGATAATTTTGGACATGCACAGCTTGGTGGAGTCGGTGCTACCCTTAGAAGTTTAATTATAAATGCTGGAATTACAGATAGAGTAAAATCTTTAGAACTTGGTGTTCTACAAAGATGTGCAATGCATTGTTCATCTAAAGTAGATTTATTTGAAGCTGAAATGGTTGGTAGAGCTGCTTTAAGTTACTCTGATGACTGTGAATCTGGTCTTATGGTTGGAATAAAAAGACTTAATCACCCAATCTATAAATCAGAATCATTTTTAATAGATGCTAAAAAGGTTGCTAATAATGTAAAGTACTTCCCTAGCCACTGGATTAATGAAGAGGGTAATGGAATAACATCTGATGCTATAGCCTATCTCTCACCGCTTATTAATGACTCTAACATGGCGAGTGATGAAACTCACCTTCCAATTTACGATAGCTTTGCTATATAACTCTAAGAGGCAAGTAGATACAAATTTCTACTTGCCTCTTTTTAGTATATAATTTTATTTGTAGCTATATATTCTAAAGAATTTAAAAATTCATCTATTTCATAAATATCATTATATAATCCAAGACTTATTCTAACAAGCCCTGGTCTTTGTAGTTCTTCATCGTATAAATATTTTTTAGTTTCCTCATCACTTAAACCAAGTAACCTTTTAACATATGAATGAGCACAAAAACAACCATCTCGAACTGCAATTTCTCTAATATATGATAATTCTTTTGCAACCGTTGCATGATCTTTATTCTTCAAGTTAATACTTAATAACGAAAGTCTATTTTCACACTCTGCACATCCATATTCTATTATATTAGGTATTCTTCTAACGCCATTAAATAAATAATCTCGCATTTTATTCTCATGAGCCTCAATATTATCAAGCCCTAATTCTTTTAATTTAGCCATTGAACTAATTATTCCTATTACACCAAAATAATTTGGTGTCCCAGCTTCATAAGAATGTGGAACATGGCCCCAATATTCTTCTTTATCAAAAACAATATTTACAGCACCACCACCTCGCAGGAATGGTCTTTTATCTTTTATTAGATCTTTTTTACCAACTATTACTCCTGACCCAAAAGGTGCATACATTTTATGCCCTGAAAATACTATAAAATCCAAATATTCTCCATCTGCTTTCCCTAAAATATCAATGTATTTATGTGCAACAATCTGTGCTGCATCTACTACTATAACTGCTCCATATTTGTGTGCTAATTTTGCTATTCTATTAACTGGGTTAGTATATCCTGTTACATTTGATGCCCCAGTAATAGTAACTACTTTTATATTATTACCTCTTAGTAACTCTTCTAAATTATCAATTATCAGCTTTCCATCTTTATCTGTTTCAAGATATAAGACTTCTGCCTTCGCTCTCCAAGGAAGGTCATTTGCATGGTGCTCCATCCTTGTACACAAGACTTCATCTTTTTTGCTATCTAAAAGTGTATCTGCTAAAAGATTTATTCCCTCTGTTGTATTTTTTACATATATGACAGTATAATTATCTGATTCTTCTAAATCAAAAAAATCAAGAACGGCATCTCTAGAAAACTCATAGACCTCAGTAGTTTCCAAACTTTTCATTCCTGCCCCTCTACCTATCGACCCATACGTTTCCATATAGGCATTAATATTCTCTTTAACTATTTTAAGGGGTGGTGTTGTTGCTGCATTATCAAAGTTTATTGGTATTATTTTACTACCATCACTCCTCTTAACCTCATAATCCACTCCTACAAAAAGTTCTCTATATCCTTTATTATCATCCTTCATAGTATTACCTCCACTATATTCTATTCTAACTAGCAATATTTAGTTCACTTAATATTATTAAAAATAACCTTTTAAATTTGTATTTAATGCTAGTTGTTAGTATAATTATTTTATTATTTATATTAGTCTTATATCTAATATAGAAAAGGAGTTATTAAAATATGATTGTTTTAAGTTGTAAAAATATTAAAAAAAGTTTTGGAATAGATGAAGTTTTAAGAGATATTACTTTTGGTATAAACGAAGGTGATAAAGTTGGTCTTATTGGTGGTAATGGTGAGGGTAAATCTACCCTATTTAAAATATTAACTAAACAGTCATCATCTGATTCTGGTGAATTATTTATAGATAGAAGTAAAACTATTGGTTATCTTTCTCAAAATTTAGCCCTTAACGAATCTATTACTATATATGATGAAATGTTATCTATTTTTTCAAAAATTACAGACCTTGAAAAAAGACTTATAATACTTGAAGAAAAAATGAATGAACCTTATGACATCGCTAAAGAAGAATATCACAATAAACTTATAAAAGAATATACTACATCTCAAGAAATTCTAGAAAATATAGGTGGATATACTTATAAAGGAGAAATCTCAAGAGTTTTAAAAGGACTTGGATTTTTTGAAAATGATTATGCTACACAAATATCAACTTTAAGTGGTGGACAAAAAACTAGAGTTGCTTTATGTAAACTTCTTTTATCTAAACCAGATATACTTCTACTTGATGAACCTACTAACCATCTTGATTTAAATGCTATAGAATGGCTTGAGGAATACTTAACAAATTATAAAGGAACTATTTTTGTTATATCTCATGATAGATTCTTCCTTGATGCTATTACAAATGCAACATATGAACTTATGAATGGAAAAATAAGTACATATAATGCTAGTTATACTAAATTTTTAGCACTTAGAGAAAAAGATTTAGAAGCTAAAGTAAAAGCTTATAAACTGCAACAAGTAGAAATCAAACGTCAAGAGGATATAATTGAAAAGTTCCGTTCATTTAATAGAGAAAAAAGTATTAAAGCTGCTGAAAGTCGTGAAAAAGTTCTTGATAAAATGGATAGGCTTGACGCTCCAGAGCTTGCAAGACGTGCTACAAGAATAAAATTTGAAACTGAAGTAACAAGTGGAAATGATGTTCTTGCGATAAATGATTTAAAAAAGAGTTTTGGTACTAAACAATTATTTGAAAATATTTCATTTGAAGTTAAGCGTGGCGAACAAGTTGCTCTAATTGGTGAAAATGGTAGAGGTAAAACTACTTTACTTAAAATCTTACTTGGAAAAATCGAACCCGATTCTGGAGTATGTGCTATTGGTAGAAATGTTACTCTTGGTTACTATGATCAAGAACAGTCAGACCTTAACCTTGAAAAAACTATAATTGATGAAATTTGGGATGCCTTCCCCAAAATGACCACAACTGAACTTAGAAATGCACTTGCATCTTTCCTATTTACAGGTGATGATGTCTTTAAAGAAATTTCTCTTTTAAGTGGTGGAGAAAAGTGTAGAATTAATCTTTTAAAGCTAATGTTATCTAAGCCTAATTTTCTGCTTTTAGATGAGCCTACTAACCATCTAGATATAATGTCTAGAGAAGCCCTAGAAGATGCTATTTTAAGCTATAACGGAACTTTAGTAGTTATTTCTCACGATAGATACTTTTTAAACAAAGTTATCACTAAAATTTTAGAGCTTGAGGAAAATTCTATAAATACTTATCTTGGAAATTATAGTTACTATGCTGAGAAGAAAGAAAATCCTAATAGATTTGAAACTTTTGACACATCTGATGGTAATAAAACTAAAACTCAAGTTAAAGATGAAAGAAAAAAGAAAAAAGAACAAGAAAAATTAACAAAAGCTAGTAAAAATAAAATTAAAAATATAGAAAAAGAAATTTCTGATCTTGAGGAAAAGCTTGAACTTTTGCAAGAAGATTTATGTAAAGAAGAAGTTTATTCAAATCCTACTGAAAGTGAAAGAGTTAATAAAGATATCTCTTCTAATGAAGATTTACTTGCATCACTTTATCAGACTTGGGAAGAATTACAAATAGAAGAATAACCAAAAGAAGGTGGGATAATCCCACCTTCTTTTAAAATAAAAAAATTATTATTAATAAATGTTATTTTATCTTCTACAACAATATTTACAAAGAACTTTCTTAACTGCATCTTCTGCTGCCTTATCAATCATTTTCTTTAAACATCTATCCATTTGTCTTAATTTATTTATAACATATACTCTTTGGCATTTTGTGCTATCTGTTATACAAAACTCTCTACCTGGATAATATTCAGGACATTCAAATACACACTCATCTACAACCTGTTGTATTCTGTATAATCCATTTTCTAAACAATTAAATTCAACTTTTCCCTTACAATCAGTTTTTTTGCTTGATACTAACTTCTCACAACCATCCTCAATTAAATATAAGTTAAACGGAACTCCACTTATTGGATCTCCATCAGAACAGTTTAACAAAGAAAAAACCTCAACTCTTCCCATTGATGGTAGTGGTTTATAAGTTGGTCTACAACAGCTCATACAACTTGTATCTATTGTATCTTCTAAACAACAATCTTCCTCTGGTTCGTTATTTGCACATTCACAATTATCAATCCATTCACTAGGATTTTGACAATTCATATATTCTTCAAAGTTCATAACTTTACCTCCTTAGTAAATTTTAAATATTACGACCTTTACTTAATATATATATATGAATGTGACTTACTTAGGGTGATAGTTTTTTTATTTTTCCTTATTATTATCTATAATTTTTTCTGCAAGCCTTCTATACATATTAGCTTTATTAATAAGTGTTGTAACCATTATCACATCTTGCTCTTTTTCATCACTCACAAAATCATTTTTCATCTTATTCTCTATACTTTCGACTTCTTTTTGAAAGTCATATGCATTTTTAGTGTTCATTGCTAAATAGCTATTATAAATTCCATCTAAATTTATCTCTTTATTATCTGCAAAACTCGTAACTACACATTCTACTACGTCTTTAATATCAGAAATCGAAAGCCCTCCTTTTAATTGATAAATTATGCTCATTAAAATTATATGCTCTTTAGTATACTTTTTTTTAGTTACAGGCATCAATAATTTACCCTTCACATAATTATTAATCATTGTTTTTGTTAGTATTTTATCTTCTTGAGTTCTTTTATAATTATCTAATTTAGATTCAAATAATTGTATGACTTGGTCCATATATAAATCTATTTCTGGTATTTCTTTAAGCTCTATATTATCTAGTAAATTTAACTCTTCTATATTTTTTTCTAACATTCTCATTTCAACACCTCTTGATGTAGTTTTTAAAACTATCTTTAGGCTTAATTATATCAGAAAAAATAAATTTTACTTTATCTTTTATAAACTTTTTTAAAATAATATTGACAACAAAGCTTTTTTATCAGATAATCATATTATAACGACATGTAGTTTTGAAAACTACATGTCGAAATCTAGGTATTTATAAAAGGGGATGTTTTTGTGAATAATAATCATTTTAGAGAACCAATAAATGGATTTACTCATTTAATTGGTGCCATTTTTTCTTTAATAGCTCTTATAGCTATGCTTATAAAAGTTACTACTTTAAATTTAAATATAGGTCTAGCACTTACTTCTGCTGCTATTTTTGGAATAAGTCTTATTTTACTTTATAGCGCATCTGCTACCTATCATTTAGTAATGGCAAAAGATTCTACTATAGCCTTCCTTAGACGACTAGACCATTCAATGATATTTATCTTGATAGGTGGAACTTATATTCCTTTTTGCCTTTTAGTCTTACAAGGTACTACTAGAATTGTTTTTACAACCATAATCATAGTTTTAACAGTAGCTGGTATCTTATTTAAAATGGTTTGGTTTAGTTGCCCTAGATGGTTATCAACAGGTATCTATATTGGAATGGGATGGTTTGCTGTTTTCTTAATATCTCCTTTATATCATGAAATTTCATTAGCAGGTGTATTATGGCTTGTATCTGGTGGTATAGCTTATACTATTGGTGGGGTTATCTATGCTGTTAAACCTAAATTTCTTGAATTTAAATACCTTGGATTCCATGAGATTTTCCACTTGTTTATAATGGCTGGAAGTTTATTTCACTTTATATGTGTTTACTTCTACGTTTTTAGATAAAAAAAGATGCATTCAATTTGAATGCATCTTTTTATTTATAAGCTTTTACTTCATCAATAAAAGCTTTCATAGTATTAGATAAAAATTTATCTTGATGATATACAAACTTAAAATCTCTTTTAATTTTATCCATCCCCTCTATTACTACTTCTTCTAATACTCCACTCTCTATTTTCTTTTGTGCACATATGTATGGAACACAAGCTATTCCAAGACCAACTTCTACTACTTTTAAAATAGCTTCAGTACTACCAAGTTCCATCAATATATTATAATCAACTTGATTTGTTCTAAGATTGCTTTCAACAACGGTTCTTGTCCCACTACCTTCTTCTCTCATAATCAATGATAATTTTTTATCTCTATCTGCAATATGCTCTTTAGACTTTATAAAAATCAATTTATCTTTAATTATATTCTCTTCTATGAGCTCTAAGCATTTAACATCACCTTCTACAAAGGCTATATCAACTTCATTATCTATTATCATTTTTTCTATTGATGTAGTATTTTCAATTACAATTGAAATTTCCACATTAGCATTCTTAGTTAAAAAATGTTTAACTATCTTTGGAAGGATATATACTCCGATAGTAGTACTAGCCCCCACTCTAACTCTTCCGCTAATATTATTTTTTGTATTTTCTAAAGTAACTTTTACTTCATCATATAAGTTTAAAATTCTTTTAACATATTTCAAGTAAACTTCCCCCTCATAAGTTAAATGAATTCTTTTACCAATCCTATCAAATAAACTTACTCCGAGTTCTCTTTCCATTTCTTTTATAGCTTGACTAACTGATGGCTGACTTATATATAATTTTTTTCCAACCACTGTCATATTCAATGAATTTGCGGTTTCATAAAATATATTTAATTTTCTAAAATTCATAAAATTTACCCTCTAATCTTTTTTTATATCCTCAAAATCAACATCTATAACAGTTCCATTAAAGTTGTCCTCTTCATTGATTTCTTCTTCTTTTGTTTTTGTTTCTTCTTTCTCACCTGTACTAAACTTCGTACCTGCATCATTATCTTCTTTATACTGCTTTATTATCTTTTTCATTTTATATCTTGAATAAAACCAAATCCCTGCGATTAATATAATTATCACTGGCAATATTTTGAAAAATAATTTAGCCGCAACAACAATGACTATTATTGATATTATTATTTTTAATATACTCTTCATAACATCCCTTCACTTTCAGATATTTTTATTAATTATATCATAGTAAAAAGATTTTTAAAAATCTTAAAATTTTATTTATAATATTTAGACTTTATGTAAAAAATAATTATATAACTTTCAAGAAAAGAGGAATTAAAATGTTAAAAAAATTTATTTTTTGTTTTATATCACTAATAGTATTTTTAGGTTTTTCCAATAGTTTAGTATTCGCAGAGGAAACTACTAATGAAAAACTTATATATCTAACCTTTGATGATGGGTTATCCCCTCATATGACAGATACCTTTATAGAAATTTTAAATGAAGAAGGTGTTAAAGCTACCTTTTTTGTTATAGGAAATACTTTAGAGGACAATCAGCTTACCTTAAAAAAGTTAGTTGATTCTGGTCACGCACTAGGGCTTCATACATATTCGCATAAAGGTGATTTAATTTATAAATCTCGTAGTGCCTTTTTAGATGAGATGCTCAAAACTCAATCTATCATAAAAGATTTAACGGGTCTTACTGTAAATATAATTCGTTTTCCTTTTGGTAGTATAAATCATTATTTTAAGTTAAACCAAGAATGGATTGATATGTTACATGATAATAATATGAAAATTTATGATTGGAATGTTGACACTCATGATGGCGACCATTATGGAAATTCACCTTATAATATTTTCAAAGCCACAGTTGATACAAAAGATACTATAATCCTCCTTATGCACTGTACAGAACTTAATAAGAACTCTGCTAGTGCTTTAAAAGAAACCATTAAATATTATAAAGAACATGGCTATACATTTAAAGTAATAGATGATTCTACACCTGAAATGTATTCCTTTAAAAACAAAAAATAAGCTTTGGTTTCCAAAGCTTATTTCCCTTTTATAAATATTCTTTTTCTAACTTCTCTAATTTTTCTATATAAACTTGTGACCCTTCATTTTCAACAATAACACTAAATTTACTATTTAAACTATCTTTACTTTCTTTTGATAAATGTTTATCTGCAAATTCAAATACCACTTTGTCTTCTTTATGTATATGTCTTTCTAAAAGCCCTACATAACCCATAGCATTTGATATTATATCAAGCCTTGCTATATCATTTCCTAAATTAAAATCGTTTAGGCCAAGCTCTAAGTTTGTTACTAAAAGTCTTCCTTGGTCATGTTCAACTAACATTCCATATTGTATTGTTTTTCTTATAGCTTCTGGTAATTCTTTAATCATCATATCAAATAAATAATCTTCTTCTTTTTTATGATGAATTTTATCAGCATAATTTCTTATGCAATCTATAACAACATAAAAATCATCATAATTTTGTATATCATTTTGTAAAACTTGATAACTCATAGCCTTAATAACTTTTAATAATCTTTCTACATTTCTATGCTCACTTTTCAAAAATTCTATTGCATTCATAAAATACACCTCTTTTTGTCTATTTTTCTTCAAAAAATAAGAAGTAGCAAAAGCTACTCCTTATTTAACAATAAAAGTATTTTCACTTTCATCCTCTTCATTTTCATTATTGTTTTCATCTAAACTCTTTTTATATTTTTTGTCATAAACCAAAGATGCTATTAAAGCTGCACTAGCAACTGCTAGTAAAGTAGCTTTTCCTTTTTTTAACTTCATAATAATTCACCACCTCTTTTTATAACATATATATTAATCTTGGTTTAGTTTATTCACATTCCAATTAGTACTTGCAACTATTTCATTAATTTTTCCAAGACACATCTCAGGGTGTATTGTTTGCTCATGTGCTATTGTTAATACTGACATAGCAATTGCGAATTTAACAGTATCTTGTGTTGTTAAATTATTTAAATATCCATATCCCATTCCTGAAACAAATGAATCTCCCGCTCCTGTAACATTTATAACTTCTACTTTACCAGAGCTTATTTTTCCATATTCAATTCCATCATTATAGAATATTCCATCTGCATCAAGGCTTATAAATACTTTTTCAACACCAAGTGCTCTAAAGTTATTACTAGCCCTGATTAAATCTTCATCATCTATTATTGGGAACCCAGCTAATATTTCAGCTTCATGTCTATTAGGTTTTATTGTATGGAAATACTTAATAAGATGTTTTACACCATTAGCCTTCTCTGCTGATACAGGGTCTAAAATAAACTTTGTATCAAAGTTAGTTAAAAGGTACTCCATGATAACAGGGTTATCTGAATCTAAAACTACATACTCTGCATTTTCAATTATCTCCCTCTTAGTTTCTATGAACTCTGGGCTCATTCTATCTATACTCTTAACATCAACTACAGCTGAAACCATTTCTCCATATTCATCTAAAATAGCTAAATATGTTGGTGTAGTCATACCATCTAAAACTAATGAATCTGACATATCATATCCAAATTCTTCACCATGTCTCATCATTGCTTTTCCATTAGCATCATCACCTAAAATTGATATAAACTTTACATTAGCTTCAACTCTTGCCATGTTCTCAGCTATATTTCTACAAACACCACCAAATGACATCTTAACTTCTCCTGGTGTTGAATTATATGGTCGGTACTTAGCCTTACTAAATCCAAACACATCTACTATTGATACTCCAAATACTAAAATATATGGCTCTTTTCCTATGTTCATTAAAAAATTCCTCCTAGTTGCTATCCCATTCTACTTAAATTGATTAACTGACTCTATATATTCAAAGTCTTTTTCTTTTAATGTTTTTTCTAATTCTACTTTATCTATATTTAAATCATCACAAAGAGAATCTAAACTCGTGTAAAAATCTCTTAATTTCAAATTTACTATGCTTAATAACATATATGGATCCATTGTTTTATAATTATTTATCTCCATTTATATCTCCTCCATTCTAGCGTGACTTTATAATCATTATATACGACTTTCCTCTCTTCTACAAATGTTTAATACATAAAATATCCACAATTTTTATATATATTATTTCTGCTTTTTATTTTTTTGTTTTAAAATTAAAAATGCAGCAAATGTTATAAGTTCTACAATTGGAATTGTCATCCATACCCCTGTTAGTCCAAATAGTTTTGATAATATAATTACTAAAACAATTGTTAATATAAGTCCTCTAAAAGTTGATAGTATGAATGAACTTTTATTTTTTTGCATTGCTTGAAGATATGCAATACCTACTATATTTGCTCCCATTAAGATAAATGATATAAAGTATATTCTCATTCCATTAACTGTTATATTAACAAATTCACCAGTTTGACTTGTAAATATAGCAATTATTTGATTAGGTAGTAGAACTCCTATTAAACAAAATACTACTCCTATTATTAGTGATATTCTAAAACTTATTCTAAATAATGTATTTACTCTTTGACTCTCACCTGCACCATGATTTATACTTACAAGAGGCTGCATTCCTTGAGATATACCATTAAAGACTGCTAAGAATATAAGTGCTACATTAGCTATTATGCCATATGCAGATACTGCAACATTCCCTCCTATTGATAAAATTATATTATTGAAAATAATAATAACAAACCCCGCTGAAAGTTCTGTTACAAAACTTGGCATTCCATTTGAAATTATTTCTATTATTTTTTTTGCCTTTACAGCTTTAAATTCTATATGTAATGAATTGTTCTCACCAAAGAAATGGATAAACAATACTAAAACTCCTATTCCCTGAGCTATTGTTGTTGCAAGTGCTGCTCCTTCCATTCCCATATTAAGAGGATAGATAAATAAATAATCTAACATAATATTAGCTATATTTGTTACTATTATTGACATCATTGATAATTTAGGCGCTTTATCACTTCTAACAAATACATTTAAAATGTTAGATATTATAAATATAGCATTCCAATTTAAAATTACTTTTATATAATCTTTAACATATGGAAATGTTTCTGCACTAGCCCCAAGTAAATAACATATATTATCTATAAAGAAATAACCCACTATATTTAATATAATTATTACTGCTAGCGCTCCTATTAAAGAACTTGTAAAAATAGCATTTATTTTATGTTTTTTCTTCTGCCCTATCGCTATCGACAGAGCTGTAGCACCTCCAACGCCAAATGTCATTGCAACTGCATAATATAAATTAAACAATGGCACTGCTATGTTTAATGATGCAAGTCCTATTTCACCAAGTCGCCTGCCTATAAACATAGTATCAAAAAATATGCATACAGATAATCCAAGCATTCCACCAACCGAAGGTATCATATACTTCCACAAAAGAGCTGACTCTTTGTCCTTTAGTAAATCTAATTTAGCACTCATATTTTACCCCCTATATATTTAGTTTTCTTGAATTTTAGTTATCATTGCAACCTCTATAAGCTCTGATTTTGAAAAACCTTTTTTAAAATACCTAACCTGTTTATACTTTACATTATCCATCTCAAAATCTAAGACATCAATCCTATCCCCTTTATATATTAAAGGTTCTTTTTTCCCTTTTAAATAAATTTTCACTTCCATTTTATTCTTCATCTCCAAACTTTTTAAACTTTTTAATTTTTTTAAATCCTTCATTTTTTATATACCTTCTATAAACTAATACTACAGCTAAAAATATTGCTACTGATAGCACTGCATTCTGTTCATAAAACATATAGCTTGTTATCGCCAAAACAAAACCTATTAAACCAGCTACCAAATCCCTTTTCTTTAAACTGTTCATCGTGCGTACTCTCCCTTACTTAATAATTTACTATTCCATTATGCCATTAAACTTGATATAGTTAAACCTAATGATAAAATTTTTTTGGAGGTTATGATATGACTTTAAATATAGCACATAGAGGTTTTTCAGCATTATATCCTGAAAATACGATGCTTGCATTTGAAAAAGCTAAAATAGAAGGGTTTTGTGATGGTATTGAACTTGATGTGCAACTTACGAAAGATAATATTCCAGTTATAATACATGATGAAGAACTTGAAAGAACAACTGGTATTAAGGGACTTGTTAAAGATATTACTTATTCTGAAATCAGAAAACTTAATGCAGGTTTAAATCAAAAAATTCCAAGTCTTGAAGAATACTTAGAATTTGCAAAAGAAAAGAAAATATTTACTAATCTTGAACTTAAAAATAGTATTTTAGAATACAAAGGTCTTGAAGATATTTCATTAAACCTAATTCATAAACTTGGGCTTGAAAAAGATATCATCTTATCATCTTTTAATCATGAATCAATGATTAAAGTAAAGGAACTTGATGAAAATATGAAGACAGGTCTTCTTTACGATTGTCTTTTATTTAATCCACAAAAGTATTGTAAATCCTGTGGTGCTGATGCTATGCATCCTAACTTCCGTTCATTACTACTTAGCAAAAAAAGTCTAAAAAATATGCTAGATAGTGGAATAGATGTTAATAGCTATACTATAAATAAAGAAAAGCATATGATTAAATTTATAAATGAGGGTATCTCAGCAATAATAACTAATCATCCTGATAAATTGCATGAAATACTTAAATCAAATTTAAAATAAATAAAATGAGCACACCTAGTTCGGTGTGCTCATTTCTTATATTAAAGATTCTTCTATAAAACTTAAATCTCTATTTACAATAAACTTTCCATGATAACTGCTTGGACTTTCATTTTTCATAGTCCTAATTGCTTCCTCATATGTAAACCATTCTAATTTAATACCTTGATTTATTTCATTTTCAGAAAGTGATATCTGTGTTTTTTCAATTATCTTGCCTTTATAAGCAAATGATAACTGCATTAAATTTGTGTCATCAGAATATTCTATTATAAGCCCAATATCTTCTTTTAGCTCTATTTTATATCCTGTTTCTTCTTCAACTTCTCTCTTTGCTGCTTCTTCTTTACTTTCGCCCTTTTCGATAGCCCCACCAGGAAGTTTATGGTACCCTTCATTGCTTACATTTAATAATGCTATTTCATTTTGCTCATTAACCAAAACTACTCTTGCAGTTCTTCTTAAATTATAAACCCTATCTTTTTTATTACTAACAAATCCCAAATCTTTATTAAATATCTCTTTTATAAGCTTCATGTTCTATCTCCCTTTGAACAAATTTCTAGATAATTATATCTTATTTATTTCATTAAGTGTATAAAAAAAATATTAACTTTCTACATATTTTGTATATTTTTTTAGTACTACTTTTAATATCTACCTATATTTTCATTATTTTTTATAAATAACTCATATTATTATAACTCTCTAAAATACTTTGTATGACTCTTGGATCTTCTATAATAAAATTGCTATTCTCAACAACTTCATAAGCAACACCACAATATAAAAGTGCTGAGATTGGTATTATTTTAAACGGCACCGCATTAATACAAACTATTACTATTCCTCCTAATATCAGTGCATACATCCCAGCTCTTTCTCTTGTGTAAAATTTCTTTATCTTCCTTTTAATTATTCTTGGTGTCGGAAGTTCTATAACGGCTATCATACATACCCCTCTTTATTTAATTAATTATAACTAAATATATTTATTGAAAATATATTTTATGTATAAAAAAACTTGCCATAAAATATGACAAGCTTTTTATTAATATATTTCTTTAGTTCTTTTTAACTTTTCTACAATTTTTAACTCTAGCCCAACTTTTTTAGCTATTGTTTCAACATCTAAAACATCTAAAAGTTCAGTAGCTATTTTAACTTTTTCACTTTTAGCACTATCAGATGCTGCTTTTTTAATTATTTGATTCTCTAGTTCATTCTCTAAAGATTCATTTTCATAAGTATCTAGATATGAATGATACTCCGAACCAATTTTATATCCTGTAATACCATCCATGCTAACATTATCTGCAGAATTAAATATTGATTTATCAACATCTTTAAATTTAGTTTTCATATCTGCTATCATATCTTTTATTTCAGTTCTTTTATTACCAATTTTTTTAGCAGCAACCATACAAGCACAATTAAGTGGCCATATGCCGGCATTTTGTATCCAACTTTTGATAGATTCCTCTTCTATATAGTACATAGGTCTAATAAGTTCTATCCCCTCAAAATTAGCTGCTTTAAGTTTTGGAAGCATTGTTTTAAAATTACCACCATATAGTATATTAAGCATTGTTGTTTCTATTGCATCATTAAAATGATGCCCTAATGCAAGCTTATTACACCCTAATTCTTTAGCCTTTGTATATAAAGAACCTCTTCTCATTCTTGCACACATATAGCAAGGATAATCCTTTGCTATTTTATCAACTACTTCAAATATACCAGAGTCATATACTGTAAGTGGTATATCTAAATACTCACAATTATCTTCTAATAATTCTCTAATGTTTTTATGATAACCTGGATCCATTGCAATAAATTCTAAATCAAAATTAACTTTACCATGTTTTTTAAGTTCTTGAAATAGTTTTGCCATTATAAGAGAGTCTTTTCCCCCTGATATAGCAACACCTATTTTATCACCTTCTTGAACAAGATTATAATCCTTTATAGCTTTTATAAACTTTGTCCAAACTTTTTTTCTATATGTTTTAATTAAACTTCTTTCTATTTCAGCAAGTGGTTTCCTTTCATTGAAAGGTATTAAAATATCACATCCTGCTCCAGCTAAATCGCTCATACTCTTCACCTCTTTGTTCTAAAAATCCATATATAATTATATCTCATATAGTTTTTTTTTAATAGCTATAATTTTCAAAATAAAAAACTACTTAAATATAATTCACTTTTTATTTTTACTTAAACTTACATTTTTGGTATAATAAGTAAAGAATTGTGAAGAGGGGTGTTTTTTAATGAAAGCTGTTATTACAGTAGTAGGAAAAGATAGAGTTGGAATTATTGCCGAAGTAGCCAACTTATTATCAGAAAACAATATAAATATATTAGATATAAGTCAAACAATTATGGAAGACTATTTTACAATGATGATGATTACTAGTTTTTCAAACTCAACTAAAGATTTTGGAGCTATGAGAAAAGTACTTACTGACTACTCAAAAACTGCTGCAGTTGATATATCTGTTCAACATGAAGATATATTTAACTCAATGCATAAAATATAGGAGGTTTTTATGATAACTCAAAATGAAGTCATAGAAACGCTTTCTATGATAAACGAACAAAACCTTGATGTTAGAACAACTACACTAGGGCTTTCGCTACTTGACTGCGCTAGTGATAATATTGATAGAGTTTGTGAAAAAGTATATGATAAAATAACTACAAATGCTAAAAACTTAGTTAAAGTAGGTGAAGATATAGAAAAGGAATATGGTATTCCTATAATAAATAAAAGAATATCTGTAACACCAATATCTTTAATAGCTGCAAGTACAGGTGCAGAAAGTTATGTTCCTATAGCAAAAGCTATGGATAGAGCTGCTAAAGAAGTCGGTGTTAATTTTATAGGTGGTTTCTCTGCATTAGTTCACAAAGGATTTACTAATAGTGATTTAACTCTTATAAACTCAATACCAGAAGCACTAAAAGAAACTGATATTGTTTGTTCTTCTGTCAACATAGGTTCTACTAGATATGGTATAAATATGGATGCTGTAAAACTTATGGGTGAAATAACAAAGAAAACTGCTAATATTACACCTGATGGTTTTGGTTGTGCAAAGCTTGTTATATTTTGTAATGCTGTTGAAGATAACCCATTTATGGCTGGTGCTTTCCATGGAACTGGTGAAGCTGAAAAAATTATAAATGTAGGGGTAAGTGGACCTGGCGTTATTAAAAGAGCTCTTGAAAATATTCGTGGTCAGAATTTCCAAGAAGTTGCTGAAACTATCAAAAAGACTGCATTCAAAATTACAAGAATTGGCCAACTTGTTGCAAATGAAGCATCTAGAAGGCTGGATATTCCTTTTGGAATTGTTGATTTATCACTAGCACCAACACCTGCTGTTGGGGATTCTGTTGGAAGAATCCTTGAAGAGATGGGTCTTTCAAACTGTGGAACTCATGGGACAACAGCTGCCCTTGCTATGCTTAATGATGCTGTAAAAAAAGGCGGACTTATGGCTTCATCATCTGTAGGAGGTCTAAGTGGTGCTTTTATACCTGTATCCGAGGATGAATGTATGATTGAACAAGTTGCAAATGGATTCTTAAATATAGAAAAATTAGAAGCTATGACTTGTGTTTGTTCTGTTGGACTTGATATGCTTGCTTTACCTGGAAAAACATCAGCAGCTACTATTTCAGGAATAATTGCTGATGAAGCTGCAATTGGTATGATTAACAATAAAACAACTGCTGTTAGATTAATACCAGTCCCTGGGAAAGATGTTGGGGACATAGTTGAATTTGGTGGTCTTCTTGGGACCGCACCAATAATGAGAACATCACCTGGAAATTGTGATTTATTTATTGAAAGAGGCGGTAGAATTCCTGCACCACTTCACTCATTAAAAAATTAATATAAAAAATAGCGTTACAAATTTAAAATTTGTAACGCTATTTTTTTAAACTATATGAAATTAAGTATTTTTAGATATCTGGTGTTTCATTATATATATTTTCTAATGAATCTGGTTTTTCATTCATTATGCCAAGTTTATCAAATATTATAAAAGATCCACTTAGAATAACAGCAACTATAGTTGCAAGTCCCATACCACTAAGATCTACTGATCCAATGTTTACAGACATTCCACTTATACCCACAATGAATACAACTGATGTTAAAACTAAATTTCTAGCTTTTGAATAATCAACTTTAGCTTCTACGAATGTTCTTATTCCAGATGCTGCTATACTACCAAAAAGTAATATACTAACTCCTCCAATTACTGGCTGAGGTATACTTTTGATTAACATTGCAAGCGTACCTGAGAAAGCAAGTATAATTGAAAGAACACCAGCTCCTGCTATTATATACACACTATAAACTTTACTTATAGCCATAACTCCTATGTTCTCTCCATAAGTAGTTGTTGGTACTGATCCAAAGAATCCTGAAATAACTGTTGAAATCCCATCTCCAAGAAGTGATCTATGAAGACCTGGTTCTTTTGCTAAATCCTTCCCTACAACACTACTAGTAACCGCTAAATGTCCAATATTTTCTGCAATTACAACAAGTGTAACAGGAATAATTGTTAATATGGCATCCATATTAAATTTAACTATTTGCATGTGTGGAATTGCTAGAAAACTTGCTGATTTAACCTCAGTAAGATCTACTATCCCAAATGCCATTGATACTAGATATCCAACAATTATACCAATTAATATTGGTATAATTTTTAAGAATCCTTTGCAAAGAACTGTTGTTAAAATTATAGTTACAAGCGTAATCATAGCAATTAATATATGAAGTGGATTAGCTGCACTTCCATTCATTGAAAATCCTGAATCTTTAGCTGCATTTCCAGCCATACTAAGACCAATTATAACAATGATAGCTCCCATTGAAGCAGGTGGGAAAATTTTATTTATCCAGCCTGTCCCAGTAAATGCTACTATAAGACCAACTCCAGCAAAAATTAAACCTGATACTACAAATCCACTCTGTATTTCTGCAAATGAAAATCCATTTTTTTGAAGCATTAATACTGGTGCAATAAATGCAAAACTCGATCCTAAAAAAGCTGGAATCTTACGTTTTGTAAGTATTGCATAGATTATAGTACCTATACCATTAAATAAAAATACTGTTGCAGGATCAATATTGAATAATATAGGAACAAGGACTGATGCCCCAAACATTGCAAATAAATGTTGTATGCTTAAAGGCAATCCTCTTTTAAATGGCACCTTATCCTCAATTCCTATAAAATCCTTCTTTGCTGCTTGTTGAGACTGTGTCTCTACCTTTTGACTTTTCATATATGCCCCCTTCTTAGCCTCTCTGGACTAAATTAAAAGTTTTCCTTCAAAGAATATCATACTAATGGTATCAATACAATAGGCTTTTCATTTTAATTATGCTATAATAAGCAATTGAGATAAGAATTTTTTAACTTTTTACTATGTAAACACATTAACTTTTTAGTTAATTAATAAATGTAAATTCGAAAGGAAGTATAGAATGATTACTGTTACTAATGTAAGCTTAAGATTTGGGGAAAGAAAACTTTTTGAAGATGTTAATTTAAAGTTTAACCCAGGAAATTGTTATGGAGTTATTGGTGCTAATGGTGCTGGTAAATCTACATTTCTAAAAATATTATCAGGAGAAATAGAGCCTAATACAGGAGATATTACTCTTGCACCACACTCAAGAATGTCTGTTCTTAGTCAGAACCACAATGAATTCAATGATATTGAAGTTCTTAAAACTGTTATGATGGGAAATAAAAGATTATTTGAAATCATGGAAGAAAAAGATACTTTATATGCTAAAGAAGACTTTTCAGATGAAGATGGAATAAAAGCTTCAGAACTTGAGGGTGAATTTGCTGAAATGAATGGTTGGGAAGCTGAATCAGATGCTTCTGCATTACTTCAAGGACTTGGAATTGCTCCCGATTCACACTTCAAAAATGTTGGAGAATTAAAAGGGGACGAGAAAGTTAAAGTTCTTTTAGCACAAGCTTTATTTGGTAAGCCAGATTTACTTATTCTAGATGAGCCTACTAACCACTTAGACCTTAAAGCTGTTGAATGGCTTGAAACATTTATCGCTGGTTTTGAAGGTACTGTTATAGTTGTATCTCACGATAGACACTTCTTAAACATGGTATGTACACAAGTATGTGACGTAGACTTTGGAAAAATCAAATTATTCGTAGGTAACTATGATTTTTGGTATGAATCAAGTCAACTTGCTCTTCAAATGTCTAAAGACCAAAATAAGAAAAAGGAAGAGAAAATTAAAGATTTACAAAACTTTATTGCTAGATTTAGCGCTAACGCTTCTAAATCAACACAAGCTACATCAAGAAAGAAACTTTTAGATAAGATTACACTTGATGATATCCAACCTTCAAGCAGAAGATATCCATTCGTTGGATTTAAACCTGAAAGAGAAGTTGGAAATGATGTTTTAACAGTTTCTGGATTAACAAAAACTGTTGATGGTATTAAAGTTTTAGATGATGCTAGCTTTATTCTTGGTAAAAATGAGAAAATTGCATTTGTCGGTGATGAAATCGCTGTATCAATATTATTTAAAATACTTGCTGGTGAACTTGAGCCAGATGCTGGAACAGTTAAATGGGGTGTAACAACTTCAAGAGAATACTTCCCTAAAGATAACTCAAAATACTTTGATGGTTTCGAGTATTCACTTGTTGAATGGTTACGTCAGTATTCAGAAGAAAAATCTGAAAGTTATTTAAGAGGATTCCTTGGAAGAATGTTATTCTCTGGAGAAGAAGCTCTTAAAAATGCTGATGTATTATCAGGTGGAGAAAAAGTTAGATGTATGTTATCAAAAATGATGCTTAGCCCAGCTAATATCTTAATTCTTGATCAACCTACTAACCACTTAGACCTTGAGTCAATCACAGCACTTAACAATGGACTTATGGATTATAAAAGTATCTTATTATTCGCATGTCATGACCACCAATTTGTTGAAACAATAGCTACAAAAGTCATTGAAATCAATGATGGTGCTGTTAAGTTTAACAAAGAATGTTCATATGATGAATATTTAAGCCAAAAATAATTAATAGAATAAAAAAACAGCTAGGAAATATTTCCTAGCTGTTTTTTTATTCTATTAATTATTTTCTTTATTCATCTCATTATATTCTTCACATTCACAAATTTTCTTATCAATAAGTCGCATTAGTTCAACTTTTCTTCTAATCCTTCTTTTCTTTTTCATACTAGAATTTCTTTTTAGTGCTTTTCTTCTCATTTAAATGTGCTCCTAAGATGTAAATTTATTATTTGTAACTGCTAAACTTTACCCATCTTTTCACACATATTAATAATACTACACTAACATAATAACATCTTTTTGAAAGAATTACACAAAAAATTATTAATTAAATGAATTCTCTTCTGCTACTTTCTTTATCCAATGACCAGATTTTTTTACCTTTTTTTCTAAAGTTTTTAAATCAAGAGAAATAAACCCATACCTATTCTTATATGAATTACACCATGACCAACAATCTATTGGTGTCCATAAGTGATATCCAAAACAATTCGTCCCGTCTTCTATAGCTTTATGAAGGAATATAAGATGTTCTTTTATAAATTCAATTCTATATTCATCATCTATAGTTCCATCTTCACCTTTAAACTTCTCTTCCCCTTCAACCCCCATACCATTTTCTGCTATATACCATTTAATATTCCCATAATTTTCTTTAATATTTATAGCAATATCATAAATAGCCTTAGGATATATCTCCCAACCTCTATGCTCATTTATTCTTCTACCAGGCATTAAATAGTTTTCAAAATACTTATCTGGCATCCATGTACTTTCTGTATATTCTGTTTCTCTAGCCATTACTCGTCTTGGTTGATAATAATTTATTCCAAGGAAGTCTACTATACCCTCATGGAATATTTGACTATCCCCTTCTTCTGTTTCCCACAAAACATTATCCCTCTTTAATATATTAACTAACTTTTCTGGGAACTCTCCATTTACTGCCGGGTCTAAGAACATTCTATTAAAGTATAAATCAGCTATATCAGATGCTTCTAAATCTTCTACTGAATTAGTTTTTGGATATGATGGTGTTAAATTAAGTATTATCCCTATTTCTCCACCATAATTACCTTTTTTATAGGCTGCAATAGCCTTTGCTGATGCAAGTGCTATATGATAAGCTGTTTGATTAGCTTTTCTACCATCAACTACGCATGGATAATGGAATTTGTATAGATACTGTCCTTCAACAACAACTATCGGTTCATTAAATGTAGCCCAATGTTTTACTCTATCACCAAATAACTCAAAACATTTTTCTGCAAATTGAACAAATAAATCAACTACTTTTCTTGATTCCCATCCACTAAATTTCTCATAAAGTTCTACTGGTAAATCAAAATGATGTAAGTTCATAACTACTTCTAAGCCATTTTCAATTGACTCATCTATTACATCATTATAGAATCTTACTCCATCCTCACAAACTTCACCTGTTTCTAAATTTTTTATAAGTCTTGACCACTGAATTGATGTTCTATATGAATTCAGACCTATTCCTTTTAACATTTTTATATCTTCTTTATAACTATTATAAAAGTTTGAAGCTATGCATGGTCCTACACCATTATGGAAAGTTTCCTTTGATACCTCAAACCAATGATCAAATATATTTTTGTTAGCTTTATTAAAAGTCCCTTCTGATTGTGGTCCTGATGTTGCAGCTCCCCACCAAAAGTTCTCTGGAAATACCTTTTTCATATTAAATTCCCCCTACAAAAATCTTTTATACTCTTATAATAAAAAAATTTAACAATAAAATCATCCACTGTATAGACAATTTTCTTATTTTAAATTTATAATTAACTTAATAAGGGGTGACTAAATTTGAATTGTAAAGATATAACTAAAGATTTAATACAACAAATAATTACCGGTGAGTTAAAAGAATTATCAAAAATTGATTCTGAAAATAAACTTGCCCAAAAGTACGATTGTAATAGGCATACTGTTCGAGCTGCTATAAAAGATTTAATAGATAAAGGTTATATTATAAAACCTCATAACGGTTCGAGCTATGTTAATAATCTTCCTGAAAACCATATACTCAACCTTTCTTCAATGTGTGAATTGCATGTGCCTGAAAAACTTAGCACAAAAGTTCTAAGCTTTAAACAAAAAGAAGTTTCAACTGCAATTTCTGAAAAATTAGAAATTCTAAAAGGTAAAAAAGTTTGGAAAATAATTAGAGCTAGATATGTAAATGATAAATTTAAGCATATTGAATATATCTATATGCCAGTTAGCTTGTTTCCTGATTTAACGCTAGATATATGTAAAGAAAGTGTTTTAACTTATATAGATTCTAAAGAAGAATTTAATATTTCTCACTCATATAAAACAATCGAAGCTTGTTTTTTCTCTACTAAAGAGTGCGAATTATTAGACCTACCTATAAATTCACTTGCACTCAAAATTGAGAACTTAGCATTTTTAAGCAATGGCCGTCCTTATGAATATTCAATAAATAAACATTTCAATCAAAAAATTGATTTCTTTGCTAAAAGATAAAGGTGCTGCATTTATACATGCAACACCTTTCCTTATATCTTCATAGCAAATAAATCTTTTTTAACCTTTAATTTATATATTAAGAAGGATATTACCCCTTTAAACATACTTGATACAGCTATACTAATCCATATTCCATTAACTCCCCATATTTTTATAAATACTAGTGCCATTGGAATTCTGAGTGCAGTAAATACCATACTGACTATAGATGGTATCTTAGGCTTTCCAAGACCTGTATATAAACCATTTGAAATAACCTCTACTGCTGAGAAAATTTGTGCAAGTCCAACTATTCTTAAATAATCAGCTGCAATTTCAATTGTTTCTTTCTGTCTTACAAATAAACATACTATTTGTTTTGGAATTGCTAAGAATATTATAGTTGTTATAATTGCATAAATCATCCCAACTATAAGTGCTTTATCATACCCTTTATCAACTCTATCATATTTTTTCGCGCCAAAATTTTGCCCTATATAAGCACCAACAGCACCATTTAGTCCACCTATAACCATATATGTTATAGATTCAACTTGTAGCCCTATTTTTTGTGCTGCTATAGCATCTGTACCAAAACTTGAAACTACTCTTGCAAGAACTATATTAACAAGTGTAAATAAACTTCTTTGCATTGCCATAGGAACTCCAAGTTTAAATACTAACTTTAATTTTCCACCTGAGATTTTAGTATTAAAATCATATTTAAATGGTGAACTCTTAACAAATGTAAATAATAAAAACATAATTATTTGCGCTATTAAAGTTGCAATAGCTGCACCTGTTACCCCTATCTTAAAAACATAAATAAATATAGGGTCTAATATTATATTTAATACTATACCTGTTGTACTAATTTTAAGTGCTAATTTATTATTTCCAAAACTATTTAATACCCTTGAATACATCATATTAAAACATGAAAAAATTAAAACTATTGCACTTACTGCTAAATATTTAGTTGCTTCAACTGAAACATAGCTATTATGTAAATCAAAAAAGCCTATAAGATATTTTCTAAATACAATTAAAAATATTGCATATATAATTGCTACTATAGCCATTGAGAAAATACCTATATTTATATATTCTTTAATTTCATGGCTATCATTTTTACCTATAGCATGTGCTATTTTTATTCCAACACCAATTACTACCATTGATGATATTGAATACCCTAAAGATATAAAAAAGCTTGAAGTTCCTATTGCCGCAACAGCATCACTTCCAAGCCCTCCAACCCATAGCATATCTATTAAATTATACGCAAATTGCAAAAATGAACTACCCATTATAGGTATTGCAAGCGTTACTATAACTTTAAAAACATTTCCTTTTGTTAAATCTACTTTCTTCAAATATACTCTCCTTATTCTAATTTTAATATATGTCTTTTTTTCAATTCTTATGAATTATACCATATATACATAGAAATTTTTCAAAAAACCCACTATTATATTAACAAAATAATATTTGTTTCCTATGTGCAATGTTTAATCTCTATAGTATGTTAATTCGTTTACAGTTTCTTCTTATAAACCCTTTTTTTATTAAATTTATTTTAATTTAATTAAACCATGCTTGTTTTTATCTAAAAATATATTAAAATGTAATTACTAGAATATATGAAAAAGGCGGTATAATATGTACTTATCAAAATTCACAGATTACTCTTTTAGAGCTTTAATATATCTTGCTAATAATACTGATAGACTTTGCACTGTTGAAGAATTATCAACAAACCTTGATATATCAGAACATCACTTAAAAAAAATAATTCAAAAACTTGCTAAAACAGACTATGTAGTATCATTAAAGGGCAGGTCTGGTGGCTTAAAACTTGGTCTTGAGCCAAGTGAAATAGTTCTTAGTGAAGTTCTAAAGTTAACAGAAGAAAACTTAAACATTGCTGGTTGCTTCTCAAATCGTGGAGATTGTCCTATGATATCAAATGGTTGCAAGCTTAAATGTATAATGAATAACGCATTAAATTCTTTTATTCAAGAATTTTCACAACACACATTAGCAGATGTATTAACTGATAAAAAGTAATATTAAAATAAAAAGGAAGTATATCAAATTTTTGATATACTTCCTTCATTTTATTTAAAACCTTTAAGCAACTCTGCAAATGGATTATTAATATCAATATCCGCTTCTTGCTTCATTTTTTTCATCAATGTACTAACTTCTTTTTTGCTTACCTTTGATTTTTTGTCTGTAAATCTCTTTTTAAAGCCTTCTTCTTTCTCTTTAAAGCCACATCCCATACATACATATGCTCTAGAACCCTTTTTGCCTCTTAATTCGAGCTTTTTCTTGCACTCTGGACACCTAGCATTAGTTATCATTGAAAGACTCTCTCTATGTCCACAATCTCTATCTTGGCATACAAGCATCTTACCTTTCTTACCATTAACCTCTAAAAGGAACTTTCCACATTCAGGACATTTACTTCTTGTCATATTATCATGTACAAATTTGCTATCTGCACCTTTAATTTCTGAAACAACTTTTTGTGAGTATTCTCTCATCTCTGTAAGGAAAGTTTTTTGATTAAGTTTTCCTTTTTCTATCATAGATAATTTTTGCTCCCACTGTGCTGTTAAACTTGGTGTTTTAAGTCCCTCTGGTACAAGACCTAAAAGTTGTCTTCCTTTAGATGTTATAGTTATCTCTTTTCCATTTTTCTCTATCAAGAAACTATTGAAAAGTTTTTCCATTATATCTGCTCTAGTTGCAACTGTACCAAGACCACCAGTTTCTCCTATAGTCTTTTTAAGTTCACTACTATCCTCTGACATATACTTAACTGGATTTTCCATGGCTGATAAAAGTGTAGCCTCTGTAAATCTTGCTGGTGCCTTAGTTTTACCTGTTGTTACACTTACTGACTTAACTGATATATTTTTACCTTGTTCCATTAATGGCATCATTTGCTCTTTAACATCATCTGAATCTGAGTTTGAACCTTGTACTTCTTTCCATCCTAAAGATTTTATTGTTTTACCTTTAGCTTTAAAAGTTTCGCCTTCAATATTTAAAGTAACTGAAACTTCTTCATACTCACAAGGTGGTAGTAGTACTGATAAGAATCTTTTTGAAACTAAATCATATACTTTTCTCTCTTTATCACCCATAACACTAAAATCTGGTTTTTCTTCTGTAGGAATAATAGCATGATGGTCGCTTACTCTTGCATTATCTATAAATGACTTACTTGCTTTTATTTCTTTTCCAAGTATTTTAACTGAAAACTTACTAAGGTCTCCAACTGCACAAGCCTTAACTCTATCCTTTAAAGTTCCAACCATATCACTTGTTAAATATCTTGAATCTGTTCTTGGGTATGTTAAAACTTTATAACTCTCATAAAGTCTTTGAACTAAATTAAGCGTATCTTTTGGAGAATATCCATATCTGTTATTACACTCTCTTTGAAGTTCTGTTAAATCGTAAAGACTTGGTGCAAAATTCTTTTTATTAGTCTTTTTAACTTCTTTAACTAAAGCATTACTTTTATTTGTTTTACTTAAAACTTCTTGTGCTTTATCTTTTGCAAATGTTCTCACATTATTATTGTGATCTGCCCATGTAAATTTGACACCTTCGACATTTGCTTCAACACCATAAAATTCTTGTGGCTTAAAACTTCTTATTTCATCTTCTCTTGTAGCTATCATTCCAACTGTTGGAGTTTGAACTCTACCACAAGATAATTGTGCATTATGCTTGCAAGTTAATGCTCTAGTAGCATTTATACCTACAATCCAGTCAGCCTCTGCTCTTGCTTCTGCTGCTCTATATAAATTAATATATGCATTTCCATCTTTTAAATTTTTAAATCCATCTTTTATAGCTTTATCTGTAACTGATGAAATCCATAATCTTTTTATAGGTTTTTTAACCCCTACTTTTTCAAGTAACCATCTTGCAACAAGCTCACCCTCACGGCCTGCATCTGTTGCTATAATTATTTCAGTTACATCTTTTCTAGTTAAAAGGCCTTTAACTGTGCTATACTGCTTTCCTGTTTTAGGTAAAACCATTAACTTCATAAACTTTGGTAACATAGGTAGAGTATCTATCTTCCAATCTTTCCACTCTTTATTATAATCCTCTGGTGCTGCAAGACTTACTAAGTGACCCATAGCCCAAGTTACTACATATTTATCGCCTTCTAAAAATCCATTTCCACCTTTTCTACAATTAAGAACTCTTGCTATATCCTTACCAACAGATGGTTTTTCTGCTATTACTATTATCTTACTCATAAAAATCCCTCCTAAATACGTTTATTTTTCATCTTATTTTTTATATTATCATATAAAAAATCATCCATATTCTTAGTCCTTATCCACTCAAATTTTCTTTGATTATAAAACCTTATTCTATAATCACATATTTTTTTTCTTCTTTGAAACAGATTCACTACCCTACAACATTCTACCATACTACTATTTCTAATAAATGTTATTCTTCGAAGAAAAGAACCTGAACTAAAGACTAATATATCATCTTTTACGCCAACACCTGAATTTTCTTTGATTAAATATCTCCATAAAATCATAATTGGAATTGCAACTATACCTAGTAAATTTCTATTAAATATAAAATAAACTAAAATTGCAAATACTACTGAATAACTAGTCCATGAAATATAAAAATTATTAAATGATTTTTTAGGTGGTATACTTATCTCACCTTCAAATCTAAATTCTGGAACCATTTTTTTTATTATATTTCTAAAATCCACCTCAGTGCATAGAGGGAATATAACTTCATCTTCTCTCATTTCATTTCCATATCCTACAACAGATGCCTTTATTGTATAAAGATTAAGAATTTGATTAACAAAGTTCTGTTCTACTTTTATTGCATGTATATTATCAATCTTTATAGAATAACGTCTACGTACTATAAGCCCATAATTAATATATAAATGATTGTTCTTTCTATCAAGTTTAAATTTATAATATTTAGATATTATCCCCACAATAGAAAATGAAAGCACTATAGCTATACTAACCACCATTAATATAAGTATATATACAATAATACCAATTGTATTATATGTAGTCTTAAATCCATACTGTACATTGTAAATTATATACCCCTTTAGATCTTCCCCTATATGTTTATCAATTTCATTAACAAGATGTATTATTGAATAAATCATACCAATTCCAAGTAATATATTACTTCTAAGAGTAGATAAAATTAAAAGGTGTTTTGCTGAAATTTTATAAGATTTTTTACTATCTATCTCAAAATTCCCTTCATTTGATTCTTCGAGTGAAGTCATCACTTGCTGAAACTCTTTAACCTTATCTTTTTTAAGAACTAATATAATTGAAAAGCTTCTATCTTTTGGAGATATACTTTCTATCTTTATTCTACTAAGCCCAAGCATAATATGAATTATATTCCTATTAAACTCAATAAGCGATATGCTTGTAAGTGGTATTTTTATTTGTTCTGTCCTTAATATTCCTCTTTTATAAAACATATCTTCTTCATCAATTACTATAAATTCATTAAGCCATCTTAATACGCAAAAGGCAAATATTGATATAAAAATAATTAGTGTTCCAATCATCCCATAAGACAGACTTGGAATTGCCACAAAAATTATTATAGCCCAAAACCTTTTAACAATCTTATAAAAGTTAATAAAAATACTATACCAATGATTTTTATTATAATAAATCATAATTAATTTTCTCCATCAACTTTCATTATATTCCACAATTCAGACATCTTCTCATTACCTAATGCCTTTATCACACTATGCCCTGCTGTTGTATAAATCTTTAGGCTACTAATTCTTAAAATTCTATCTAAAGGGTCTTTTACCGATATTATGTATTTTATATTTTCTCTTGGTATATATACTGATTTTCTGAATAAAATTCCATATCTAATCTCTATCGCATCATCATCTATAAAATATTTATATGCTAAAAATTCTATAAATGGCATTGCTATACTTATAATTACTCCTATTACATTTATACTATAAACTAGTATTGCTACATAAATTATAAATTTTTCTGGTAAATATTCTTTAAATAACCTATATGAAATATTTAAAATACTAATTATTATAAGCCTACTCACCATAATTTTTAAAATATATCTTTTATTTAATCTATATTCCTTCATAAATACCTCTTTATCTTAAAGTCTATTTAATTATACAGTATATCCTGCATAATTGTTTAATATCTCTAAAATTCATTCAAAAAAAGACTAAATTTTAGTAGTCTTTAAACTCTAAATTTAGTCTTTTTAATATTATTAATTTATATCTTAGAAAGATTCATAATTAATATCTTCTTCTGCTACACCTAATTCTTTTAGTGACTCTTCTGTAGAAAGTAAGAAAGGCTTTGGCCCACAGAAGTAATATTCACCATCTTTTGGTAAATTTTCCATTATCCATTCTTTTGTTAAATATCCTGATAAATCATAATCTTTACCTTGAATATTTTCTTCCATTGGTCTTGTATAAACAACTGTATTATCAACTAATCCATTTTTTATATACTCTTCTATCTCTTCATGAAGTACTTGATACTCTGAATTTCTAAATATTTCTATATATTTAATATTTTTTCTTTTCCCAACAGCTTCGTGAAGCATTGAAAGAACAGGTGTTATTCCAATACCAGCACCTAGTAAAACTAATGGTTTTTCTAAATCTGCATTACCATCTAAGAAAAACTTTCCAGCTGGTGGTCTAACACCTATTATATCACCCTCTTGAACTATATCAGTTAAATAAACACTAGCTCTTCCATCTTCAACTTTTCTTATTGTTACTTTATAAAATTCAGTATTTGGTTTGTTTGATAAACTGTATGCTCTGACTACATCATATCTTTCATTACCTGAATTAATTTTTAAAGGTACAAACTGTCCTGCTTTTGGTAAAACAACCTTTTGTCCATCTACTGGTTTTAAATATAAAGATGATATATCTGCATTTTCCATTACTTTTTTATCTACAACAAAATCTTTAAACCCTTTCCACACTTGTACGTCATTTAAATTTTCCATAAGAAAATCCTCCTTTATGTCCATCTAAAAATTTTTTATTAATTTAAATTAAAACTTTGTATTTTATCATACGTTAAATATATAAAAAAATTATGTGTATTCTATAAAGATTTATTTACCTGTTTTTTTCAAGTATAAAAATACAAATAATTTTGGCATATATGCAGCAAGTTTACTCCAAATATATAAACTGCTTCCATATCTATTTGTCTTTTTTATTCCTTCACTTAAATATTCTTTTACTCTTTTTTCCTCTAAAATTTTAAGTATCAATTCTTTATTATCTTTATTTAAACTTGTTAAAATTTGATACATAATATGTTCAACTGCGAATTCTCTTGAAATAACTCTTTCAAAATCTATCCCTAGAACTTTTTTTCTTGATACAGAAACTAAATCATCAATTGCTTCTAATATACTGATATTTTTTTCTATATCAGCTATGCTAGTTAATGAGTCTTTTCTTTGATAATAATAAGCTAATGTATCATCAATTGTTTTCACCTTTACAGAACTCCATAATGATTTAAATATAAAGTTTAAATCTTCCATCGCATGTACATTTTCAATATAAGTTAAATTATTTTTTTCTATAAAATCACTTCTATATATAAGCGATGATGTCCAAAGTCTTAATTTATTGTTTTTATATGCTTCAAAAATTTCCATACCAGGAGATATACTATTAAAAAATGCAAATTCCTGTTTTGAGCTATTTCTAAGTGTATAATCTTCATTTACTCGTTCGTAGTCAAAAACTACTATTTCAGGATTGCTTCTTCTTGCTGCCTCTTTAACTACTTCGATTAATTTTTCATTTACATAATCATCTGAATCTAAAAATAATATGTATTCTGAAGAAACCTTACTAAGTCCTAAATTCCTAGCTGCACTCTGTCCTTTATTATCTGTTTTGTATATATCATATTTAAGTTCCGCATTCTCTAAATAGCTTTTTGCAACTTCATAAGAATCATCAGTTGACCCATCATCAACTAAAATAAGTTTTATGTCTTTGTCAGTCTGATTATTTAAAGAATCTAAGGCTTTCACTATAGTTTGCGTAGAATTAAACATTGGCATAACTATACTTAAAAATACCTTGTTATCCATTGCATAATCTCCTTTCTTTTCCTTTAATTTATCTTTATATTTATAATTACATAAAATCCTTGTTTAGTAAAGTCTTTTAAATGTAATAACCCTTATATTATATATATGTTATAATTTGAATAATTTACTATATAACCCGCAGGAGGATATTATGAAAAACACATTAGAAAATATCATGGAATTTAACGAAAAGTTTGTTGCTAATAAAGACTATACTAAATATATAGCATCTAAAATACCAAATAAGCAGGCTGTTGTAGTTTCTTGCATGGATACTCGTCTTACTGAACTATTACCTAAAGCCATGAATATAAAAAATGGTGATGTTAAAATAGTTAAAAATGCTGGTGCTACTGTAGTTCATCCATTTGGAAGTGCTCTTAGAAGTATTATTGTAGCTGTTTATGAATTTGATGCAAAGGATATTTTTGTAGTTGGCCACCATGGGTGTGGTATGAGTAATATTGAACCACTTCAAATGATAGAGAAAATGAAAGCTAAAGGTATAGCAGAGAGTACACTTAAAACACTTGAATACTCTGGAATAGATTTAACAAAATGGTTAAAAGGTTTTACCTGTGTTAAAGAATCAGTTACAGAAAGTGTTAATACAATAAAAAATCATCCACTTATGCCTATTGATGTAAATATTCATGGATTAATAATTGATTCTGAAACTGGAAAATTAGACTTAATAATAGATGGAACTAAATAAATCTAAACTAAAAAAACTATAATCCCTTTATCTTATGTAAAGGAATTATAGTTTTGATATTAATTAATATCTTTTATTGCAGCAATTGCATTTACAACAACACTTGTTACAACATTCATTTTTATAGCACTCAATTGTTCTATAAATCATATGGTAAGTTTTTTCTCTAAGGTCAGCTGCTTCTTCTTCTACTGCATCAGCCTCACATAATAACTCACTTGCTTTACATTGAGCTTCCATAGCTTTAGCTAATAATATCTCAACTTGCTCTTGATATTCTCTTGCTTTATCAATTTTTTTATTTGAATGATCTTCAAGTCTTAATAGACACTCTAACATTTCTTTCATTTCAGTTTCTAAGCATTTACATTCTTCACAGCTATCACATGCTTGTGCAGGTTTTGAACATCCACTATATTTTGAACAGCTTGATCCTTTTGAACAACTTGACCCTTTTGAATAACCTCCTGTACTTGCACAATTAGTAAATTTCATAGTATTTCCTGAGCACTTATAATAATTTCCCATAATAAAATAATCTCCTTTTATCTCTGTTATTAATCTTTTAGGTATAATACAATATATGATATTTCCTCTTTTATGGTACATAATTTTGGTTATTTTTTTTTTTTTTTGAAATACTATACTTTTTAAGCAAAAAAGGAATTTAAATATTATGAAAAACATTGTAACTAATTTAATTGTAAAAACTGGATTAAACACTACTAAAATGTTTAGATATGGTTCTATTGCTTGTTTCTCTTTATTTGCAATAATTTTCTTTTTTGGTGAAGATAATGTAATGTTAGCCTTTCCTATAGCACTAACTTCGATTGCATTATCTTTTGAAAACATAAGAATTAAAACGTTCAAAAAGATATTCAAGCTACTATCACTAGACTGTTCTCTTGTTATTTTATCTTATCTTGCAACTAAAAATCTTTATATTGGAATTTTTATAAATTCTATAACTATTTTTTTTATAGCATATTTTTTCACTTTTAGTTTTAACCCTAAAATTTATAAACCTTTTTTAATGTTATTTATTTTCACTAGTTTTTCTCACGATAACATTAATGGTTTACTAAATAAATTACTTGCTATTATTTTTGGTTGTCTTTTAGTTATTTTACTTAACTACATTTTTGATAAAAATAATAAAAATGATTTAATCTCTGATTTTCAAAGTATATTTAGCCTTCTTTCTCTCCAAATTGAAAATATTCTAAATTCTAACTTTGATTTAGAAATTTATAATAATATTAATAGAAACTTACGTAATATTAGTTATTCTATACATATTAGTAAATCATCTAAATATTTAACAACTTTAAATGGAAAGTTTAAACTTGAAATGTATTTACATATTTCTCTACTTAATAACCTTCTTTATAAAGAATTTCATATTGAGCCAAACACTAAACAAAGTTCTTTAGATATTTTAAATTATATTGCTTCCTATATTAAGAAATTAGAAATTAAAAATATCTATAGTATTGATAGCCTCTATTTTTTTAGTAATGAACTATATAAATTATTGTTTGAAAAAAAATTAGTAGATTCAAAAAACTTAGTATTTTTAATTAAAAATATTTCAATGACTTTATATAACTATAAAAATTCAACTACTAAAGAATTAAAAAGTCATTTCAAACCTTGGATTAGAAGTTCTTTACTAGGAAAGAACTCTTTGTTTAAACAAAATATTTTCAAAGGCTCTACTCGCCTATATTTTTCGCTTCGGTTATCTATAACTTTAACTAGTTGTCTATTCTTTTCTCATTTATTTGAAACATCAAAAATTATTTGGATAGCTATAACCATTATGTCTGTTATGCAAATTTATTATGAGGAAACTATTAGCAAAAGTAAGGATAGAATTAAAGGAAACTTTATAGGACTTTCTCTTTTTATTATTTTAAGTTTTTTACACATAAAAGAATTAGCTTGGATAGTTTTATTTTTATCTTTATTCTTAACTTATGGTTTTAAAGAATATTATAAGTTATCAATTTTCACTACTCTAGCCTCACTATCTGTTACCTCTATCTTCCTTCATATAAATGAAGTTGCACTTGTTCGTGCTAGTTTAGTCTTGCTAGGTCTTTTAATAGTATTTTTAGCTAATAAATTTTTATTTCCAACAAAAATTGAAAGAGGGATTCAGATATTAATTTCCAGATTACTTTTTTATAATTCCAAATTTATAGAATCTATAAATACTAATCATATTGAGGATCTTGCCTCCATTTTAATTTTAATTTCATTAACGAATGAAAAACTTTATACTAGAAATTTAATTCTTAAAAATACTGAAATAAATAATCTTATCAAACTAAATAATCTTACTATAATTGAAATAGCTTATTTTGAATTAATAAAATAATACTGTTACTTTTCACTTTAAACTTTCATTAATTTAGGATTGATATATACTATCTAAAGTGCTATAATACTTTAAAATCAGCTTTGTTAATTTTTTGTTAATAGAATTGATTTTTAATAAACAAAAGCATAAACAATAAAGAGTTTGTATTTTTAAAATTACTCTTTTAAAGTGGAGGTTATCACTATGGGATTTTTTGATGAACTAATTGGAGACGTTATCGGTGGTGCTGTTGAAGGTACTATTGAAGGTAAAATGCTAAATAGACAAATGAATAACAATAATAATAATATGTACAATGAAAATAGAATGTATAATGATGAAAGAATGATGCAGGATAGAATGCAACAAGATGATTTTGCTATGCAAAGAATGCAGCAAGATAGAATGCAACAAGATAGAATGGCTGAAGAACAAAAATTAAGCAACGAAAGAATGTTACATGAAAAAATAATGATGTATGAAAGAAAAATTGGTCGTCCTTTATCTTTAGAGGAAAGACATTCTATTCAGCAAAAATATTATGATAAACAACGAAGTGAACAAAATAGATTAATGCAAGACAGAATGCAACAAGATAGAATGATGCAAGACAGAATGCAGCAGGATAGAATATATGAAAACAGAATGCAAAATGATATGATGTATGAAAATAGATCACATCAAAATGATATGTACAATAACAACAATAACCGTAGCTCTGGTGGTGGTATGTTTGGTGGTAATAATAACGGTGGTGGCATTGGTATCGGTAGCCTTATAGCTGCTAATGTTGTCGGTGATGTTGTTGGCGATGTTGCTGAAAACTTTATTGATGATATATTTGGTGGAAATGATAGAGATAATAGAGATGATTATAATAACAATGATTATGATAATAACGATGATGATGGTTGGTTCTAATATCAAAATAAAAAGTGCCTGAAATTTCAGGCACTTTTTTAATCTATTTTTACCGGAAGCTTAATTGTAAATTCACTTCCCTTTCCTATTTCACTAACTATACTAATAGTTCCTTTGTGTAACCCAACTAAATCTTTAACTAAGTTAAGTCCTATTCCACTACTACAATGTTTACTTGAAATTCCATCTTCAATTTGTGTAAATCTATCAAAAATAATACTTTGATCTTCTTTAGAAATCCCTTTTCCACTATCTCTAACAACAATTTCAACATAACTTTCAAAATCTCTTATAGTAATATAAATCTCACCTTGTTCTGTAAACTTAACTGCATTCGATATAAGATTTGTTACACATCTTTCTATCTCTTTTTTTGAACAATCTATTATTTTCTCCTCAATTTCAGGATCTATTATAAGTTCTAGCCCCTCATTTTCCACAAAGCTTTTGAGTCCTAGTGCAACTTCTTCTACAATATAAACTATATCATTCTTATCAAAGTTCATATTATATGCCCCTGACTTAATTTTCGAACTATCAATAAGATCATTTATAACTTCTAATAACTCTTTAGAATTTGATTTTATGATATTCATATATTTATCTAATTTACTTCTTTCAACCCCTTTATCATCTTTGTTAAGACTAGATATTAATTGTTGACTAGATAATATTACATTTAAAGGCGTTCTTAACTCATGTGATAAATTCACTAAATATGTATTCCTAAACTTCTCATATCTAAGTAATTCTTTAAATAGTTTTTCCTTCTCCTTATGTAATTCATCCTTTGCTAAAATTTCAGAATTTAATTCAAACGTTTTTTGCTTTACTAAACTATCTAAAATTTTCACATAATTTATAGAGAGAACAACAATTACCACTAATATCCCTAAATATATTCCTATTGCAACATTAGAAAAATACCAAGGTTTTGCAATAAACACTACAAAACTTGTTTCTTCACTTAATTCTCCACCTTTTAATCTTGCCCTTACTTTAAACGTATATTTCCCTGATGATATATTAGTATATATTGCATCTCGTCTTGCTCCTGCATTAACCCAATTATCATCAAACCCATCTAACATGTATTCATACTTTATACTATTAGAATCCCCATAATCTGGCAATATAAAATTAACTGTAAAATTATTCTCATCAGAATCTAAACTAATATTATCAGCATATTTTCTCTCTTGATTATTATAAACATAAAAATCACTTATAACCACCGGCATAATAACTGTCTGTTTTTTATTGATATCTCTAGGCTTAAAACTACTTACACCATTCACTCCACCAAAAAACATAGTTCCACTCTTGCTTTTAAAATCTGATGTAACATTAAACTCATTGCTTTGAAGTCCATCAACATAAGTATAATTTTCAAACTTATCTGTTTTTGTATCAAGCTTTGATATTCCACCGTTTGTGCTTACCCACACAGCTCCAAATTCATCTATTAAAACTCCATAAACATATCCATTACCAAGTCCATCTTTTTCCTTATAAACTTTTATTTGCCCTGTTTCACTATCTATCTTATTTAACCCATTAGTTGTTGCTACCCACATATCACCATTGAGCCCTTCGTTAATAGACATAACAACATTATCGCTTAGGCAGCTTACTTTACCAATCTCATGAGTAAACCTTTCAACTTTATTTCCCTTTACACTTACTTTTACAAGCCCACTATTCCAACCAACAGCTAACCAATAATCTCCTTTTGAATCTTGAAATACTCTTCTAACAAAAAGTTCCTCTATTCCATTATTAACTAAAATATTATTTAAACTCGTAAATTTCTCTGTTTTAGGATCTAACACACATAATCCATTTCTTGTCCCTATCCATATAAACCCTTTATCATCTATGAATATTTCTCTTACATCATTATTAACTAATGAATTTTCATTTCCAGTTTCTTTTGTATACCTCTTAACTTTATTTGTTGCTGTGTCTATTTTACAAAGACCTTCTTTTGTAGCAACCCAAACAGTCCCCTTTCCATCTCCCGTAACCTGCCAAATATTATTGCTTGGAATTGTATTTAAATTATTTTCACTATGATTATAATGTATATATTTATTATCTTTTCTCTCAATTTTATTAAGTCCTGTTGTATTAGTCCCTATCCATAAGTCCCCAAATTCATCTTCATAAATACCCGATATAGATTTTCCACTCAAAGTATTTTCTTCTCCAAATCTTTTTTGATAATTTATAAATTCTTGTTTTGGATTAACTTTACTTATACCGTTTATAGTTCCTATCCACATAAGACCAGATTTATCCCTAAAAATATCAAGAACTGTATTATTTACCAATGTTTTTATATCATAGGCCTTATTCTCATACTTTACTAAGCCATTATCATATTCTGAATATTTAAATAAACCATCATTAGTTCCAAACCACATATCACCATTAGCATCTTCATTTATAATTCTAATAAATGTATTATTTTCACCATAAATATTGGAAATCTCTTTATCTTTAACAAAAGAATTAGTGCTTTTATTAAATCTATATAATCCTTTACCTAGTGTACTAAGCCAAATCTCCCCCTTTGAACTATTATATATATCTGTTATCTTTGTATCTAAAAATAAATTTTCATTATTTTCATTATATGCAACTAATAAACCTTTTTTTTCATCTACTTCTCTAATCCCTTGATTTGTTGCAATAAGTATTTCACCGTTATTATCTTCTTCTATCTTTATAATATTTAATTGGTTCTTATCTTTAACTTCACTATCTTTTGCCAAATACTTTTTAAACTCGCCTGTTAAATAATCATATTTATTTAAACCATCTTCTGTCCCTATCCAAATATCATCATTTGAATCCGTATATATATCCCAAATATTATGATTAGATATTTTACTCATATCAGCTTTATCTACATAAAACCTAGTTACCTTAAAAGTTTTTTTATCAATTTTAGCAAGCCCACCACTTGTCCCAACCCATAAAGCTCCAAATTTATCCTCTACTATACAACTAACAAGTCCTGGCCATATAGTATTTACATCATTACTATCACCCTTAAAAACCTTAAAATCATAACCATCATATCTATTTAATCCATCATTTGTAGCAAACCACATATATCCCTCACTATCCTGAAATATATCATCAACACTACCTTGTGATAATCCCTCATTTATAGTTATATTATTAAAATTCAAATAATTATCATTTATATCAGCTTTAACTTCTACTTCTCTAAAAAACAAACACATTGAAATAATATTTAGTCCCCAAAAGATTTTTCTTGAAATTTTTTTCATTATTATCCCCTAACGTTTAATCACACTTTAATTTCATTGTCACATAGTCATTTATCATTGTCAATTATCTTCATAAAATGTAAAATTTATTTATTTTTTGTCAATATTTGAAAAAGGAATTATCAACAATTGTTGATAATTCCTTCATTATTTCATATTTATAATATTACTTTCACTCAAAAATTTTCCATTCATACCCTTTTGTATTACTTTATAAGTCCCACTTTTTAATGTAGTGTTTTCAACCACAATTTCTTTATCATTATTATATTTAATATTATGCTCTTCTTTAGCTATAATAACTCTACTTGAACTAGTGAAATTTTCACCTTTAATTAAAATGTCATCACCACTTTGTATTATCTCTTTGATAATAACATCATTCAATCCAAGTTTTAAATCACTACTTTTATAATTACTTTTAAAATAATTATCACCATATAATTGATCATATTGTAAATACTTAAACTTATCCATATAGTCATTTGATATTTTGTTTTCTCTATGGAACCTTGGTATTATTCCACCTTCTATATCTGCTATATCTAAAAGCTTAGTAGACATTTCATAAGATTCTAAGTCTTCATTCTCTAATTTTTTTGTTTCATAATTAGTCCAAACAAAATACTCTGTACTATACTTTTCATCCTCACTAACTAATTTGTTTTGATTAAATACACTAACCGACGGTAGATGATCACTATAAAATACTATCATTGTATCCTCATCAACATCATTAATATATTTAACTAATTTCCCAACATAAAAATCTAACTTATTAATTCTATTTAAAAGATTATCAAATTCTAACACTTCACTCTCTGATAATTCACTATCTTTTAAATAACTTTTTTGTCCTTCAACTGCTTTATATGGACCATGACTTTCTACTGATACATTAAATATAAATTGTTTTTCATCTCTTTTAATAAGTTCATCAATAATTGGCATATTGCAAATATCCTCTGGATATTTTTCATTATACTTAAGCATACTCATATACTCTTTTGATACAAAAGTATCAAATCCATAATTTGCATATACCATATCTCTATGATAAAAATTCCCTACATAATTATGTATCATAGTTGATTCATAACCTTCTAACCTAAGTATCTGTGCAAGGCTTTCAACCGCTTTCATTTTTAATATGCTATTATTAGGAACTTCTCCTGTTCCCATAAAATCTATATTATAGCCTGTTAAAACTTCAAACTCTGTTCTAACAGTTCCAGCCCCATATGTTGGAACACCAAGTTTTCCACTAGCAATACTTTGTTCTTTTACCTTTGTAATTGCTGGTATAGGGTTTTCTTTAAGGTCAATCCCCTCTATATTATAAGGATCTACAAAAGATTCTAACTGTATCAAAATTATATTTTCCGGACTTTTGCTATTCCCCCCCAACACAGCTACATCACCATTTTTTATTTCATCTATAACTTTTTTATTGTAACCAACTGGCTTTTTCATTTTTAAAGATGTAAATGAATCTACAAAAGAAAACAAAAATCCATTTCTTTTATAAGAATAATTTATATTCCATAACTGATTACTAATTGCCTTAGCTTTTACATTACTAGCATAAACTCCCACTAATGTAATAATTGCTAAACAAGCTATAATAGCTTTTTGCCAATTTTTAAATATACTTTTGGGTTTTTCTTTTATACATAAATATATATATCCTACTACTAACGCTATGCCTCCTAATACAGATACAATTAATACTCCTTTACTAAAATATTTAAATACCATATCTATTCCATACTCTATCGAATAAATATCTGCCCCTGTAAAAGGCACCCCTCTTTTATCATTTAGTATTTTCCCTGCTAGTGCAAAGCCTAAAAGTATAACTATTGGTATAATCATTGCACTAATTGTCTTCCTAAAAATTATCATTGGTAACATCAAAACTAATACCATTGCATAATTTAGTAAAAACAAAGGTAACCTAGTTGCTAAAAACTCTTTAAAACTCTCAATGTTCTCCCTTGTCATTAACTCGACTATAACTGTCATAATAAGCGATATTAGTAACCAACTTACTATATAAAACATTTTTTTACTCTTAATTTTTCCCCACATATATATCCCCTTAAACTTGATTAAATATTAAAGTTTTATTTTAACATTTAATTCCAACTCTATAATGAACGTTATTTTAATAAAATAAAAACTTAACTAAAAATTAATTCTAGCTACAGTTCTATCTTTGCTAAAATTAATTAAACTATAAAGACATAAAACATTATCAAATTTATTTTCTTTCATATATTCACTTAATTTATAAGTATAATGTCTTAAATCAATTATATGAACCTCTTCATAGTTACTAGCTATAAATGGTACAAATGAATTAGCAAATGAATCTTTAAGTAATAATAACTTCTTACCATTTTTATTTTCAGAATTTTTAATTATAGTTTTCGAGTGATTACCATCTAAAAAAACTGAATACTTATCCCTTTTTTTAAGATTCTCCACTTTGTATATGCCCTCCCACTCACCATCACCTATCTTCATCTTAAGATTTGGCATATCATAATATGATAAGGTATCTTTATCAGCATTATATAATTTAGACTTTGAATAAAATGTTCCTAAAAAACCTTCAATTTTATTCTCATTTAAACTTTTTATATCAACCTTATCCTCAATTTTATTTTTCTCACAAAATTCTACATATGCCAAATAAGCTCCATAACTAGTCCAGTGATGGTCAGTTTTATAATATATATAATCTTCTTTATTATCTAAAAGACTTTCTAAAATACCCACAGAATTCTTTGTGCCTATATACTCATTAATCTTCTCTATGACTGAAATTTCATTTATAAGACCTAAATTATCGGGATAATAATCTCTAAGTATACTAGCCCCGTATGGAACTAACATTAAATCAATATTCTCCCCATTATTTTCTTTAAAATTTTTAACTGCTTCAACGTTACTTATTAATATCTCCTTGTTAATCTGAGTAAACTTTTCAGACATGTAACCATGTTTTCCATAGACTATACTATTATTCTCTAATTTAAGCTGTAGACTCTCTGAAATAGATTTTAAATTTATAAAATAATCTCTTCCAATAAAATTATCATTTATATATTCTTCATAAGACTTTGCATACTCACCACTTAAAACTTTATCTGACGTAATGCTTGGTTTCGTTTCTAAATATCTATTTTCAATCTCTGAAAACACTTTCTCTTTATTTAAAACATCAAAAAAAGATAATGCACCTATACTTATAAAAAACAAATATACTAAAGATTTATTTTTCATAATTCCCTCCTAAAATCTAAAATATAAAAATGGATTATAACTAGCATCAACTAAATAAGCAATACTTACAAAAAATAAACCCATTAAAACAATATTTTGAGCTAGATTACTTTTTAATATATGCTTTTCAAAAAATCCCCCCGTACAAGGAATACTAAAAGCTACCCCAATTACTAAAATTACAATATAATTTCTCAAATAATATATAACTTCACTATCTAGTGTTAAAGTAAACATTTTTCTAAAATATACCAAAAGACTATTTAAATCTGTTATTGAAAAAATCACAAAACTTATTAATACAACAAAAATAAGATATACGTGTGATAAGATACTACTTTTTTCTAGATATTTTCCAAGTATAAACTTCTCTATTATAAGAAATATAAAGAAATAAATTCCCCATAAAATAAAATTATACTCAGCCCCATGCCAAAAACCTGTTAACGCCCATACTACAAGTAAATTCAATATAAGTCTTCCCTTGTTAACTCTATTTCCACCAAGAGGGATATAAAGATATTCTTTAAAGAAATTCCCAAGTGTCATGTGCCACCTTCTCCAAAACTCAGAAATGCTTTTTGATATAAATGGATAATTAAAATTCTGTGGAAAAGTAAAGCCAAGCATTGCACCAAGACCTCTAGCCATTAATGAATATCCACTAAAATCAAAATAAACTTGCATAGTAAAAGCTATAGCACCAAGCCAAGCCATTCCCGTTCCTATATTTTCAAAACCTATAGCTTGTACTTCATTCCACAATAATCCTATATTATTTGCAATCAAAACTTTCCTTGCAAGGCCGAGTATAAATAACTTTATCCCTAAAGATATTTTATCCATATCTATTACCCTATCTTTAAGCTCTGATGCTATATCTGTATACCTTACTATAGGACCTGCTATAAGTTGTGGAAACAATGCTACATATACACCAAAACTTATAATATTTTTTTCAGATTTAACCTTGCCTCTATAAATATCTATACTATATGTCATTGTTTGAAAAGTATAAAAACTTATCCCAAGAGGTAATGTTAAATTTAATTTTTTAATATCAGTAGCTAATAAAATATTAATATTATCAATAAAAAAATTAGAATACTTAAAGAAAATTAATATCCCTAAATTAAAAATTATTGAAATAGCTAAAAAACCTCTCATATGATTTTTAGATTTCCTATTCCTTTCTATTCCTCTTCCAACATAATAATCAACTAAAATAGATGCTATCATTATTCCAAAGTACTTAGGCTCTCCCCATGAATAAAAAAATAAACTTAAAACTAAAATCACAAAGTTTTTATATTTAAAAGGAACAATATAATATAATAACAACGCTATTGGTAAAAATCTAAATATAAATAAAATGCTACTAAAAACCATACAAACTACTCCCTTATTGCTTATAAAAAAGCACCCTTACAAAAAGGGTGCTTTTTTAATTTATTTATATCTTACTTTGTAAACATTGCATTAAAATCTTTTTCTATATCTGCAACTGGATTAGCACCTTCTTCTTCACCTTGAACTAAAAATATTCCAACATAGTTTCCATTGCTTACTATCTTAGCATTATCTAAAGCTTCCATCTCTTGTGGTAAGTAAGCTGCTTGTTTTTTACTTTCTAATATCTTTGCAAGGTCTGTCTTAACATCCTCAACATTTCCATCTTTAGCTTCAAATATCCCCATTACATCTATCCCTGGTGTCATCCCACACTGTTTCATTGAGTATGAAGCTATATTGTCCATATTCAATCCATAAACCTCTTTTAAATCTTCTTCTGAAGCATCCATTGGCATTCTTATTGGAAACTTCTCTGAAAGCCCTGTAACTTTCTCTACTACATCTATTTTAACTGCTTGGTCTGCTGATGTTTCTGTTCCAGTTTTATCTGATCCACAACCTGCAAAAGCACCTCCAACTGTTATTGCTACTAAAGCACCTATCACTAACTTTTTCATAATTTATTTCCCCCTGATTTTTCTTTAATTATAATTAATGTCTACCCCTTTTGTAAGCGTTAACTATAAGTTATTATATAAATTATATAGTATATAATATACCTCTCTCAAGTGAACAATTTTTAAACTAAAAAAACATTCACCTACATTTATGTAAGTGAATGTTCTTTAATTTCTTATCTTCTTCTTGATAATGCCTTTGCTACTGTACTATTCTTTGACTTAGCCTTCGCACTAACAACTCTTTTAACTCTTTCATCAACTTCTTTTTTCTCTTTTTTAGGTGTTCTATCTGCTCTTTCTTCTTTTGTTAATATTTCACCTTCATAAGTAACTCTTTCAGGTATTTCAATACCAAAAGCTGCTTTATATCTTTCAATAACACGTTCTTCTGATTTATCAACAATTGAATAAGCAATACCTTTTTCTCCAGCTCTTCCAACTCTTCCAACTCTATGTAAGTAGTTTTTAGGGTCCTCTGGTATATCTAGGTTTATAATATGTGTTAACCCTTTAATATCAAGTCCTCTAGCAGCAACATCTGAAGCCATTAAAACTTGTATTTTTCCACTTCTAAAATCTTCTAAAGCTTTTTTTCTTCTTTCTTTATTGTTTTCACCATGAAGTGAATCAACCTCTATTTTATTATATCTAAGTTTTTCTAAAGTTCTTGTTAAGTCATAATTTCTATTTATGAAAACTAATATTTTAGATGCGTTTGAAGCATGTATTATTCTTCTTAGAGCGTCATCTTTATCTCTTGACTGAACAAAGAAATATCCATGTTCTATATCTACATTAACTTCATTTTTCTCTTTAATTTTTATAACTTCATAATTATCCATAATTTTATCAACAACAGATAATGTCTCTTCTGTTAATGTTGCAGAGAATAATAATTTTTGAGTATCTCTCATTAATGACTTTCTTATATTATTAACTTCTTCAATACTTTTAAAGTGTAAAAGTTTATCTCCCTCATCCATTACTAATATTTTAACAGTATGAGCTGCTATTTTCTTCTTTAAGATAAGTTCTAAAACTCTACCACTTGAACCAACAATTATTTGTGGTTTTTTCTTTAAAGCTTCCATTTGTCTTTTAATATTTCCACTACCAACTATCATAGTTGATGAAACCTTATTTTCCAAATCAGCACTTAGTGCAACTATTGTACTATTTATTTGAGCTGCAAGCTCATGTGTTGGTGCAAGTATTATTGCTTGATTCTCATTTTTCGTAGCATCTATTCTCTCTATAATAGGTAAAAGATACGCAAGTGTTTTTCCTGTTCCTGTTTCTGATTGTGCAACAATATTTAAACCTTCAACTGCTTTTGGTATCGCTAATATTTGTATTTCTGTTGGTTTATTTATCCCCTGCTTTTCTAAAACCTTTACTAGCTCTTCGCTTATATTTAATTCTTTAAATTCGTTCATTTATTTCTCCTTATTTTGAAACTTTTAATTCAGAAAAAAAGCTTACTAAGAAAACTTAGCAAGCTTTATACTATCTTATATTGTACCATAATAACATTTATATTTACATATTATTTGATAAGAGATTTTGCAATATGCGCAACATCCTTTATAGCCTCGCAAATTGCATCTTCTTTCTCATTAGCTGTATAGCCTGTTCCATCAACTAATAATTCTGTGAATTTTGATATTCCAAGAAACTTAGAAATATCTTTTAAATATGCTGCGCTATGATCTAATTTGTACTTAAGTAAAATAGGTAATTCTCCACCAACTGATTGAACAAATACCATCTTTCTTTCTTTATCATCTAATAAACCTTTGCAAACTTTATCATTTATTTTAGTTGTTACTCCATTTAAAATTACACAATCTAAATATTGTTTTAAAGGTGCTGGGAATAATAAACTCCACATAGGTGCCGCTATTATATAAATATCAGCCTCTTTAAACTGAATTGCAAGTTCTTTAATTCTTGCCATATCTTTTCTTTGAACATGTGTTAATTCTTCATAACAAGGTCCTGGTCCATCAACTAATGTATTTCTACAAGAATAAAACTCATGTGTTAATAACGGAATATAATCTTTATATAAATCTATCTCTTCTACAATAAAATCATTACATTCTTCCCAATCTTCTGTATCATGGCAGTGATGTTCCTCATCATAAGCACAATATCCGTGCATGTGGTCATGCTTCTCATCACAACACTCATGATGATGGTGATGTCCATTATTACTTTCACAACACTCACTTTCATGATTGTCATTATGATGATGATGTTTTGTTTTATCACAATCCTCTTCATTCATTCCATTATATACATCTTGAGAACAATCTTTTATGAATTCATTTATATCATCACAACAAACTTTTGATTTGTGTTTTTCTTTAATTTCTGTTGTTTCAACATTATATTCCTCAACTGTTTCATCTTTATCATCTTCTTCTACGTCTAACTTATCTATCTCATACTTATTTTCTTTTAAATCACACACTTTTCCATGCTCTTCTTCATTTTTTTCATCATGAACTTCAATTCCTTCATCAAAACATACAAGTTCATGATTCGTTTCACAACAAACCTCTTTTTCATTTTCACAACACTCACTACTTTTTTTATAATTGCTTGCCTGACCTAAATCATCATCATACCCATCAAACACATAGATATTTTCATTGCATTTTGGAACTTTATATCTACACTGGCAAAGCACCTCATCTATAAGCTTTCTAGCAACTGTCTTACTTGCTGAATCACTTTCACTTTTTGAATTTACTGAAATATATAATATTTTTTTCATAAAAATAAACCTCCTTATTGAAAACTTTATATAACTATTGTTTTCATAAGAAGGTTTATTTATTCTATAATTTTAACTTATTAGTTTTTATAACTTTTTCAAAAGACTCTTTAAGTAGGGGTGCTTCCACTCCCATTTTTTCTAAATCTTCAAATTTTTCTTTTATTCTTTTACTTGTATCCATTGTTGTAAATCTATCTCTAGCCTTAATTGCTGTCACTAGATAATCCATTAAATAATCTAAATTTGCAACAATTTTAGCTTCTTTTACTTTATCTTCATTCACAAGGTCTGCTATGAAATTATATAATTTAGATGAAGCTATTGAATTTTTACAAGCAAATAAAAAGTCATCATTTCTACTTGTTCTCTTTGCCATATGTACATTCCTCTTTCTTTACTTTAAATTAATTTTTTAAAAATCAACTATATTATAACATAAAAGAAGCAACTTTTTAAAATTGCTTCTTTATATTATATACTATCTAGATTAATTTCACTTATATTATTCCTTGTGCAAGCATTGCCTGTGCAACTTTTATAAATCCTGCAATATTAGCTCCTGCAACTATATTACCATCTACTCCATACTCTTTTGCTGCATTTTTTGAATTATGGTATATCTCTTTCATTATTCCTTTAAGTTTTTCATCAACCTCTTCAAAAGTCCATGACATTCTTAAACTATTTTGACTCATTTCAAGTGCTGATGTAGCAACACCACCTGCATTTGCAGCTTTAGCTGGTCCAAAGAATATTTTATTATCTAGGAATACCTTTTGAGCATCAAGTGTTGAAGGCATATTAGCACCCTCACCAACTGCAATAACACCACTCGCTACTAATAACTTAGCTTCATCTTCATTTATTTCATTTTGAGTTGCACATGGAAATGCTATATCAGCTTTAACTGTCCATATTCCTCTACACCCTTCTGTATAAATAGCGTTTGGTCTGTAGTTTAAATATTCTTTAATTCTAGCTCTCTTAACCTCCTTAATTTCTTTAATTGCATCTAAATCTATTCCATCTGCATCGTATATATATCCAGCCGAATCTGATAAAGCAACTACTTTAGCACCAAGTTCCGTAGCTTTTTGTGTTGCATATATAGCAACATTTCCAGATCCAGATATAACAACAGTTTTATCTCTCATTGTAATCGCATTATCATTTAACATTTCATTCATAAAGTAAACTAATCCATAACCTGTAGCTTCCTTTCTAGCAAGACTTCCACCATAAGTTAATCCCTTACCAGTTAAAACTCCATTTTCAAAAGTATTTCTAATTTTTTTATATTGGCCAAACATATAACCTATTTCTCTTCCACCAACACCAATATCTCCCGCTGGAACATCTATATTAGGTCCTATATGTCTATAAAGTTCTGTCATAAAGCTTTGGCAGAATCTCATTATTTCTCTATCTGATTTTCCTTTTGGATCAAAATTACATCCACCTTTTCCGCCTCCAATTGGAAGTGTTGTAAGTGAATTTTTAAATATTTGCTCAAATCCAAGGAATTTTATAATACTTAAATTTACTGACGGATGGAATCTAAGCCCACCTTTATAAGGTCCTATAGCACTATTAAATTGAACTCTGTAACCTCTATTAACTTGTACCTTATTACTATCATCTACCCAAGGTACTCTAAACATTATAACTCTCTCTGGTTCTATAAGTCTTTCTAAGATTCCCTCTTCAATATAAATTGGATTTGCTTCAATAACCGGTATTAAAGAAACTAAAACCTCATATGCTGCTGCATGGAATTCCTCTTCCCCTGGATTGTTCTTCTTTAAATCATTAATTAAATTTTCTATATACTTTTTTGCATTCATTTAGAAACCTCCCCCTCTTGTATTAATATACATTCATTATACCACCTAATTAAATCTCTTTAAATATATTTTATTTTCCGCCTATTTCTTTGTTAATTTATCAATATAAAGCAATTTTATTTAATAAATCAATAAAATTAAAGAGATGTTTTTTTATAAAACATCTCTAATTAATCATCATCCTTTTAAATTTAATATTCTATTTGCTTCTTCTATACCTTCTTCTATATTGGCAAACATAGTAATATCCTCACCCTTTAACTTCTCTATTACTTTTGCATTACTTTGATTTAATCCTGTTAATATAAATTTAACTTTATAAAGTTCACAAGCTACATTTAAACTATCTAACATTTTTATAGCCGTTATATCTAAATCATTTATATTTCTCATTCTAAATATAAGGACATCTACATTTTCATACTCTATTCTTCTCATAGAATCTTTAAATACACTTGCTGTTCCAAAGAAAAGCGCACCTTTTAATTCTTTTATTCTAATTCTCCCGCCAACTAAATCCATATTTATTGCTCTATCAAGTTCAATATTTTCTTTTTCTAACTCTTCAATCTCTAAAGTATCTGACATTTTTATCATAAATCCAAGTGCTGCTATTGCCATACCAACTTCGACCGCAACTACCACATTGAACACTACAGTTAAAATAAATGTCACTGCTAATAATAGTAAATCTGATTTAGGCCCTTTTGAAATAGCATACATTGTCTTCCACTTTGTCATTTTATATGCTACAACAAGAAGGATTGCTCCAAGAGTTGTAAGTGGAATAAATTTTGCAAGAGGCATTAATACTAACATTATTATAAGTAATAAAACTGCATTAACAATTCCTGCTATTGGAGTTCTTCCCCCACCTCTTATATTAGCTGTAGTCCTTGCAACTACACCGGCTGATGGAATACCACCAAATAAAGCTGATACAATATTTGAAACTCCTTGAGCTATAAGTTCTGTATTTGAATTATGCTTCTGTCCTAAAGTTTCATCTGAAACCACTGCTGATAAAAGAGAAGAAATTGCTGATAATAAAGCTATTGTAATTGCTGGCCCTATTAACTCTTTTATAAGCTCTAGATTCATTGTAGGTATTTTGGGCATTGGTATACTTGCTGGTATATTCCCAAATGTAGACCCAATAGTTTCTACATGCAGTCCTAATAACTTAACAATAATTGTTGCAGCAATAAGCGCTACTAATGATCCTGGGATAGATTTATTTACCCTTGGCCAAAAAACAATTATAAGTATTGATCCTACTCCTACTAAAACGGTTACGTAATTCATTGTATTCATATGTGTTATGTAAGCTATCCATTTGCTAAAGAAACCACCCGTAACTTTGCCCATATGTAATCCGAAAAAATCTTTTATTTCAGTCGTTGCAAGTATAGCTGCAACCCCAGCTGTAAAACCTACAGTTATTGGATATGGTATAAATTTAATTAACGACCCAAGCCTTAAAACTCCAAGTAAAATTAAAATTATTCCACCCATAAAGGTTGAAATTATAAGACCTTCTATTCCATACTTTTGAACTATTCCAAAGACGACCACAACAAACGCCCCTGTAGGCCCCCCAATTTGAACTGGGCTCCCTCCAAGTAGTGCAGTAATAAGACCTGCTACCACCGCTGTGATAAGACCTTCTTGTGGTGTGACTCCTGAGGATATCCCAAGTGCAATTGATAATGGTAGTGATATTATAGCAACTCCAACACCAGCTCTAAAGTCCCTAAAAAATTGTTCCTTTGTTATTTCTTTTTTTCTAATCATAGAAAAAAATTCTGGTTTTCTCATGTATACATTCTCCTTAAATATTTTTTCATTAGTTTAATTTTTAACAATTATTAATTATACTCTTTTTATTATTAAAAACAACTTTTAATATTTATTTCGTTATATACATACAATGTAAAATTATGGAAATTATTCTCTTGTTATGTTATAATTTTAATCAAATCATTTAGAAAGGGGCTATTTGTATGAATGAAACAGTAAATATTGACTGGGGCAATCTTGGTTTCGATTATATAAAAACAGATTTTCGTTATATCTCTACTTGGAAAAATGGAAATTGGGATGAAGGTATCTTATCAAAAGAAAATAAATTAACTATAAGCGAGGGTTCACCTTGTCTTCATTATGGACAGCAATGTTTTGAAGGATTAAAAGCTTATAGAACTGCAAATGGAGATATTCAACTTTTTAGAGTTAATGAAAATGCTAAAAGAATTAATGAGAGCGCAAGTAAGCTTTTGATGCCTGAGATACCTGTGCAAAAATTTATAGATGCTTGTATAAAAGTTGTTAAAGCTAATGAAAAATTTGTTCCACCTTATGGAACTGATGCAACTCTTTACCTTAGACCGTTTCTTATTGGAACTGGGGATAATATAGGTGTTCATCCAGCTAAAGAATACATCTTCTGTGTGTTTTGTATGCCTGTTGGTGCCTACTTTAAAGACGGCTTATCTCCAGCTAACTTTATGATAGCTGATTATGATAGAGCTGCACCTCTTGGGACTGGTGGTAATAAAGTTGGTGGTAACTATGCTGCAAGCCTTGCACCTCACTTAATTGCAACACAGCGTGGTTTTGCTGATTGTATTTATCTTGATCCTGCAACTCATACTAAAATTGAAGAGGTTGGCGCTGCAAACTTTTTTGGTATAACAAAAAATAATGAATTTATAACACCTAAATCTCCATCTATTTTACCAAGTATAACAAAATATTCTTTAATGTATATTGCAAATAAGTATTTAAACTTACCAATTTATGAAAGAGATGTTTTTATAGATAACTTAGATGAATTTAAAGAAGCTGGTGCTTGTGGTACTGCAGCCGTTATAACACCTATTGGTGGTATAGAATATAAGAATTCACTTCATGTCTTTCATAGTGAAACAGAAGTTGGTCCTATAGTAAAAAAACTTTATAATACTCTTCATAAAATTCAATTTGGTGAAATGGACCCACCTGATAACTGGATTTTTAAAGTTAAATAAAAAATGGGAAAGCTCACTTCATGAGTTTTCCCATTCTTCATTATTAATTACTTTACTAAAAGATTATTTTCATTTGCTATATTTTCATATAATAAAATTAATTTTTCTTCTTTATAAAAAATCGGAAACTTTCTATTATAGTTTCCCCATAAGGTTACTTCATAATCTAACATATAAAAACTAATAAAGAAAATTTCTCTTACACTCAGTTTTATAAAAAGGGTTAATATTTCTTTTTTTAATACCTTGAAATATGTACCTGCATAATTATTTTCCTCTAAGAATGCTTCTAATATAACAATCTCATTTATATCTAAAAATGATTTCATCTTTTCTAATGCTTCTTCATCTAATCTATCCATATAGAAATCAACTATAATGCCTTTTTTATTATTTAAATCAAAACATTTATCGATAAACTCAATATATTTCATTTCTATATTATAAATTTCTAACTTGTTTAAGTTACTATTATCTAAATTAGAATTATCTTCTAAACTTTTACTTTGATAAATCTCAAATGCTAAATTTATGTTTTTAACCTTTATATTTACATCTAAGATAAAATCTATATTACTTATTTTTTCAGTATACATTCTCGTTATTCCTCTTATTCTATAATTTAAAATCTTATTCAACTATATTATAACTTACTTAACCTAAAAAAGGGATTGATTACAACCCCCTAGACTAACTAAATAATTATAAGTTTTAAGTTTATTAAACTATTAGCTTTTATTTCATCCAGTGCATTAGTATAAATCTCATCATACCTAACTTTATATTTTTTAGCTTCTTTTAAAAATATAATTGCTTCTTGTTTATATTTTTTATAGTCCTTATCAACTATTTTTATTTCATTTTTATATATTTTATCTACATCCTCAGTACAAAATTCCTTATAAGTATCTATAACTTCATCTCTATCTCTACTTGGGAAATACTCATGTGGTGCTGTACTATCAAAAATAGCAAAATCTAGTTCTCTAACTACTACCATATCTAAACTTTTAGGGTCAAATCCACAATGGTAAATTTCAACATCAAACCCTTTTGCTTCTGCTTTTCTAGCTATTTTTTTTAGTAAAGTTGATTTTCCTGTTCCTGCTCTCCCCTTTAATAAATACCTTTTTACACCTTCTGTTATATTAGGTACAAAATCAATTGCCCCAATTGGACTAGCTGCTCCTAAGTATCTATGAGAAACTCTTCCTTGTGATGTTTTGCTCCTATATATTAATTTATCCATAAGTTTTTCAGTAAGATTATTTGCTTTATCAAAATCCATATATTTATAATAATACCCTTCTAGAATATCATGTATCTTAAGTGATTTTTCAAAACTTTTATATGATAAATTAATATTTTCAAAAATTTTTTCTTTAATACTTAGCAATTCTTCTTTTTGGTCTTTTAAGTACTCTGTATCCATAGCATCTGCTAAATCTATCTCTGTAATATTAGTATTCCCAAATACAATATTACTCCCATGTATTAAATCCCCATTTATAATTGCAATTTCTAATTCCGGAATTTTTATAGCTTCAATTTCTAACTCATCTATTCCACTATTAATTATTTCTACATCATATAAAATCACATATTGTGAGCTAAGTTTCTCTAATATCTTAGTCTTATAAGTATTTGAACCCCCTTTTAAACTATAAGCTTCTTTTGTATCTTGAAATATACTTTCATAAAATGGTGTAAAACCTCTCGCTGTATTTCCCCCACCAAAATAATGTATAGCTTTCCCCATATTATATACCTTCTTATTTGATTTCTTAGTTTTATCCTATGCTTGATATTTTAGTATTGATAATCATTTTAATAATTTCTATACTTAAAAAATGCATCATAAGCTTTTAACTTATTATGCATCTCCTTATTCAATATTTTATTGCTATCAATGCCGATAATGCTTTTACACTCAAAATATTCCCATCTATATATTCAATCCCAGTCTCTCTAATATGCTCACCATCTAAGATAATATCCCACCCCTCTTCTTTTAAATTAATCTCTTTGTTAACCCTTGAACCATTAAATGCAATTAAAACTTTTTTGTAATCATCCCCAAGCTTTAATCCATCAATAATATAGGCTACTATGTTCTCACTACTGCTAAACTCTGATTTATCTATAAAACTTATACATTCATTTATTTTCTTCGAATTATTTATATTAAACACTTTATGCTTCTTTCTGATATTTATCAGTTCTTTATAATAGTTAACTACATCTTTATATTTATCTTTTCTTTCCCAATCTATCTTATTTACATAATCTCCAGAGTTGTAACTATTAGACTCGAAATTTCCATCCTTATTAACTTTTGTTCTTAGAAACTCTTCACCTGAATTGATAAAACAATTTCCTTGTGATGTTAAAAGAATTGCTGCTGTTAATAAATTCATCTTTATAATTTCTTCTTCTGCTACTCCATAATTTGCAAGCATTAACTTATCAAATAAAGTATGGTTATCATGACAAGAATCATAATTTATACTCTGATAGCTTTCATTTAAGAAATTTACTTTATTTATTTTTCTATAATCTATACCTTTATGTTTTATACTTCCTACAATACAATGCTTTAATTTTTCTTCTAAGCCATATTCGCCACTTACAAAACCTTTGCTTGTAAAATCAAATACGCTGCCTTTAGTACAATCTCTAAATATATCATTAAAGCACCCTATTTCTTCACTCTCAAGTTTATACATATTTTTACTAACCATTGAGATTTCGTCTAGTAGAGCACTTTCTCCACCTTTCCAAGGTTCTCCATAAAGAAGTATATCTCTATTAATTTCATCTAATTCTTTTCTTATCTCTTGTATCGTTTCAATATCATAAAGTCCCATAAGATCTAGTCTAAATCCATCAATCTTATATTCTTCAGCCCAATAAGCCATTGAATCTACAATAAATTTCCTAGCCATATTTCGCTCCGTTGCAAATTCATTTCCACAACCTGACCCATTTGAAAAATTACCATATTCATTAGATCTAAAATAATACTTTGGTACTATTTTATTAAAATTAGAATTTTCAGCATCTGTATGATGATTATAAACAACATCCATAATTACCTTAATTCCATTTACATGAAAATTCATAATCATTTCTTTTAATTCTACTATCTTAGATAATACATTTTCTCCCGTTGAATAAGTCTTTTCTGGAACATTGTAATTTTTAGGATTATAACCCCAATTATAGAAATTATTCTCCTCACCTGATGTAAAATCATAAATAGGCATAAGTTGAACATGCGTTACTCCTAGTGATACAAGATGTTCTATCCCAACTTTCTTGAAATTATTTTTATAAGATCTAAGTCCCTTATACTTTCCTCTATCTGATTCTTTAACTAACCTCGTTTCATCTATTGTAAAATCTCTTATACTCATTTCATATATAATATTTGACTTAGGATTTTTAAGGATTTTTATATTATCCCAATGTTTTGGGTTTGTTTTTTTCATATTTACAACTAAAGATTTAGTACCATCATTACTTATATTTTTACAATATGGATCTGTAGTTTCAAAAACCCCATCTAAATGTTCCACTAAATAAGTATATTCTACACCGTTTAAATTTCCTTTAATTTTTATACTCCATACTCCATCTAGTTCTTTCTTCATTATATATTCTTTTTTTTCACCTTTATATAAAATAAGTTTTATACCTGTTGCTACAGGCGACCATACTTTAAATACAGTTTTCTTTTTATCACATATTGATCCTAATATCCCCCTATAATTAAAAACACCTTCTATAATTGCTAGATCTCTATCTATATCAAGCGGAATTACTTTCTCACCCAAAAAAATTTCCTCTATCATTTTAAATATACCTCCATTAAAGCTTATATTACATTATATTTATCATATTCATAAATATATAACTCTATTTTTAAATAGAAAAAGAAAACCTAACGTAAAGGAAACCATACGCTAGGTTTTACTAAATATATTAATCTCTTGATGAAAGTTTGCTAAGTAAACTTAAAATCTGTGTATATAACCATATAAGCGTTACTGTTAAGCCAAAGGCACAGTACCACTCCATATATTTAGGCGCACCATAATTTGCTGCTTGAGTTATATTATCAAAGTCAGTCATAAGTGACATTGCTGCAAGCACAATTGCAACTAAACTAAATATTATTCCTATCGGACCATTTCCATAGAAAGGTAATGATATTCCTATAAATGAAAATACAATTGACAGTAAACTTATAACAAGCATTGATATAAGACCTATATATACTGTTTTTCTAACTTTTTGAGCAAGTGTTGGAACACTTCTATAAACTAATAATGTAATCATAGCTACAACTATTGTCATAAGTATCGCTTGAGTTGCTATTCCTTGATACCTCACATTAAATACATTCGTAACTGCTCCAAGTAAAAAGCCTTGTAACGCTGCATAAATTATAGCAGTGAATTTTGCAATCTTAGGTACAAAAACAGTAATAATAGCAACTATAAAACTTGCTAACCCTATAATTTGCAGTGCTGAGTGTCCATTAGTTATTACCCCTGAAAAACTATACACAAATGATACCGCAACTATTAACATAAGTAAAAATGATTTTGTAACAGCACCACGTACTGTCATTACCCCATCACTCACTTCATCTCTAGTTGCATTAATTCCCTTTAAAAGAACTGGATTTCCTTTTCTCAATCTCTTTTTCCTCCCTTAAACCTAACGCTAACTCTTAACGCACTCGCTAGTATATAGGCTTAATTATAACATTCATTTATTAAGCTTTTCATTAATATTTCTTAATATAAAATTACATAATTACTAAAACATCTTATTTGACCATCATATTGATATTCTTTATTCGCAATTATATCTTTTATAACCGCATAATCAGAACTATCATCATCTTCCTCTGTATAGTATGTAATCAAATATCTATTTTCAACAAAGTCCTCAAAATCCCCGATTTTTTTATTATAAATAATATCACAATCTCTATTAAAAATCCCAACAAGTTTATTATAATCATCTAAATCCTCTTCGTAAAAAATAATACTTTTATCAGAGTCATAATAAAATTCTCCCATCCAGTTATTATGGTCAATCTTGCAAACTTCAATCATTTTAGTTGTATTTTTTTCAAATGAATATATAAATTCTTTTCCATTTTCAAAAAATTTTTTTCTATAATAAATAACAGCCTTTGTTTCCCCAAGATATCTTACTGTTCCTTTTTTATCAATACTATCAATTATATTAAACATTAATCTATTTTCCCCAGCCTTTATACTGTCGATAAATTTTGAGAATTTAATATAATTTATGCTATTTTCTTGTTTTATTTTTTTCTCACTATCAAAAAGGCCTTTAAAATAATAAAACTCCTTTTCCCAAGCTTCTCTATAAGCCTCCTCAAAAAATATTGTTTCTTCTCCATCTATCTCTTCTATTTGTATATAATCCCTAGCTCCTAGTGTGAATTTTGTATCTTTTATAAAGAAACTTTCTACAGCTTCTAAATCTACTAAATATGAGAATTTATATCTAAAACTCTTGCTGCTTCTATACTTTAAAAATTGATTGCTTAAAAAATCTTGTTTTTCTATAAAAACCACAAAATATTGTTGATTTAGTATATTTATATGTTTAATCTCTCCTTCTAAATAAATATTAAATAAATACTCTTCTGAATCACCTAGTGGATTTGCTATTTTAGACACATTAAGAATATTTTTTTTTTTGTGCAATATAAATAAACTATTATCCTTAAAGAAAACTTTATAGTCATAATATGATTTTCCATCAATTTCAAAGGTTTTTATAACATATTCAAAATCATTTTTTATATCATAACTACAGACATAAAAAACATCTCTTTTGTCTACTTTTCTTTTTGTTGTATAGACCAATTTTTCATCATTACTATATATAAAGTTGAAAAAATTATTAGAATACTGTTTTAAATTTAAAAATTTCATCCGACAAACCACCTAAATAAATTTCTCCACAATACAGTTTATTACTTTTTTTATCGTTAAATGTATAATAATATAATAATTTTTAACATAAAATTTTATTATTTACTCTTTGTTAATATTACTTTTATAGGAAATTATTGAATTTAATAGAAAAACATATTAAACTTTTACTATACACAAATTTTAGTAAGGGGGATGAGAATTATGAGCGTAAATTTTGATTTTGATGCAAGGAAAAGTCTTAAGACCGATATTACTTCAAAAATAGCTATAATTTTAACTATCGTGCTTTTAATAAACTCTTTAGCAGTTTATTTTCTTAGCAAAAATTCAATCCAAAAACTTATAGTCGGGGATTTAGCAACAGCGCCCGAAGTATCTTTAAAAATAGCTCTTTATTATTTTATTTTTTCTTTAATATTAACACTTGGAAGTTTAGTATTAATTTGGAAACTACTTGGAAAACTTGCTACTCTTTTAAATAACTTTAGAATTCACTTTGAATTTTTAAAGGAAGGAGACTTCTTCTATCATATAAGACCTAGACATTTTCTTAGAAAAGATGAACTTGGTGCTATTGCAAGTGCTACTGAAGGCATGCAAAATTCAATAGAGGGTATGGTAACTAATATTAAAACTACAACACACCTTATGGAAATTCAATCAACTAACTTAACAGATGTTTCAAAAGGTTTAAGAGATTCTAGTTCTAATATAGTTGATTCAATTAATGAAATCTCTAATGAAATTGTTGATGAAACTTCTGCTATAACAGATATTGTTAATAGCATATCAGTATTTAATAATACATTGACATCTAATGTATCTGAAATTAATACTATATCAACTATGACAAGTAATGTTAGTAAAAAAGCTAATGAGAGTTTCAATGAAATGGCTAAATTAGATGATTCATTTAACAACTTTAATGAGATATTCTTAGATTTTTCTTCTACGTTATCAACTATGAAAGCTAATATCGAAAAAGTTAATGATATAACTGACCTTATTAATAACATAGCTGAACAAACTAACCTGCTTGCTTTAAATGCAGCAATAGAAGCTGCAAGAGCTGGAGAAGCTGGTAAAGGATTCTCTGTTGTTGCTTCTGAAATCAGAAAATTATCAGAACAAACAAAAGAATCTTCGTACAAAATCAATAATCTTATTGGAGATGCACTCGATAGTTCAACTAACCTTGTAAGTAAAAGTAGTAACATGAAAGAAACTTTAAACATTCAAAAAAATACAGTATCAAATGCTATTGATTCATTTAATACTATTTCTAATTCAGTTTCTGAAATTGCACCTAAAATTGATAAGGTTAACATAAGATCTAATGAAATACTAAATAGTAATATAAATATACTTTCAACTATGAAAGATATTCATACTACTTCACTTGAAGTTTCTTCATTATCAGAAAATATAAATGTTTCTGCACAAACAATGAAAGTTTCTAGTGAATCTGTTCTTGAGTCTGCACAAGAGTTATCAAAAATTGTTGATACAAACCTTGGTACATTCTCTCAATTCAGATTTGTTGATCCAAATAAAAAGGATTAAAAAAAGCTCCATCGTTTGATGGAGCTTTCAGGACGTCGACAAACTACAATGTCGATGTCCTTTTTTTTGTTTTTCGAT